>JBKHCS010000100.1:0-11411 GCA_046541715.1 Spirochaetaceae bacterium
AGGTTTGAACGACAGGTGGGGGCCATGCGCCTTATGGACATGACCATCGTCAAGTTCATGCTTACCACAATCGTGGTCGGCTCAATCGGCATTTATCTCCTGTCCGACATCGGCATGGTGTCGTTTACTCCGCGATCGCTGAGCCTGGGCCTCCAGATCGTGGGCGGGCTCCTGTTCGGCGCCGGGTGGGCGATCATCGGGTATTGCCCGGGTACGAGCATCGGCGCCCTCGGGGAAGGCCGCTACCATGTGGTGTGGCCCATCATCGGAATGCTCCTCGGCGGGCTCGTATTCGCCCTGCTCTATCCGGCGATCCAAAACTACATCGCGCCAATCGGAGCGTTCGGGCCGGTCTCGCTGCCGGAGCTTCTCGGACTGAGCCACTGGATCGTGATTGCGGCTCTTGCGATCGGCGCCTTCTTCCTCTTTCGGTTCTTCGAAAAGAAAGGTTTGTAAGCCGGTATGGTATAGAGCGGATTCGGCGGCGGTTCGACGTTCGGGTCGGCCCCGCCGACTTCGCCTCCGTCCCCACCGATAACGAGACGCCTACCCCTCCACCAGGTAGCTTAGCTCGATGAGGAAATCGCCGAGAAAGCTGCCTCTTCCGAAGCGCGCTCGATTTCGCTTTGGATAAAGGCTTGCTTCTGCCGCGGACTGTCGTAGGACGAAAGACCGTAGACCCCGTCGATCATCTCGAGGATGGCGTTTTCCCGGCCCTCGGCTTCAAAGGCGCGTTGGTACCGGGAAAAGCGGTCGAAGAGGCCCGGAAAGCTCTCGGCGACCGGCGGCGAGGTCAAAAAGGCGTCGAGCTCGTTAACTCGGCCGCCTTGGCGGCGCTTTCATTACCCCTTCGGGCGTACTCCTGGGCGTCTTCCCCATGGCCCCGGGCTGGGCGCCGGTACCTCGGCGCCAAAATGCGGGTCCATCCCGGCCGGGAGCTCCGCATCGACCTCGAGGTGCCGGGCACGTAAGGAAAGAGGGACTTACCGCATCTTTACTGGTGCTTCGATTCTCTGTGCCGTACGTGTTAGATTGAACGCGTGGAATACGCGGTTGAGCTCAAGCCGAAAGCAATCAAAGACCTTCGAGGAATCGACAAAACGAAGGCAACCAGAATTGCGGATGCCCTGGAGCGGCTTCAGACGGACCTACATGGAGATGTAAAGAAGCTCACCAGCCACACGCCGGAATACCGCTTGCGAGTTGGTGACTATCGGGTCCTTTTCGAGGTCGCAGGGCCCAACCGTGTTGTCGTATACCGGATCATACACCGTCGAGAGGCTTACCGGTACGGAGGGACCATGGAACTGCATCCAAGAATACTAGAGAAAAACGGGAAGAAGGAATTCGTCATTCTGCCTTACGAAGAGTTTGAGTATATCGAAAACGAGCTGAGCGATTACTACGATCTCAAGGATTTGCGAGAAGCGAAGCAGGTCGAACAGGATGCGGAGACGCACTCCCTGGGGGAAGTAAGAGAGGAGCTAGGCCTCTGATTGCGTGCGGGTCCATCCCGGCCGGGAGCTCCGCATCGACCTCGAGGTGCCGGGCACCCTTATAGACGTAAGATTGACCCACCACGAAACGAGGAGAAGAGAATCTCCTCGGCGGGGGTGGAAGGTTGTTCGATCGGCGGATAACAAGAAGGACCCGCCGGCAGGCGGGCCCTCAGGCATACGATAGGCTTTCTCTGTTAAGAGGGCCGCCCTTCTGGAGGGCAACTAACCGCGAATGCGAACTGGCGTCACGTTGGTTTCCGGCCGTTGCTCCCGGGAATCGCCACGCCCTCGGGCGGAAGCACGTCATGCGTCTCGCCGGCGATTATGCCTTGAATCTCTTCACCAGGGAGCTCTTGTATGTTGTCAGAAGGCTAATCGCCTTATACAGAGCTTCCGTGACTATCCGGGCGGTTTCGAGATCCACCTTGGCCGCGGTCGTTGCGCTCACCGAGGAGTCCAGGTGGCCCGATGCGCCAAGGTATTGAGCCTGCGTGTCCGCGGCAAGGCGCACCGAACCGAGATCCGCGCTCATGCCGTACTCGGTGACCATTCTTCTTGCCAGATCCGTTGCGCGAGCAATATCGTCGGCAGCTCCGGTGGAGTTCTCGGAAAACACAAGCTGCTCCGCCCCTCGTCCTCCTAAGAGTACCACGAGGCGATCCTGCAACTCTTCCTGGCCCATTATGTAACGATCTTCCACCGGCCGCTGCCAGGTGTAACCCAGGGCATTTCCTCTAGGGATGATGCTTACCTTGTGAACCGGATCAATCCGCGGGAGGAGCGCGGCTACCAAGGCGTGCCCCGCCTCGTGGGCGGCGACAACCTGCTTCTCTCGGTCGTTCATGGCGCGGGTCTTGCGCTCCGAACCGGCAACGACCCGTTCGATCGCGCTATCGAAATCCGCTGCGGAAACCGACTCTTTTCCATCCCGAGAGGCAAGAAGCGCCGCTTCGTTGATCACGTTGGCAATGTCGGCACCGGAGAACCCCGGCGTTATCCGGGCAAGGTTCTCCAGATTGACGTCCGGAGCGAGGGTTATCCCTTCTGTGTGTATTTCGAGGATTTCCAGGCGGCCCGAGAGATCCGGTAACCCCACGACCACCCCGTCGATCGAACCGCCCGGGTCGCAGAAGGGCAGGGTCGAGCACCTCCGGACGATTGGTGGCGGCAATGAGGATAAGTCCCGTGGTGGGCTGGAATCCGTCCATCTCGGCGAGAAGCCGGTTCAGTGTCTGTTCTCGCTCATCGTTCATCGACATTCCGGAGCCCCCAGATCGCCGGCGCCTTCTTCTTGGCCTGCTGGAAAAGATCCCGCACTCTTGACGCGCCCACGCCGACGAACATCTCCACAAACTCCGCACCGCTCAGGAAGAAAAAGGGCACCCCCGCCTCTCCGGCGGTCGCTCTGGCGAGGAGGGTCTTTCCGGTTCCCGGCGGGCCTACAAGGAGTACACCCTTGGGCATCTAGCCGCCGACACTCATTAGGCGCATCATCCGGAAGGAGACGCCGAACATAAGCACCAAGGGGAAGACCCAACTGAGGAAACTGTTACTGCTCTGCCCGCGCACCGCTACGCCATGCTCCCGCAGAATCGGCAGAAGCGAGGGGTCCTCGACGCGGACCGTTCTGAATGAGCTCCCGTCGGCGAGAACGCCGTCGATGCGCTCGGCGCCGATGGTCACACTATCCACCGCATCCGCGACGACCGCCGAAGTGAACTCGCTGTAAGAGTAGTCTCTCGGACTACCACCGAAGAAGGAGCCCAGAAGCGGGCGCACGGCGGTCAAAAGGAGGAGCAGAAGAAGAACATGCCAGAGCGATGGCTTTCCGGGTTCTTTTGAGTCTCTATGCCATCAATAGCCGGCGTTACCGCTCGCTGTCGGAGGCGTCCGCCTTGAGCCCCCGGAGAAACCGAAGATCGTCTTCGTCGGCCGCGTCCCGATCGGGGCGAGCCTCCTTCAGGCGAATCAGGTCGTCGATCGAGGCGACGAGGAACGAAAGGCCCGGAATCTCAACCGGTCGCGCGTTGCGCCCTAGCTGCACCGCCGGAATACCGAGCTCGAAGAGAAAATCCACCTGGCTCGAGACGTCTATCCGTTCGAACGGCACTTGCGCGGATTCGTCTTTCGAGCAAATTATGAAGCTGATCGACCCCGGCTTCTGTCGTTCAATCCATTCGTCGGCTTCTCTGTTCGTCGGACACGTCGACAGAGAGTCGTCGTACACAGCAGTGACCAACCGGTACCACAAGCGATACATGAGTGCTACCACCCGGTCGACGTCCAACTCGCGAATCGCAAGGTCGATGTCGTGGGTTACCCTCGGGCTGTTGTAGAGCCGCAGCGCCGTGCCGCCGATAACGACGAACTCAATCCCCTCCTCGACGAGGCGAGTCAGCAGCTCCTTGTGCGTCATTCCGTCGGCTCCTTCTAAAGGCGGCTCGAAGCCGCCGGCGCCCGTACTCCGGATCGAGCTCGAGGAGACTCCGGGATTCCTGTTCCGCCAGATCGAGAACTCTTTCTCGAGTCAGCTTGGCAAGGAGCGCGATTCGATCCTCCCTCGAGATGTGTACGTCTCTCTGAGAACCGCTCGCCATGCCGAATTACCCCTCCACCAGGTAGCTCAGCTCGATGAGGAAATCGCTCAAGAAGCTCCCCTGGCCGGCTCGATCGATCTCGCTCTCGAGGAATGTCTGCTTCTGCCGGGGGCTGTCGTAGGCCGAAAGGTTGTAGACCACGTCGATCATCTCAAGGATGGCGTTTTCCCGGCCTTCGGCTTCGAAGGCGCGCTCATACCGCGAGAAGCGATTATGGAGCCCCGGAAAGCTCTGGGTGACCGCGGGAGAGGTCAAGAATGCGTCGAGCTCGAGCTTGGCTTCCGCTAAAGAACCGGCGCCCCCTTGGGCGAGGATCCGGTCTTCCCGCTCGACGTAGTCTTGGAACCGGGAGATCAACGACCGGTAGCGGCTCGAGAGTTGGTCGATCTGTCCCATCTGGGTCACGAGCTCCTGCTGCTCCGCCTCGAGCTCCTCGACCTCCTGCCGGAGAGCGGCGATCTCCTCCCGCCGGGACGCCTGTTCGGCCCGGACCGTGGCGTTAATCCCGTCGACCGCGTCGGCGAGTTGAGTGCTGTTGGGGTAGCGCTCGACGACCGAGACGTACCGGGTGAGGGCCAACTGATAGCTTCCGGCGGCGAGGTCGGCGTTCGCCTGTTCGATAAGGAGCTGCGCCGCCCCGCTGTCCTCGGGTCCCGTGGCGCTCGGAGCCGGCGCGGGGTCCGGTGTCCGGGCTGCCGCCGCCGCGGACTCGAGCCGGACGACCTGCTGCCGCAGGCCGGCAATCTGCGTCTCGAAGGACTGCCGTTCCTCTTCCGTCAGGCCCGCATCCGCAGGGCGGACCTCGGCCTCTTCCAAAGCGGCCTGGGCTTCGGCGAGCTCCGTCTCGGCGGCGGCCAGCTGGGTACTAAGCTCCTCGGCGGTTGTCGTGGCGGCCATCATACGGCTCCCGGCATCCGACAAGTTCTGCCGAATGGCTTGCCGCTCCGAAGCCGAAAGAAAGCTGACCGTCAAGAGCGAGACCGCATCGCCATACCGCGCAAGGGCGGTCTCGTAGTCTTCGGCTTCGAGGGCATCGGAGGCCTCGGCTTCGAGGTCGTTGAACTCCGCCGCCCTGGCAGCGGTTCCCGCGTCTTCGAGACCCGAGAGAAAGGCGTAGCCTTCGGCTACTTCCGGCAAGACCCGGAAGGCGGCGAGGTATGCGTCCCGGGCGGCGGTCTCGTCGCCCCGGCGGGCGTACTCCTGGGCGTCCTCGACATGGCCCCGGAGCTCGACAAAGAGCGCGTTGGTCTGATCAAGGACCTCCCGGTCCGCCATCTGTTCTTGAATCAACGCCTCGAGGGTGCGGGCGACGGTCAAGTCGACTTCGAGGCGCTGCCGCATCCCCGGGAGGGAGGAAAAATCCGGATCCGTAATGAGGGTTCTCAAAGTGGCAAGCTGGTTGAGGGCCCGGGTGTACTCCTCGTCGACGACCCGTTGGGCAATATCCCGGTAGAGACCGTTTATCTGGGAATCAACCAGAGCCTCCTGATCCTCTTGTTCGGCGATTCGCGCCAGCTCCTCCCGGGCCTCGATAAGCTCAGGAGAGTCTGCCGGAGGGGCTTCCATAACAAAGGTTCGGGGGGCCCTCTCTTCGGTGCCTCCCTGGGCCTGCCGGACGACGATCCGCTCCCGGATCTCCTGCTCTCGGACTTCCGACTCCCGGGAGATCGCCAGACGCTCCTGCTGAAGCGCCCGGAGCTCCTCTTCGTATTGCCGCTGCAGCGCCCGAAGTCGGGCAAGGTTCGAAGCGTACTCCGCCTCGAGCTCAGCTTGGAACTCGGCGAGGGCCTCGGCGTTCTCTTCCGCGAGACTGTTCTCGAGCTCCGATAGGCGGTCGTCGATCCGGGACTCCGATTCACCTGCCCGCAGGAGGCGTTGGCGTTCAGCCTCGAGCTCCTGGATAAGGGCTTGCCGCAGCTCCTCCTCCCGGCGGCGGACCCGCTCGTCTATCTCGCCGAGAATCTGGTCTCGCTCTAATTGTACGTCGGTGAGTTTCCGCTGTATTTGGACCATCTGTTCATCTTTGGAGCTCAGCTCTTCGGCGGTCTGCCGACGAAGCTCGGCGATCAGACGCCCCTCGGCGGTGGTAAAGGTTCCCTGAGATGAGGAGATCTCCGCTTCTCGTTGCTCGAAGGCGTAGTATGCGCCGAGAACGCCGAAAACGATCAGCACCAACCCGACGACGTTCGCGAGGATCGGAAGCGTCGCGGCCTTCCGGGTACCCTTGAAGCTAAAGAGCGCCGGCGTGACTTCGATGCGGCTTTCCCGGGCTACAGCTTCGATGCGCTCGGATATCTCTTTCCGGTCCTCTTCGGAAATCCCCGACTCGTCGCTAAAATCAAAGTCGTTCGTGTGTTCGTCACTCACCTTGGGAGAAATTATATTCCATTTTCCGAGTTCTTGCAGGCAATTCACCTTCGGTGATTAGGTATCCACGGGGCAGACGGTGTAGAATACGACGCAATGCAGGATATTATCGTAACGGCTCTCCTCGCCGGGAAGCCGACCACATTCGGCCCCGGCGGCCGAAAGAGCGCCATCCGTAAACAGCCGGTTACCGGGCCGGTTGCCGTCGGCCTCCGGGGCCTCGCCGGGGACGCCCAGGCGGACAAGAAACACCACGGGGGCCCGGATCAAGCGGTGCATCACTACGCCTACGACCACTACGAACGGTGGCGTCGGGAGTACCCCGAAGCCGTGTCCGAGCTCTCGGCGCCCGGCTTCTTCGGGGAGAATATCTCGACCCTCGGAATAACGGAGAAAGACGTCTGTGTGGGCGACCGCTACCGCCTCGGGACCGCCGTGCTGGAGGTTTCCCAGGGACGGGAACCGTGCTGGAAGCTCGCCCACCGCATCGGCCGGCCGGAGTTTGCCCGGCGGGTCCAGGAGCTCGGCGCCACCGGCTGGTTCTACCGGATCCTCGAGGCGGGAAGCGCCCGGGGTGGGGACCGCCTCGAGCTTCTCGAGCGGCCGCATCCGGAGTGGAGCGTCGCGCGGCTTCTCGAAGGGTACTACCTACGGCCCTTGGACCGCGACTTCTTGCAGGGCATGGCAGCTCTGCCGGCCCTTTCGGTCGGTTGGCGGAAGAAAGCGCAGAAGCGCCTGGACACGGGAACCGTCGAGCCATGGAGCCGCCGACTGACGATCCCCAGTTAGAGCCCCTCGACTTCCTCTCGTCGCGGTATGAACTCCCGGACCACCGAAGTGCCCGTCGACTCGTCTCCGTTGGTCCAGCGCCAAGCCTCCCGCAGCTCGATGAGGCCGCTCTCCAAGACCGCCGGGGTCGACTCACAACAGCCGGTCCGCAGCTCTCCTTCGGTGTTGACGTGTTGGTAACAGAAGGAGAGAGAGCCGTCGGCGGCCTTCGTACCGGTGAGGGTTCCCCAGAGAATAGACCCTCCCCGGTAGGTGGCCCAGACCACCGCTGGTGGGGCCACGGAAGGCGCCTCCCGGTAGTGAAAGACCGTCCGACCGGACACCTCCCCGTTGGCGCTGTTCTCCACCGAGCGAAAGTACTTGTGATGGTAGTCGATGACCCCTGACCCAACGGCCCCGGTGTTGGTATCACCTGTCATTTTGGATAGCTCTGTAGGCGTCTATAATCCGGGAGAGAAAGACCGATTGATCTTCCTGCCAGTAGCGGGTGGAGAAGATCTCGACCTCGATGTAGCCGGTGTATCCGGTCTCCTCGACCCACTCGGTTATCGCCGCCAGGGGGATGCACCCTTGCCCCATAATCTCCCGATCGAGAACGAGGTCTTCGGTGGGAATCCTCCAGTCGGAGATGTGGAAGGCGGCAAGCTTACCCATCGCACCGCATCGATGTATCTGCCGGCGAAGATCCGGATCCCACCAGAGGTGGTAGACGTCCACGACAACGGCGACCGCCGGATGCGAAAGGGCCTCTGCCATGTCGTTCGCCTGAGCGAGTGTGTTTACGGCGCTCCGGTCGCCGGCGTACATCGGGTGGAGGGGCTCGATCCCGAGTGTCACGCCGGCGGCAGCGGCCTCGTCGGCGAGGACCGAGAGGGCGTCGGTAATCTGCTTTCGAGAGGTCTCCAAGCTTTGGGCCGGATCCGCCCCGCAGACCAAGACGACGAGGGGGAGGCCCAATTCGTGGGCTTCTTCGATACAACGCCGGTTTTCTTCCAGGGCTGCCTGTCGGCGGGATGGTTCGTGATGAGGAAAGTAGCCTCCACGGACCAAGGAGACCCCGGCGAGACCGAGCCCTTCCATTCGTCGACGCACCTCGGCTAAGTCCCGGCCGGCGACGGCGTCCCGCCAGACCGACACACCGCCTATTCCCGCCTCTGCATACTTTTCCAGAGCGGTGTCGATATCCCAGGGTTTGGTCGTGATGGTGTGGAGACAGAGTCGCTTCATGGACTCTCCGGAAGCGACAGGCTCAGCGCCGGGATAAGCGAGTCGCGGTCCATCGGCCGCCCGGAGAGGTAGCCCTGGATGGCGTCGCAGCCGAGGGCGACGGCCAACGCTTCGTCCTGGACGCTTTCGACCCCCTCTGCGACAGTCATCATATCGAGAGAATGGGAGAGACCGACGATTGCCTGCAGAATTGAGTGGTTCCGGGTTCCCGGTGTAACCCCGGTAATGAAGCTCCGGTCTATTTTGAGGCGATCGACCTCAAGGCGCCGCAGATAGTCCAGGTTAGAATATCCGGTTCCGAAGTCGTCGATGGAGAGCGAAAACCCGAGCTCCTTCAGGCGCTTTAGAATCCCGGTAGCGACGATCCGCTGATCGATCAAGGCGGTCTCGGTCAGCTCCAGGGTATAACGATCGATGGGGATCGAGTGGTAGTGGAAGGTTGCGTCGATCTGCTGGACGAAGGAGGAACTTCGCATATGGAGAGGCGAAAGGTTTATCGAAACCGACCCGATTCCCCCGGCCCGAACGAAGTCCCCCAACTGCTTCCAGGACTCGGACACGACGTACCGCGTCATCCGCTCGATAAGCCCCCGCTCTTCGGCGACTGCGATGAACTCAACCGGCGAGACATGCCCTAGCTCCGCATCGTACCACCGGAGGAGCACCTCGAGATCCCACCTGTCCGCTTCGGCAAGGTAACGAATGGGTTGAAACACTAAGGTCAGGCCACCCTCCTCGAGGGAATGCTCGAGGCGGTCGCCCATCAGCACTCGGGTCGAGTGCTCCCGCTCGATACCGACGTCGAACCAGACGTGGGAGTTCGGCCCTTGGGCGTAGCTCACCGGGAGGGTCATCGCCAGCTTCTGAAGGGCAATCTCCGCGGGCAAGGGCTCGGATACCGCGATGCCCGCCGAGTTCAGGCTCGGTGTAACGACGGCCCCCCGGCTTACGATGGGTGCCGAGAGAGACTGAGTCATGACGGGGAAGTACGTCCCGAAGGCGCCCCGGTCGAGATCCGGAAGATGAACAAGAAAAGCGCTCTCCCTGTACTGAACCACCCGGGCTCCGCCCGGCAGGCTCTGGGCTAAGCGTTCGGCGAAGACGCGGCGGACCTCCTCGGCTGCAGCGATGCCGAATTGGGCGGAAACCGCCTCCAGGTCCCGGAGGGCGATAAGATTGACGACTCCCGTTAGGTAGCGCTCCGCCGGCTGGATGACCCGCCGCGTGGGGAGCCCGGTTATCGCGTCGTGGCGCGAAAGCCAGGTGACCGCCCTAAAGGAGTTCGTCCGGGCAATCATCACCATGTAGGTAAGGACGTTCAGCATGGTGTAGGACGCCGCGGTGACGAACCGGAAGGTGCCGTCCGGTGGCATCTGCCATGCCGAGAACCCGGGGTTGTACATCAAATAGACGGCTACCAACCAAACAAGGGTGTTTGCGACCGTCCCCAGGCGGGTTCCGGCGACGAAGAGCAAGGCCGGGGGGATCGCAAAGAGCACGAGATAGCCGTAGCCGGTAAGCGGCTTCAAAAAGATGACCAGAATAATGACGAGAATCGAGCCGAGGGTAAGAAACCGTGGCGCCGGAAAGAGCTTTCGGAAGAACGAGAGAGCCAGGCTCGACGCGCCGAAACCCCAGGCGACCCAGGCGGAAACCAACGCAAGCGGCGTTGACTCGGCGGAGTAGCCTAAGATAAAGAGCGGCAAAAAAACGAGCACGATAAGGTTGATAACCCGGATGGCGAGGAGCGTCTCTTTCTCTTCTATCCGGACAGGATCTGTCGTCACACTCGTTGCATGCACCTCCGAGGATATGACGTGTCTAGAGCCCGCCTGCCACCAGATCTCCGACCTCGGAGGTGGAGTAGCCCATCTTGCCGGCCCCGAGGCTCTTGATCTTGGTTCCGGTAACCGTGGCGATAGCCGACTCGATTGCCTTCGCCGCCTTATCCTCACCAAGCGTGTCGAGCATCATGGCGCCCGCCGCAATGGCAGCGAGGGGGTTGATGATGTTCTGCCCGGTGTACTTCGGCGCCGATCCTCCGATCGGCTCGAACATGCTCACCCCCTCGGGGTTGATGTTGCCTCCGGCGGCTATTCCCATGCCGCCCTGAGTCATCGCCCCGAGGTCGGTAATGATGTCGCCGAACATGTTCCCGGTAACGATAACGTCGAACCATTCGGGGTTCTTGACCATCCACATGACGGTGGCGTCGACGTGGTAGTAGTCCCGGCGGATGTCGGGGTAGTCGGCCTTCCCGATCTCGTGGAAGGCGCGCTCCCAGAGGTCGTAGACGTAGGTAAGGACGTTGGTCTTTCCGCAGAGGGCCAGGGTGTTGTTCTTCTTGCGCTTTTTGGTGTACTCGAAGGCGTACCGGAGGCAGCGCTCCACCTGATGGCGGCTATAGACCATGCTCTGGACGGCAACTTCGTGGGGGGTGTCCTTCATCGTGACCCCACCGGTGCCGGTGTAGACGCCCCCGGAATTCTCCCGGACCACGACGTAGTCGATATCCTCAGGGCCCTTGTCCTTCAGCGGCGTGTCGACCCCGGGGAAGAGCTTTACCGGCCGGAGGTTGATGTACTGGTCGAGCTCGAAGCGGAGCTTCAAGAGGATGCCCTTTTCGAGGATTCCCGGCTTTACGTCGGGATGCCCGATCGCGCCTAAGTAGATCGCGTCGAAGGCCCTTAGCTGATCCGCGGCGCTCTCCGGGAGCACCTCTCCGGTCTTTAGGTAGCGGTCTCCGCCGAAATCGAAGGTCTCGTAGTCGAGCTTGAATCCGAACTTCGCCGCCGCAGCGTCGAGGACCTTCTTTCCCTCTCGTACGACTTCGGGACCGGTACCATCCCCCGGAAGAACTGCGATCTTATAACTCTTGGCCACCTAAAACTCCTTTCACGACCCCGGGGACGGGGATGGTGGAACTGTAGCG
>JBKHCS010000016.1:0-40535 GCA_046541715.1 Spirochaetaceae bacterium
CGGGTCCAAGGATAGAACCGCGGTTCGGTAATCCGGCTCGAGCTAAGGATGTTTATACCCTCCCCGGCGTTGACGACGACCGGATCCGCTCCGGGGACTTCGACGTCCACCGCCCCGTCGTTGACGCAGAGCCAGACGTCCGGCGCGTCCTCGATGGTCCGTCCGTAGGCGACGAAGAACTCCGTCCCCCGGACCCCCGCAACGACAGTCTGTGCCCGCACGTGGAAGTTACGCCCCACGGCGCTCCGGACCCGGGAGAAGAGCCCCCCTCGATCGAGATCCACAGTGATTTCCTCGCCGATATCCGAAAGCGTAAGAACGCTATTCTCCCGCATCTTCAAGTCGGCCCTGCCCTCGACGGAGATGATCGCGAGGCCGTCGCCCCCGGTGTGAATCGTATCCCCTTCGAGGAGGTCCATGCCGATATCCGCCTCCATTCTGGAAGAGCCCCGCTGGACGGAGACGTCCCCGAGGACGTAGGACGCCACAGCATGGGCCTGAAGAATGGCCGGTGTAAGAAGGGTTAGAAACAGAAAAGATCCCGCAGAAGCGAGCAGAAGACGGGTGTGTCGCCGTATCATGGCGCCTCCTTGTAATTGCAGACAATTACAGTCATATTTTGCGCCTCGCTCCGGGAGTTGTCAACGGACCATTCAGCACCGCCCTCCGCAGACGAAACCTGGCCTCAAGCCGGCGCTTCCGGGGACCGGTACCGTTGACCGGGTATTTAATTATCGATACTATTGAGGCAGGTTTTCGGGGCAGGGTGTAATTCCCGACCGGCGGTTAGAGTCCGCGAGTCTCCTTCGGGAGGCTGAACCGGTGAAATTCCGGTACCGACGGTAGAGTCCGGATGGGAGAAAACCAAAACGGCGGCCGCGGCGCGCACAAGACGCAGTCCGTTGACAGGCCCGGGCCCACCGCGGGACCCGGGGAGCCCCCGCCGTACCTTCCATCGAAAACAAGCCCCGTGATTGCCATGCAGTCACGGGGTTTTTTGTTTTCCGGGGGACACCCCTCTGCCCCGAGAGGAGTGGACATGCTAACCGACAGAGACCGAGAATACGCCCGAGATGTCGTGGGCCTGGCCCACGGAGGCTGGGGAGGAGCGGCCCCGAACCCGATGGTCGGGGCGGTGGTCGTCCGGGACGGCCGGGTCGTGGGCCGAGGCTTCCACGCCGAGTACGGCGGCCCCCACGCGGAGAGCGTCGCCTTAGACGACGCCGGGGACGCCGGCCGGGGCGCCACGCTTTTCTGCAGCCTCGAGCCCTGCTGCTATCGAGCCCCGGAAAAACACCAGCCCCCGTGCACGGACCGGATTATCGCCGCCGGCGTCTCCCGGGTCGTCATCAACCAAATCGACCCCAACCCCCGGGTAAGCGGCCGGGGTATCGAGATGCTCCGGGAAGCGGGAATAGACGTGGAGCTGATCGAAAACGACGATTCCGCCTGGCGCCTCAACGACGCCTTCAACACCGCGGTCACCCTCGGCCGCCCCTTCGTCCACCTGAAGATGGCCCAGTCCCTCGACGGCCGCACCGCAACCGCCGGCGGCGAATCGATGTGGATAACCGGAGAGGCGGCCCGTGCGGAAGCGCACCGTCTCCGGCAGGGCCGGGACGCGGTTCTCCTAGGGGTCGGCACGGTAAAGGCCGACAATCCGAGGCTCGACGTCCGGCTCCCGGCCCGACCGGGTGCCACCCCCGCTTCGGCCGGCGGCCGGCAGCCGCTTCCGGTGGTAATCGACCCGACGTTGCGAATGGACCTCGCCTCCCGCCTCTCCACCGAACGCGCCGAAGAGCTCGTAGTAGTCGCCGATACCCGGGCCCCGGAAGAGAAGCGTCGAAAGCTCGAGGCCCGGGGTATCCGGGTCCTCACGATTCCCCGGGGAGACGACGGTATCCCCGTCGAGGCGCTCCTCGGCGGGCTCTGGAAGCTTGAAATACGGTCGGTCCTGGTCGAAGGCGGATCCCGGGTCCACGGCTACTTCCTTCGGTCGGGTATCTTCGACCGGGTTACGGTCTTTGTCTCCCCCCGCTTTCTCGGGGCTTCGGGTTTGGCCACCGTCGACTGTTTGGACATCGCGATACTCGACCAGGCTCCACCGCTGGAGCAGGTTTCGGTGGCGCCCCTGGGAGAGGACATCGTGGTGGACGGCTACCGGGCGGGATGGCTGGAAGAAACCCGACGGAAGACGGAGCAACGCGCGAAGGAGGTACACCATGTTCACCGGGTTGGTTGAAGAGGTGGGAACCGTGGCGGCGACGCAAGGCTCCGGTGGCTATCGGGTCATCTCCATCCGGGCGCCGAAGGTCGCGGGGTCCCTCCACCGGGGCGACTCCCTCTCGATAAACGGCGCCTGCCAAACCGTGGTCCGGGTCGAGGGCTCGGTTGTCAGCGTCGAGGCCCTCAGCGAGACCCTCGGGAAGACGAACCTCGGTACCCTGCGCTCCGGAAGCCGCGTCAACCTCGAGCGCCCCTTGACGCCCCAGAGCCGCTTCGACGGGCACATCGTCCAGGGCCACGTAGACGGCACGGGAACGATCGCCGAAATCCGCCATGCCGGGGAGGGATACTATCTAACGGTCACCCTTCCGAAAGAGCTCGCCGCCGGGTGCATACCCCAGGGCTCCATCGCCGTCGACGGCATTAGCCTCACGATCGCGAGGCTCGCCGAGACGCGGGTAACCATCAACGTCATCCCGACCACCTGGCGGGAGACAACCCTCTCGGACCGAAAGGTTGGGGACCCGGTCAACATAGAAACGGACGTTATCGGCCGTTACGTCTTCCGCTATATGGAAACCGCCGGGGGCCGGGAGGCCGGCGGCCCGGCGGCCCACAGCCGGCCCCGCGCCGGCGGGGCTAAGCCCGGCCCCCACCCGGAGGCCCTCACCGCCGAGCGCCTGGCGCAACTCGGCTACACAGGAGGCTCCCGATGATCGGCTTCCGAGAGACCCGCGCCGGAGCCGTCATCTGCGAAATCCTCGGGGACGACGGTTTGGCGTTAACGGGGTCCGCCCTAAAGCAGTTCTGCGGTCACCACAATCTCGTGTCCATCACCATCAAAGATCTCGTAAGGAGTGCTCAATGTCTAGAGTGTTAGAAGGCCACCTCAACGGAGAGGGTCGCCGTGTCGCAGTCGTCGTAAGCCGGTTCAATAGCTTCGTAACGGAGCGTCTCTTGGAAGGGGCCATGGATTGCCTGACCCGCCACGGAACCGACCCCGAGAACGTCGCAATAGCCCGGGTGCCGGGCTCCTGGGAAATCCCCATAGCCGCCCGGAAGCTCGCCGAATCCGGCACCTACGACGGGGTTATCTGTCTCGGCGCGGTAATCCGCGGAGCCACGCCCCACTTCGACTACGTCGCCGCGGAGGTCAGTAAGGGCATCGCCGCCGTCAGCCTCGAAACCGGCGTGCCGATTGCCTTCGGGGTCCTTACCACCGAGACCGTCGAACAAGCCGTCGAGCGGGCCGGGAGCAAGGCGGGAAACAAGGGCTGGGACGCCGGGGCCACCCTCTTAGAGATGATGGACCTCCTCCCCCGGCTGTCCTAGAGCTGATACACCGGGCGGCTGATGTAGCTCGAATAGTCCTTGAGCGTCGGTTTGTACTCCGTTGCGAAGAGCGTCGAGGAGACGATAAAATCCGCCGTCGCCCGGTTGTTGGCAATCGGAATATTGTAGAGTACCGCAATCCGAAGGAGCGCCTTTACGTCGACGTCGTGGGGCTGCGGCTCCATCGGGTCCCAGAGAAAGATCAGCACGTCGATCTTGCCGTCGCTGATCAGCGCGCCGAGCTGCTGGTCCCCGCCGAGGGGCCCGGATTTCAGCTTGGTCAGCTGCAACTGCCGCGCCTCCTCCCGGGAGATCTTGTTCAGGATGGCCTGCTCTACCAGGACCCCCGTGGTTCCGGTGCAGATCATCCGATGGGGCAGCAGGGAGAGCACGTTGTACTCGACCCATTCCGCCATATCTTTCTTCCGGTTGTCGTGGGCAACCAGTGCTATTGTTTTTTCCGCTATCATTCGAGGGAATATAGCAGTGCGTCGGGCAAAAATCGCGAATCGCGGCCTTGTTTCTCGTGAGTTTTCGATGAAGGAAGCGTCCCCACCGGCGGTAACCCCCGGCAGCGGGGTGGACCTGCGGCAGATAGACCCCTGGCGCACCCAGCCAGGCGCTTCGCCGTAAGAACGGAGGCGCACCTGGCCGGTCGCGCCGTGGTCCACGCAGACAGTCCCGGTCCACCCCGCTGCCACGCCTGCCGCCGGTGTTCGGGTGCCGGAAGCAATAGCTTTTCGGGGTGGGGTCGGGCTGCTACGGGGTTTCGTCCTTCGGACCGGCGCCACTCCGGTGGCGCCGCCCTCCGCATCCCTCGCTTCCGAAGGGAAACGGCGAAACGTTGCTCTTGCCTCCCCGGAGTGTCATCCGTTACTGATGCTACCGAGCTCCGTCTACACGGTCCCATTCCGGGACATCGCGGTCCGGGACCCGGGCGAACAGTTCATCAATGCGGCGAAACAGCTTCTTCTTGTCCACCCCGCGAGCGATTTTTCGAAGCGCACGCCCGGTTTCCATCTCCTCAATTTCCTTGGCGAACGCGTACATGGCGAATTGATTAATGGATATGCCCTGCTGCGCAGCGACGGTCTCTATGCGTTCCTTTAGCTCTTCGGGAACCCGAATCGTGAGCGTATTTCTATGTGCCATGTGTACCCCTCCACATCCGAATGAACTCCCCCGGCGTGACAACCGTGACCTCTTCGTTCGAGAGGTCGGTGTCGACCACGAAGTCGCGTGTATTGCGCGTGATCAGGTACTGACTCCCGCTCGCAAGCGCCAGTTCCATGATCATGTCGTCGTTCTCGTCTCGCAGGTTTGGTCGCCAGGCATAATGTATGCTCGTCGGACGAGCTATCGTGGCGATGAACTGTAAGAGGACTTCCGAATCCCCCGGTTGAAGTTCCAATTGCTCTTGGACCGCTTCGCGGGAAAACAGGTCGCGGTACTCCTGAAATACGGGAAGCGACACCGCCATCGTGATCTCTCCGAAACGCACCATCTGCAAGATCTGGTACGAGGCGCCCCGCCGGCTGTGAAATGCCTGAAAAAGCACGCTGGTGTCGGTCGTGACAACCACAACAGTATGATAGCTTATTTGCTGTCAAATTCCAATCACCCTGCGCATGCCGGGCTCGGTCTGGTTCGGGTCCCGGCTCGCCGGAGAGGGGCTCAGGCGTTGGTGTCGACCTCGGGCCGCCGCTCGGCCTCGAGGTCGTCCTGGGCCTCTTGCATCAGGCGGTAGGCGTCGGCGGCGACCCGCATATCCGCGGCGGATGGGTTCCCCGGGGCGGTGGCGGCGGCGTAGATCGTTCGAGCTTTTTGCAAGGTCGCCCGGGGGTCCCCGGGAACCTCGGCCATGTCCACGGCGATGCGCCCGCCGACGGCAACCCGCTCGCCGCCGGGGCCGGTCTTCATGGTGTAGGTTATGCCCGAGGCGGCGTAACCGCCCAATGTCATCAGATGGTCCCGCTCGTGGCCTCGGACTTCCCTATCCCGGGCGATCGCCTCTTCGGAAAGCGTCAGTCGGTAGTCCGTCCCGGCGATGTCGATGCCGGCGGGCTCTCCCGGGCCCGGGGCCGTCCGCCCCGGGGATGGTCCTCCCGGGCGGTCGCCCTCCCCGGCCCGGGAGGCTTCCTCCGGCGGTTCTCCGGTGCGGATTACCACCACGGGCACGCGTCGGGTGTCTTCGCCGGTCCCTGGTATCTGCGGCGCGGGAGGTGGGTTGTAGTTTCCGTCGACGTAGACTATGCGCATTTCTCTTGACGACCCGGTAAATCCAATCTACGACTTTTGAATGCAGATATCCATCCGCCCCGGAACCGAGTCCGACATTCCCCTGATCCTTGCCTTCATAAAAGAGCTTGCGGAGTACGAAGGGCTCAGGCATGAGGTAGTCGCAACGGAAGAGTCGCTTCGGCGCCACCTCTTCGGGAACGGCCACGCCGAGGTGCTCATAGCCGAGACAGGCGACAGTAGGCCCGCCGGGTTCGCCCTCTTCTTCCACAACTTCTCGACCTTCCTCGGCCGCCCGGGAATCTACCTGGAGGACCTCTACGTACGGCCGGAGTTTCGCGGCCAGGGCGTCGGCACGCGGCTGCTCAAGGAGCTTGCGCGGTTGGCTTTGGAGCGCGACTGCGGCCGCCTCGAATGGGCGGTTCTCGATTGGAACGCGCCGTCGATCGCCTTCTACGACTCCCTCGGCGCCCGGCCCCGGAAAGAGTGGATTACCTACCGGCTGGCCGGGGAGGCGCTCCAAGCGGTTGCCGACGGCGGTTAGCTGTCCCCTTTAGCTCGTCCAAGGCTCCGCCGGGAGGTCACGGGCAGCGGCGGCGGCGCTCGCCGGATCGAGGGATGGGACCCGCTCGTCGTACCACTGGGTAGAAACATAGCCCTCAAGGAGAAGAACGGCATCGTCTCCCAGGGAGAGCTCCGGTTCGGTCTGGGCGAGGAGCACGACGTGCTCGTGTTAGTACCTCGATTCAGGATCCGGCGGGATCATCCGCAGATGCTCGAGGGCCCGGCGCATTTCGCCTAAGAGGTGGTAGGTGTACCCCAGGTAGAAGGCCGCCTCCGGTCGCTCTCCCGGGAGGGAGAGAAGGAGCGCGTCGTCGAAGAGAACCCGGGCTTGATCGGGATCTCCCGCGGATAGAGCCTCTCCGCTCGCCGGGCTCCAAAATGAGGTGGGCCGAGGCGAACGAGTAGCCACTACCTCGCGATTTTTTACCCAATAAAATCTTTTTCTCTAAAAAACCTATTAAAGTTGATATTATCGGTGTGGTGGGATATCTTAGGGGTATCTTCGCCAAGAAAGGATAGACGATGTTTTCCAACCTGCTCGCCTTGGCCTTTGCCCTGGAGCTCGGGGTCGTCCCGACTTCGGAATGGATTATGCACGAGACGGATTACACCTATAACGATACCGCCATGTACGTGATGATGGACGCCGACGTCGAAATAGCAGAGTACCTTTTCGTCGGTGGATCGATTCGGACGGAGATGATGAAGAACAACTTCGACCAGACCTTCGCCCCGATATCGGACCAGTACGTATTCCGCGCCGGTGTGCGATTCGGGATGTTGGAGCTCGGCTACCGCCATCTCTGCACCCACCCTGTCTACGCCTACGTCTACCAACAGGATGAGCGGCCGGAAGTAAAATACGAAGGCACCTACGACGAGTTCTACCTCCGGGTCTCCGGGCGCCTCGATTCGTCGTCCTCCAGGTAACTCCTTCGCCCCCGTTAACCCGGATACCTTGCCCTTTTTCCGCCCTACCCCTACCATCCTAGTCGGAGATGAGCTGTTGCAGCCCCCAGAGAGAGAACGGCGGACGTGCCGCCCGGCCCGGTGAGCCCGTCGCCGGCCGCCCGCTTCCTGCCGCCGGCCCCGTGAATACCGGCCCCCCGGCTTCGACCCCGCCCAGGACCGCCTCGTATGCCGAGAGGATCCGGGAGCGGCTCATCGATCTCCCCGGCGGCCCCTTTCTAATGGGCACCGACTATCCCGAGGGATTCTCTGCCGACGGGGAGGGACCGATCCGGGAGGTTACCCTATCCCCCTTCGCGATCGATCCCTTTACGGTAACCACCGAGGACTTTGCCCACTTCGTAGAGGAAACCGGCTACGTAACCGAGGCCGAGCGCTACGGCTGGAGCTTCGTGTTCCATCTCTTCGTTTCGAAGATGGCCTGGAAGCGGAAGGAGGTCCGCCCGGTGCCCGGCACCGAATGGTGGCTCGGCGTCCAACGGGCCTGCTGGAAGCGCCCGGAAGGCCGGGGCTCGGACACCAAGGGCCGGGAGAACCATCCGGTGGTCCACGTAAGCTGGAACGACGCCGAGGGTTTCTGCGGCTGGGCCCAGGTTCGGCTTCCGACCGAGGCCGAATGGGAGTACGCCGCCCGGGGGGGTCTGAAGCAAAGGACCTTTCCCTGGGGCGACGACCTCGAGCCCGGGGGAAAGCACGCGATGAACGTATGGCAGGGCGACTTTCCCCGGACCAACACAAAGGCCGACGGCTTCGCCGGGACCGCGCCGGTGGACGCCTTCGAGCCCAACGGCTACGGACTGCACAACGTAAGTGGCAACGTCTGGGAGTGGTGCTCCGATTTCTTCAGCCCCGACTGGCACGTCCAAGAGCGCCCCGAAACCCGCCTCGACCCCCAGGGTCCACCGAAGGGGAGCGCTCGAGTTACGAAGGGCGGCAGCTATCTCTGCCACCACTCCTACTGCAACCGCTACCGGGTCGCGGCCCGGACCCAAAACACCCCGGAGAGCAGCACCGGGAACATCGGGTTTCGGGTTGGGGCCTCCCGGGTCGCGGCGGCGCCCGAAGAGGCCCCCCGTGGCTAAGCGCCGGGACAAAGGCTCAGGCCCGGTAACCGGTCGCGGCCGCGCCTCCGGCGCCCGGACCGGCCCCCCTTTAGGCCCCTTTTCCCTCTTGATAAAGCCCGCGGGCCCCGACTGCAACCTGGCCTGCGACTACTGCTTCTACCTCGACAAAAGCGCCCTCTTTCCCGGGGCCCCGCGGCACCGGATGACCGAGGAGCTCCTCGAAACCTTGACGCGCCGCTACCTCGAGACCGAACAGCCCAACCACGCCTTCGCCTGGCAGGGGGGGGAGCCCACCCTGATGGGCGCGGCCTTCTTCCAGAAGGCCGTCGAGTTCCAGAAGCGCTACGCCCGTCCCGGCAGTACCATCACCAACGCCATCCAAACCAACGCGACCTTGATTACCGACGAGATGGCCGAGCTCTTCGGCCGGGAAAAGTTCTTAGTCGGCGTAAGCCTCGACGGCCCGCCGGAGGTCCACGACCGCTACCGGGTCTACGCCGGCCCCGGAGCAGGCACCCACGCTCCCGGCACCCCGGCGGCACGGCCCCGGGGAAGCCACGCCGAGGTTCTCCGGGGTATCGAGCGCCTCCGAAAGCACAAGGTCGAGTTCAACATTCTTGTTCTCGTCAGCCAGGCGAACGTTCACCGTCCGGCAGAAGTTTACGACTACCTCCTCGAGAAGGGCCTCCACTACCATCAGTACATTCCCTGCGTCGAAACCGATCCCGAAGGAAACCTTCTGCCCTTCGCGATCAACGCCCGGGAGTGGGGGGCCTTCCTAATCGCGGTATTCGACCGGTGGTATCCGAAGGATGTTCGCCGTGTCTCCATCCGTCACCACGACGCGCTGATGAACTTCTTCCTCGACGGCAGCTTCGCGATGTGCTCCATGGGAGGCCGGTGCAACGCCTACGTCGTTGTCGAGCACAACGGAGACGTCTATCCCTGCGATTTCTTCGTCGAGCCGGAGCTGCGCCTCGGGAACGTCGCGACCGACGGCTGGGCGTCGATGCTCCGGTCGCCGAAGCGAATGCGGTTTGCCGCGGAGAAGGCCCGGTGGTCCCCATCTTGCGCGGAGTGCCCCCACCTCGCCTACTGCTCCGGGGAGTGCCCGAAGATGCGCCTCCCGGATACCCGGGAGAGCCGCCTCTGTGCAGACGGCGACGGGTGGCACGCCTTTCTCGACCACGCGGTCCCAACCTTCCGGAGTCTCGCCGAATCGGCGGCGCTCCAACGGGGGCACCGGCTACCCCTCTGGAACCCCTGGGACTGGGACCCGGAAGCACCTTGCTTCTGCGGAAGCGGGAAGAAGGCCAAGCAGTGCCACTTGGCGGGAAGGGGCGATCCCGTAAACGACAGCCGGACTACGCCCGGAGCCGGCGAATCAGCTTTACCCCTTCGTCGACCAGAAGCACGACCGCGCTGACCGCTATCACCCGGACCCAGTCGACGATCGACAACTCGACCGTTGACAGGATGTTTCGCCCGACCGGAGTATGGATCGCGAGGAGCTGCAGAACCACGGCTATACCAACCCCGGCGTTGAGCCACCGGTTCCCGAAGAATCCTAAGGAGAGGACCGACCGCCGACGAGATCGGGCACTGTACGCCTTGAACCACTGGAACGCCGCAAGGGTCGTAAACGCCATAGTGCGAGCCCGTTCGACGTCGGTGGCCTCGAGCTCGGTCAGGAAGGCGAAGAGCGTTCCGGCGGCAATGACCACGGCCAGAATCGCCATCCGGCGTAACGTCGGGGGATCGAGTATCGGGCTACCGGGCCTCCGGGGAGGCTCCCGGAGCACGTCATGGGTGTTCGGTTCGAGGCCAAGCGGGATGGTGCATACTCCGTCGGTGACCAAGTTGACCCAGAGAATCATCACTGCGGTCACGGGCAAAGGGAGCCCCAGCAAGAGCGAAGCGACGAGGGCAAGGACTTCTCCGACATTGGTCGTCAAGAGGTAGAAGACGACGCGCCGGAGGTTGTTAAAGATGACCCGCCCTTCCTCGACGGCGCTCACGATAGAGGCAAAATTGTCGTCGGCGAGGGTCATATCCGAGGCGCTTCGGGCGACCTCGGTTCCGGCGATACCCATCGCGACGCCGATGTCGGCACCCTTGAGCGCCGGGGCGTCGTTGACCCCGTCTCCGGTCATCGCCACGACCTCGCCGTGTTCCTTCAGTACGGCCAAGATCCGGAGCTTGTGCGACGGCGAAACCCGGGCGAAAACCCCGACGTCGAAGGCGTGCCTCAAGAGCTCTTGATCGCTCATCTCGTCGACATCGAGTCCGGTAACGGCGCCCCCGCCCTCCGGAGCGATGCCCGCCTGCCGCGCTATGGCACCGGCGGTGATCGCGTGGTCCCCGGTCACCATGACTACGTGGATCCCCGCCTCCTTGGCGTCGGCTATCGCCCGAACGGCGTCCTCCCGCGGCGGATCGATCATACCCCAGAGCCCGATGAGAGTAAGCCCGGAGACATCTTCGTCCCCAATCTCCTCGCTGTCCGGAGCGCTTCGACGCGCCGCGGCAATTACCCGGAGGGCCCCTTCGGCAAACGCCTCGTTCTTCTCCAATACCTGCCGACGGAGGTCGTCGGTCAGCTCGACCGCCTCCCCCTCTTTGACGATGTGGGAGCACCGGTCGAGAATCCGTTCCGGCGCTCCTTTGGCAAGGACTTCCCGGTTACCGTCGGACTCGACGAGTACCGCCATGTACTTCCGGTCGCTGGAGAAGGGCACTTCGTCCAACCTACGGATCTTTTCGCTCACGGCAGCGTCCTTCCCGAGACCCTTGAGGGACGAAACGAGAATGGCCTTCTCCGTCGGGCTCCCGTCGAGGTGCCGCTCTTCGTCACTTTCCACCAGCCGGGCGTCGTTGGCGAGAATCCCAATCGAATGGAGGCGTCGGAGGGCCTCGTGCTCCTCCGGCATTGCGTCGTGGTCTTCGGGAACCACCTCCCCTTCCAGATCGTATCCCTCTCCGGTAACCGCGTAGTCCTTGCAGTCGGCCCAAATCCGGGTAACGGTCATCTCGTTCCGGGTAACCGTCCCGGTTTTGTCGGTACAGATAACCGTCGTAGACCCGAGGGTCTCCACCGACGCGAGCCTCCGGATGATGGCGTTCCGCCCGGCCATTCGCCTCACGCCCACCGCGAGGGTAACACTGATGACCGCCGGCAGCCCTTCGGGAATAGCGGATACGGCCACCGCAACGGCGAACAGAGCCATTTCGACCCACTCGTGCCCCATCGCCACCCCTACGGCAAAGACCGCGCCGGCGAGGCCGATACCGACGAGACCCAAGATGCCGCTGAGCTTTCCCATCCGCTTCTGAAGCGGTGTCGCCTCTTTCTCCGTCGACTCGACCTGTTCGGCGATCGTCCCGAGCTCGGTCTCCATGCCGGTCTCGACGACCACCGCTTCTCCCCGGCCGCCCACCACCGAGGTCGACATGTGCACCATGTTCCTCCGGTCTACAAGGGGAGTCTCCTCCGGGAGCGGTTCCACGCTCTTCGAGACCGCTTCGGACTCCCCGGTAAGCATCGATTCGTCCACCCGGAGCTCTTGGACGTCGATTAGCCGGGCGTCCGCCGGGATTCGGGCCCCGGTCTCAAGCAGTATGATGTCCCCCGGGACGACGAGGGCCGCCTCGATAACCTCAACGTCGTTTCCCCGGCGCACGCGTGCCCGGGGAGCGGCGAGCCGTTTGAGCGAAGTGAGGGCCTCTTCCGCCTTGTACTCCTGAAAAAACCCCAAGGCCGTGTTGATGACGATAACCGCAAGTATAAAGATGGCATCGGTGTAGTGCCCCGGAACAACCGAGACGGCTGCGGCACCGGCGAGGAGATAGATGAGCGGGCTCTCGAGCTGCCGCAACAGCAGCCGGAAGACGGAGATCCCCTCCTCCTCTTTCAGCGTATTCTTTCCTACCGACCCGAGGCGCTCGTCTGCCTCTTCTTCGGTCAACCCTTCCCGGCGGGTCTCCGCCGCCCGGAGGCAGTCTTCCGCCTCCCGGTGATACCAGAGATAGTCTTTGTCGTCTGTTTTCTCGGCCATCACCTCTAAACGTACGCCCGGACGGTTCCGGGGACAACTGCGCCCCGAGAGACCGCTTTTTCTAGCCTCGGGCCGCTATCCGGCCGCCGGTCTGCGCAACTCTTCGGTCAAACGCCCTTCAAGCTCCGCCGAAAGGGTAACGAGTTCACCCCGGATCCGGCTGTTGAGGGCGCTTATCGCTTCCTTGGGAGAGCGCCCGGGCGCCCGGAGAAGACTCCCGGCGTCGATCGGGGAGCCGGCGAGGAGGCGCCCCCGCTTGCCCTTGGGGCTGTACCGCGAGTCGATGTTACCACCGGAAACACGGTTTACCACGTCGAGAAGGTTTAGCGCGTACTCACCCAGGCGGTGGGGACCCGGGTCACCGGCGATGTACTCCGGCCGTACGTACATCAGGACGTCGACAATCTGGGCGTGGCGGTCCATGGTAAGGGCGTCGAGGACACGAAGATCCGTCCAGGCCCGGGAGAGGGGTGGCAGAGAGCGCGGGTCGGCATCCTCCGGGTAGAGAAGATCCGTGGACCGGTACCGCGTCGTAAAGAGACGTTGGAGCGTGGTTTCCCCGGCGACGCGGGTCCCCAACTCCGAGACGCGCAGGATACGGTCGCAGAGCAGCTGAATCCGGCGGCCGAGAGGGGTCCTCGCGGCGGCGGCGGTGTTCGCCTCGGCGGCTCGGCCCCGGGATTCCCCCTCGACCGCCGGGTACGCCCGGTCGTAGGCGGCCTCCAGCCAATCGACCAGCCGCCGGGTGGCCTCGAGAAGCCCCTCGACGAGGTCGACACCCCGGGGCGCTTCCTCCCCGAGGCTTTGATAGACTTTCGCCAGGACGCGCCGGGTTAGGGCGTCGTGGTTCTCGGCAAGGTGATACCCCAGGGCGATCGGGAGGACGAGGATGCGCTGCGGCTCGGATAGCAGATCCTCCTCGATCCACCGGGCCATCGTACCGACCCCGGCGGCGAGATCGCTGACGTGGAACATCTGATAGGTGACCTGCCCCTCCGGGGCAAGGGCCAGAGGGTGGTCTCCCCGAACGATGGCGTTCCGGATGGTGTCGTGGGAGGCACGGTCTAGGCGCGTGTTTACCACCGGAATCCCCCCGAGCCGGGGAAAGGCCCACCGTGCCGCGGCACCGGCCCAGTTTAGGACGTCCTTACCGTAGAGAAAATAGGCGTGGGGCTTCCCGGGGAAGGGCGCTCCGTCGACGCCGTGGCGTCGGCGGGCCCGGCGGCTTTTGGTTATCCGCCACAGGTCGCCGGTTAGGGCACTCATAATCATCGGGCCGTCGGCAACCTCGACGTGGCGGAAGAGAATCAACAGACGGGCCTTTCCGGCGTAGAATTCCCGGTACGCGTCGACGATGGGACCCGGGTTGTAGAACCGGACTTCCCGGGTTCCCTGCCCGAATCGGAGGTAGAGCCGCCTAACGGCGCGGAGGATCGCGATTGCGTAGGGCTTCGGGTTCGGGGGGTAGAAGCCCTTGGCAAACCGCGCCCGGGGAAGGGTGTGCATTAGGCCTCGCCGGTGGGGATGCTGCCGTCGGCCATCATTCGGTTGTAGACGGAGCGGGTCAGGGGGTAGCCGGCGAGAATCACAATCCCGGCGAGGTAGAAGGCGACGGGGATCGGTCCGCAGAGAATCCGGATAGTGGTAAGGGCCCGGGGCCCGAGGACCGTCTCCGGGGCGTACCCTCCGACCTCGAGAAGAAGGCCGGTAATCCCGAGGGCAACCGCCTGGCCGATCTTGCTCGAGAAGGTCCAGAGACTCGAGAAGATGCCCTCCCGGCGGACGCCGTTTTTGATGGCGTCGTACTCGACGACGTCCGGGAGGATCGAATGGGGCATTACGTAGTGGGTCGAGAGACCGATACCGGCACCGATCATCACCACGAAGGCGAAGAGCACCTTCCCGGGGCCCCCGACCAGGGAGACCAGAAGCACCCCGGCGGACATCAGGGAGATGCCGGCGATGTAGCTAGAGCGCTTTCCGATCCGCTTCGACACGAGCACCCAGACTGGGATAAATAGCAGACTTGTAACCAAAAGAAACAGAAGGGAAACCTGGAAGAGCCCCGGGTCTCCGTAGACATGGGCGAAAAAGTAGATCAGAGAGCCCTGGACAATGCTCGTTCCGGCGATAAAGAGGGTCCAGGGGACGAGAGCCTTCAAGAAGACCCGGAGGCCGAGGACGTCGATACAGGTCCGAAAGAAGCCCGGCCCCCCTGTCTCCGGAGTTCTTTCGGGCTCCCGAATCGCAAAGACGGTGCCGAAGGTCGAGGCCAGCATAATGAACCCGGTAATAGCCGCCATGGCGAGCCATCCGGCGCGACCGCCCCCGAAGGCGGCCACTAATGGCAGCACCGCTCCGGCGCCGATAAGCGTGCCGACGACGGCGAAGACCATCCGGTAGCCGGTCAGGGTCGTCCGTTCGTCGAAGTCGTCGGTAAGCTCCGGCAGAAGTGCCGCGTAGGGAATGTTCACCAAGGTGTAGGCGAGACTCAAGAGGCAGAAGAAGAGTGTCATGACGGCGAAGAGGGCCCAGGTGCTCTCCAGCGCCGGGGAGGAGAACATCAGGATCATGCTTCCGAAGAGGAGGATCGCCCCGACGGCCATGTACGGCCGTCGTCTGCCCCATCGGGTAACGGTCTTGTCCGAGGCGTAGCCGGTTACCGGGTCGGTGACCGCGTCCCAGATCTTCCCGATCATGAAGGCGGTTCCGGCGAGCCCCGCCGGGAGCCGGACGACGTCGGTCAGATAGAAAAGCAGATAGAATCCGGTCAGGGTAAAGTAGAGATTACCCCCGAGGTCCCCGACGCCGAATCCAAGCCGCACCCGGGCCGACAATTTTCCCACAGCCACCTCCGAAACGGGAGGTAGTAGTAAAACACATTTTTCTGTTCTTTGGGGACCCGGGTCATAGGACCGGAGCCCGGGCCCTAAGACCGGAGCCCGGCCGCCGTCAACAGAATCCCAGACGCAATCGCATAGATCCCGAGCACAATGGCCAACGCCTGGGCCCCCGCCAGAGGATAGAAGAAGAGGGTAACGCCAAAGACGACGGCGAGAAACCCCAGGAGTCCCAGAAAGACGGCACCGGGGAGCTCCTGCCGGAGCTGAACCGCCGTCCAGAGATCGTAGGAGCCGTGAACCACCGCCCAGACTCCGAGCAGAAGCGCCAGGACGGTAATAGTCGCCTCGGGCCAGAGGATCGCCCCGAGACCGACGACGGCCGCAATAATTCCCAGACCGACAATCGACCCCCGACCGGGGCCCGTCGTTCTTACCCCCTCGAGCAGCATCGTCGCCCCGTTTATCAGCAGGAGGGCCGCGAAGAAGATCGCGATAAGCGCCAGGGTTACCTCCGGGAGGGCAACGACGATGATACCGATAACCAGGGATAGAATCCCCCGTGCCAACAGACTGTTTCGACTCGTGTAATAAACTCTCATTTCCACTCCTTTCGCTGATAAAGCAGCAAGGAGCGGGCCAGGTCTCCCCGCCCGCCGTCGCGACACCGCGCGGACTGTCAGAGCCGCCCCGGCGGCGAGGAAGAGCCCGGCGACCGTCGCGATCTCCACGAGACGCGCCGGGGGATCGAGACCTGTCATCCTCCGGATCAGGTAGGTGATATACGAATGGGGAAGATCTCTGTCGCCGAGGGCCTCGAGAATGTTGAAATGCCACTCGGTCAGGGGGCAGTAGCCGATTCCGTAGAAAAGGCCGAGGATGAACCAGGAGCCGGCGGTTAAGCCGATACTAATCAGGTGAGCCGTCCGGAGAGGCTTCCAGATCCATCCGAATAGGTTAAACAGCACCAGCGCCGCGTGAAACCAGAGAAAGAAGTAGTCCCCGAGGAGCAGCAGAAAGGTATTCTCCCCAGCCATCCTCCGAGTATGGTACTCAGAGGGGCCGGTCGTGGTACACTCATTTCCATGCCAAGAGTTGTGATTGTCGGAGCCGGGGCCCTCGGATGCGCCTACGGAGAGAAGCTCCTCGAACACCACGGAGCAAAGGACGTCGCCTTCTTAGCCGAGGGGGATCGCCTCGAGCGTCTTCAGAGGGCCAGATTCGTCGTGAACGGAAAGGAGCTCGGGATGCCGGTTCTCGGCCCCGACGAATGGTCCTCGGGCAACCTCCAGCCCCCGGAGCTCATCCTTCTGTCGGTCAAGTATCACCATCTCGAGGCCGCCCGGGACCTTATGGCCGGCGTAGCCGGGGAGGACACCCAGATACTCTCGATTCTGAACGGAATCGACAGCGAGGAGTACCTGGCCGGAACCTTCGGGTGGGACCGGGTGCTCTACGGAATGGCCCTGGGAATCGACGCCGTCAGAATCGGATACGAGACGACATACAAAGGGCTCGGTCGCATCTTCCTCGGCGAGGCGACGAACGAACCGCCGTCTCCCCGGGTGGTGGCGGCAAACGCCCTCCTGGCGGATGCCGGCATTTCCACTGTGGTGCCGGAGGACATGGTCCAGGCCCTCTGGTTCAAGTTTATGGTCAACGTCGGAATCAATCAGGTTTCGGCGGTCCTGGGAGCGCCCTACGGTCACTTCCAGACGATGGAGGAGCCCCGCCGGATTATGGACGCGGCCATCGCGGAGGTTCGGGAGCTCTCCAAAGCGGAGGGGCACCCTTTGACCGACGAGGATGTCGACCGGTGGCACGAGGTGATGGCCGGACTCGACGCCCAAGGTAAGACCTCGATGCTCCAGGACGTCGAAGCGCAGCGGAAGACGGAGGTTGAAATGTTCGCCGGCGTAGTCTGTGGCCTCGGGGAACGGCACGGTATCCCAACCCCGACAAACGCCCTTCTCCTCGAGCTCTTGCACTACCACGAACGGATGTACGGCGCTCTGTAGAGCTACTGTCGGAGTGCGGCGACGGTTCGGCCGGCTACCCTCGGGTAAGCTCGAGCGGCTCGAGGCGGAGAACCGAGTCGTGGTCGATGGTGTCTTGCACCGAGTAATCCGGCGCCGAGGCGATGGTAATAGCCCGCTCGGCGGGTCGGTAGTCCGGGTGCTCGACGACGATCCGCGCCAATTGGTTTGCCTCCGATTCGTCCCCCCGGCGATGCCGGGGCCAGAAGCTGTAGTAGCCCCGGGTAGCGAGGGACGTCTGAAAGGGATTGGGCCATCCCGGCTCGGCGGGCTCCGCCACCTCTCCGTCGAGATAGAGGGTAACCCTCGCGCCGGCAACCGCCTTGTGGTCCTCCGCGTCGACGACCTTCCCGACCATCTGCGGAAAGTTGAGGACCGGCAGGATTTCCCCCCGGGGATCCAAGAGGTTCCGGCCGTTATCCGCCGAGGGCTTCCGCCGGTTCTCGACCATCTCTATCCCCCGGTTTACCAGAACCAAGAGCTGTACCATCGTCGCAACATCCCGCCGCTCATCCGACGGGTCCTCTTCCTCGCTGACCAAACGCGTAAAGCCTCGCTCGCTCATGATGTACCGGGGAGGAAGGCGGTTCAGGACGAAGGCCGCGATGTCGTTTACTGCAACATCGTCCTCCAAGAGCTCCGGGCGGTTCTCCAGGGCAATAGCGATAGCCTGGAGAACCAGGTCTTCTTGGTAGTTCTTGAGCTTCATTCCACCTTCGATTCTACCGCGATTCCAAACAAAACCCCATATCGCTCTTCACCGGCTATTCCGGGTCGAAGGCGGTCCAGGAAAACCAGAAATGCTGCACCGTCGGCACCGGCGACAGGGCGGTTCCTTCGAGGGGGCCGTCGACGGCGACGCCGTTCGCCGACCACACGCTCTCTGTCCCGGTGTCTACTATCCGGCCGCCCCGAGCCTCGAAGGTAAGGCTCCTGTTGCCGGCTTCGGCCCGAAAGGCGTTTGCGGTGCCGACCGCCCGGCCCTCGGCGACGAGGGTGTGGTCGAGGGGCGAGGCAACCTCGGCGTCCCAGAGGACGACCACCGGCTCCCCCCCGACCACCGCCTGGTCGAAACCCCGCTCTTCCAGAGCCGGATAGGGAAAGGCCCGTTGCTCTCCGCCGACCTCGACCATAATGACCCGGGCCATCGGGTCGAAGGCATCGTCCACCTCGGGCCCGCGGTAGAGAAAAGGCTGCTCGGCGGTGTCGTACCGGAGGTAGGGATTGCGCCCGTAGTCCCGCGAATACCCGGTCTCCCGGGAGAGAACCTGAGCTTCGGGATACCGGGCGACGGCGTCCTCCCAGGACAAGAGAAGAAGCGGAAGGATCTCCAACCGCTGTCCGGCGAACTCACCGACGACCCCGGCGCCGGTAGCCTGTTGCCACCAGCTCTCGGTTTGCCGGTCGTACATCAGCATATTGCTAAAGCGCAGGCGCCCGGAGACGCCGAAGTCGAGGAGCCTACCCTCGTGACGACGGCCGAAGGCCACTCCTGTGTTGCAGAGGGGGCAGTAGGTAACGGCGACGGGAAGGCCCCCGACCGTATCGTTGACGATCTCGTGCCACATAAGGATCTGAATCGGGTAGATGCGCGACTCGTTATCCGCGGAGAATAGGAGCACCGATTCTTGAGGTCCGAGCCAGTCATCCGCCTCGGATACCGGGACGAATCGCGGGTTGTCGATCGCCGGTATCCCATCCTTGGCGGGTCCCCCGGAGAGGACCTCGTCGAAGGAGATGGTCGCCCGGGAAAAATCGGTCGAAAACTCTCTCTCCGCACCTCCCGGCGGTTCCTGGTTCTGAAACTCAGGAGCGAGCTCCCGGGAAAGTCCCCCGGGGCCGTTCCCAGCAGAATCCCCGGAAGCGGGTTCCTGTGCCCCGCCGGCCCCGATATCGAGGGGGGCGGTCAGTGTCACAGCGAAAAGCGCCAAAGCAATGGTCGAAACGGCTCGGATCATCTTAATCCTCCTATATAGGAAGTTCCTAATAATAGGGTAACACGCTTCGGCGAATATTCCTGATACTTTTGCTAATAATTTCCCCGGGGACCCATGATCCGGGAAACGGCCTCTCGAAGGCTCTCGTAATGGGTCCCGGGCCAGTAGTAACGCCCGCACCCGGCGCAACGGGTGACTTCCCGGTGCAGACCGCGAACCCCCGGCGGCAGCTCACCGGCGACTTCGTCGGCGTCTACCGATTCGAGAAGGTTATTGCACACCAGGCACCGGGAAAACGGCGCCACCCGCTCCGAAAGATCGAAGCGACGGATAACCTCCCGGGCCTGTTCTTCCGGGTCCCTGGAGCGGACGAAATAGCCGTGGGTAACCGCCTTCCGCTTGAGGATGCCCTGGTCCCGGGTCAGGATGATGCGCCCCTCTTCGAGGGCGATCCGGACGATCTCCGGATCGTCGTAGTCCCGGCGGTAGAGGGTGTCGAAACCGAGAAGGCGAAGGAGAGCCGCGAGCCTCCCGAGGTGAACGTCCAAGACGAAGGCGGGCCGCCGTAACGGCCGGCTCCGAACACGGCTTACGCCCTGGATGTCGAGGCTCTCGAAAACCGGGTAGACGGAAATGCGGTCCCCGTCTTGGACCTGATACGCAAAGTCGACGGGCTCACTATTCGCGAGCACCAGATCCACCTCGGTGTGGGGAACGCCGAAGGACTCGATGAGATCTTTTACCCCCGGGTTACCGATAAGCTCGCATTCGAGGGTTCGGAATCGCTGCTCCTCGGTTAGAAACTCGTTAAGCTCTTGATAGAATCGAATGAGAGCCCTATACATAGGTTTAACTTACATGCGGATAGTCTTTGCGTGTACCGGCGAGGGGTTCGGTCACGTTGCCAGGACCGTTGCACTCACGTCGGTCCTCAAACATCGCTACGAGGTAGAAGTTTTTTGCCCGCGACACCTTCACGACTTTGTACGGGCCCACGTGCCGGACATCCCGGTCCACCCGATTCCATACTTCGCCTTCGCGAAACGGAACGACCGCATTCACTACGTCCGGACGGTCAAGCGCAACCTCTCGCTCATCGTGAACTTTCGACGCCACATCCACAAGACCATGCGACTGCTCCGGCGACTAGCCCCGGATGCAATAGTCTCGGACTACGATCCCTTTAGCTCCTACGCCGGGCGGTTCCTCGGCATTCCGGTGCTCCAGATAAACCATCCCTCCGTCGTCCTTCGGCAACCGGCACTCCGGCCCGAGGCCCTCATATCGAAGGCGGGAGCCCGATTCCTGATGGCCGTTTACGACCGGCTCCTCGTCTGTTCCTTCTATCGGGGGGAGGTGGGACCGATCATCCGGCGGGATCTTCTCGAGGCAAAGGTCTCCCGGGGCGACTACTTCGTACTCTATTTGAAGCCGTCGTACCGGCGTATCGTTACCAAGAAACTCCGGCGGATGGGTATCCACAACTACCAAATCTTCCCGGATCCGGAAAAGGATTTCGTCAAAGCCCTCGCCGGGTGCCGGGCGTGCATCTCCAGCGCGGGGCATCAATTCATGACCGAAGCGATGGTCCTCGGAAAGCCGCTCTTCGTCATTCCGCAAAAGGGACAGTACGAGCAGCAGCTCAACGCCCGGATGCTCAAACGAAGCGGCCGGGGAACCTGGAGCCCGATGCGCTACGTCGAGAGAAATCTCCGTCGCTTTATCCAAGAGCTCGACTCCTACCCTAAGCCTCCGGCCATTATCGCCCCGCGTTTTATCATCAAGGACGATACGCCAAGGGCAGTGCGGCGGATAGAGATGTTCGTAGAGAGCCGGAGCCGGCGCAAGAGGGCAGCCCCGAGGTAAAGGGGTAAATAGACGCCTTTAGTGCCGGTTTAGGTCCCGGGCCGCGGCCACGATCTTCGAGGCGACTTCGTGGGGCTCCATGTTTTCCGTGTCGATAACGAGGTCCACGAAGTCGTAGTTGTTGTTGTCTATTCCGTAGAGCTTCAGGTAGCGCTCCCGATCACGCTGATCCCGGGCGGTAGTCTCTTCGAGGACCTCCTCGAAGCTCCCCCCTTCCCGCTCCCGGATACGCCGGGCCCGAACGTCCAAGGATGCCGTCAGATAGACGCTCAGGTCCGCCTCCTCGAGAAGCCAGACGGCCAGGCGGGAGCCCAGAACGCAGTCCCCTTCCCGGGCTAGATCGAGCTGCTTCTTATCGAGGTAGCGGTCCCACTTAAAGTCGGTCTCGGCGGCCTTCTGAAGCTCCTCGAAGGTCATGTCGTGCTCTTTGGCCAGGTTCCGGAAGGTGTAGTTGACCAGACGCAAACCGAGCCGGTCGGCGACCATTCGGCTAACCGTGGAATTGCCGCATCCGCTTTTTCCGGAGATCGCTATCTTCACGCTACTCTACGTTCCGAAGCTGTTCACGAACTTTTTCAATTCTATCCTTTACCTCGACGACAAGTGCGCCGATCTCCGTCAGCACGTTTTTGGAACCGATCGTGTTGATTTCCCGGTTCAACTCCTGACTGAGGAAGTCCAACTTTTTACCAATACTACCACGTTGTCCCGCAATCGTCCGGAAAGCGTCAAGGTGGGCCTCCATGCGGACCAATTCCTCGCTGATGGTCGCCTTGGTCAGTTGGACTGCGGTCTCGGCGTACACCCGGGACAGATCCGCCTCTTCGCCGAGAAGATCCACGAAACGCTCTTTGAGATTGCCCTGAATCTGGGCCTCGATGGACGGCGCGTATCCGGATATCTGATCCCGGGCAACCCGAATGGCTTCGACATTCTCCATGATGTCCCGGAACATCGCCTCCCCTTCGCGAATCCGGGAGGCGTCGAACGTCTCGAGCCCGGCCTCCAAGGCCCGCCGAAGCGTCCCTTCGATCGCCTCCCCGGCCTCCGGGCGCTCGACCGAGACCACGCCCTCGAGACGCAACAGGTGGTCCAACCTGACCTCCGCCGAAATACCGGCGGCGTGGGCCAGCTCCCGGAGCCCCTCAGCCACGGCGTTTACGGTAGCGGGACTAAAGTTGATTTTTGGGGTGTCGTTTGCGTCGTGGTACCGGACGTAGACGTCGACGCGCCCCCGCTCCACCACGGCGGACACCTGTTCCCGGACCATCGCTTCGAAGCCGCCCAAGGCGCTCGGGAGGTTCAAGTTCACGTCGAGGTAGCGGTTGTTGTACCCCTTTATCTCCACCGAGAGGGACAGGCCGTCATCGGCGTGCTCCCCGTGACCGTATCCTGTCATGCTTTTCACCTGGTATGCACCGCCTTCTTCGAAAAATACGACAGGAGCTCCCTTCCAAGGACCCAGTTGTTCCCGGCCCCGAGGGTCACAAAGAGATCACCGGGTCGCAGGAGCCCCTTACAGTAAGGAAGGGCATCGAGGACCTCTTCGAAGTAGTGGACCTGGGGATGATATGCCCCGACTGCCGCCGCGAGGTCTTCCCCGGAAACGGAACCGGAAAACTGCTCCCGGGCCGAGGCGTAGATCTTGTGGAGAATAACCACGTCGGCGGCGGCGAAGGCTCGGGCGAAGTCGTCCAAGAGAGCGGCGGTCCGGGAATAGGTGTGAGACATAAAGTCGACGATTAGACGCTCTGCGCCGTAGAACTCCCGATAGGTTTCGAGGGTCTTCCGGATAGCCGTCGGATGGTGCCCGTAGTCGTCGACGAATTGGATACCCCCCGCCGTGCCGAGGTGCTCGCTCCGGCGGGTGGTCCCGGAAAAGGAGGCCAAGGCGAGGGCGATCTCCGTTCCGGCGGCGTCGAGGTAGCGTCGAAAGACCGGCTCCTCCCGGAGTACGGTAAGGGCGGCGGCCGCGTTCTCGACCATGTGCTTTCCCGGAACCCTGAGCTTCAGAAGGGTATCGATTCCGTCGATCCGGAACTCCTGGACCCTCCGGGGCCCCTCGGGAGTCTCTTCGGTTCCCAAGAGGTAGTCTCGAACCGGGACGTCTGCCTCGTCGGAGAACCCGTAGCTTACCGTTCGCAGGTCCCCCCGCCGGCCGCATATCGCCGCCGCCGCTTCGCAGGCCCCGGCGTTATCCCGGCAGTATACCAAGAGCCCCCCGGGGGCCAGACGCTCCCCGAAGGCGACGAAGGCAGAGAGTACGTCGGCGTAGTCCCGGTAGTAGTCCAGGTGATCGGCCTCCACGGCGGTTACGACCAATACCGAGGGATAAAACGAAAGGAAGTTCCGGCGGTACTCGCAGGTCTCCGCGACCAGCGCCTCGCTCCCACCGTTGTAGCTTGCCGCCCCCCCGAAGCTCTTTACGGCGCTTCCGACGATGACCGTCCCAGGGATTCGGAGGCTCCGGAGAAGCGTTCCCAAGAGCGCCGTCGTCGACGTCTTACCGTGAACTCCGGCGACGGCGACGGTAGGCGCGCCGGCCTCCCGGGCCTCGAGAGAGAGGGCGCCGAGGGCCTCGGTGTAGGTCAGGAGGGGAATTCCCCGATCGATTGCAGCGCGGAGCTCCGGATTGGTCTCCGGGTCGTAGGCTGCGGAGTAGACAACGAGGGAAACGCCGTCCGGCAGATGCTCTTCGGCGAACCCCACCCGGGGAACAATGCCGACCGCCGCAAGGAGAGCGTCGGTGTAGAAGGTCTCGCCGACGTCGCTCCCGGAGACCACCGCCCCCTTGCTGACCAAGACCTCGGCAAGGGCGGCCATTCCGGTGCCTTTGACGCCTACCAGGTGGATTTGAGCTCCCTCCAGGGAGCCGGATAGCGGCATGGGAGTTAGAGTAGTCAAATTGATGTTTCTGTTCAATGTCGGCTACTATGGCGTATGCAGCCCAAGCAGCCGGCCGATCGGCCGGCGGCCGTCGCCATCCTCTTAAACGTCTTTCGTGGATTCGTCATCGGTATTGCGAACGTCATCCCCGGTGTGAGCGGAGGAACCCTCGCGGTAGTCCTCGGAATCTACGAGCGCCTCATTACCTCGATCGACCGCCTGTTCCGGCTTCGGACCGGGTGGCTTCTCTCCGGTTTTTTCGTCTTCCAGGTCCTTCTCGGGGCCGGTATCGGCATAGTCACTCTGGCTCACTTCATGGAACGGCTTCTCGCACGCTACCCCTACGGGATGGCATTTCTCTTTATGGGGCTCATCCTCGGGAGTGTCCCTTCGCTGGTGCGGCAACTCGAGACGCCTAAGGTTTCCCCCGGGGGTCTCGCCGCCTTCGCTCTAGCCTTCTTGGTCGTCGCCGTTACCTCCGGTGGGGCCGAGGGGTTCGGATTGCAGTATCTCCCCGGCGGATTCAGGACCCTGGGTCTCTTTTTTCTAAGCGGTGTCGCCGGGGCTGCGGCGATGGTCGTCCCCGGAATAAGCGGTTCCTTCGTGCTGGTGCTTCTGGGCACCTACACCGCCGTACTCTACGCGGTCAACAATCGGGATCTTATCTTCCTCACCGTTCTAGCGCTGGGCGCCCTTCTCGGGGTCGTCCTCGTCACCCGGCTTATCGCCTACCTTCTGCGGCGTTTCCACCGCCTTACCTACTCGGCGATCATCGGTTTGGTGGCCGGAAGCGTGGTTGCCCTGTGGCCCGGGGTTCCTCAAGACGAGAGCGTTCTTCTCAGCCTGACACTCTTTGTCGCCGGCGCAGGTCTCGCCCTCCTATTCGGATCCGGAAACCGGCTCCATCCGGAGGAGACTTCGGAGGTAGGCAGCGCCGACTAGGGCTGCGGTTTCGGTCCGAAGAGTCCGGTCCCCGAGACCGACGGCACGAAAACCGGCATCGAGGAGGCTGCTCCGCTCGGCTTCGGTCCACCCCCGCTCGGGTCCGACCGAGAGAACGCCCCGGCGGTGGGTCTGGGTCGTCGCCGAAGGCCGGCCGCACCCGGAGGGTAGCGAAAAGAGCGGGCATTCGGCGTATTGATCGAGGAGAAGACGTAACTCCCCGGCGCCGGGCCCCGGGCTCGACGCGTTGTCGAGGTATTCGACGGCCCTCCGAAGAGCGTAAAACCGGCGCACTTCCGGAATCCGGGTAGTCCCCCCTTGGGCGGCACCTTCTATCAGGGCGCCCCGGAGGGCCCCGGGCTCCCAGATCTTGCTATCGAAGTAGCTCTTCTCGGTAAGCTCTCCGGCGGCGACCAGAATCTCGGCGGCACCGATGGTCGTGAGATCCTTGAACAGGCGCCGGAGAACCGGCGGCCGGGGGTGCCCCAGAAGCACCAGGAGCCGGGAACCGGGTTCTCGGCCCGGTCGCCCGGGGAGCGCCGCTTCCGGCTGAACCACCTCCGGCTCTCCGGGCCGCCATACGAAGACTACCGCCGCAGGAGTAACCGCGGTAATCTCGATCGTCCCCTCGGCGCCGCCGACAATCCCCGCCCGCACACTCTGCCCCGGGACCACCTTGAGAATCTGGATCAGGTGGCTCCCCCGGGGGTCCTCCCGGGGGAGCGGACGCAGCTCTTCCCCGGGTTCGAAGAGAACAATGTTCACGCCGGCCTAAGCGTCGACCTCATGGCGCTTTATCTTCTTCGTTGTCGTCATCTCCATCGGTGCCGAGAGAGGCTTTACCCGGGATATCCGCTGGTAGGGCTGGAGACGCTTGTTTACCTCGGCGACGATCTCCTCGAGCCGCTCCTGGATGGCGTCCCAGTTCGGCTCGGATCCCTTGGTCCCGTGGCGCTCGGCGAAGAGGTCGAGGTCCGGGTAGACGAGTGCCTCGATATCTTCTTCGCGCATCTTCTTGTCGCGCATATAGCCCCGGACTAGTATCTGGTCCACCTCGTCGTAGAGCTGGAACTCGTCTTCGATCTCCTCGGGATAGACGTTCTTCCCACCGGAAGTGACGATGAGCGATTTTGCCCGCCCCGAAAGGTAGAGGTAGTTGTCGTCGTCGAGGTAGCCGACGTCCCCGGTTCGAAAGAAGCCGTCGTCGGTCATGACCGCCCGGGTGGCTTCCTCGTCCTCGAAGTAGCCTTTCATTATCATCGGCCCCTGCGCCGCGATCTCCCCTCGGCCCCGGCCGTCCGGCGCGAGAATCTTCAGGGTTGTCTGGGGCAGCACCTTGCCGACGGAATGGACCTTGTACTTGTAGGTCGGGTTCAAGGTCAGAATCGGGGAGGTTTCGGTAAGACCGTACCCCTGGACGAAACTGAGGCCCAGCTGATTGAACCGGCGGAAGGTCTTCGCCGGGAGGGGTCCACCCCCGGAGATGCAAATCCGGATGCTCGCGAGGGAGGCCTTCTCCAGAATCGAGTGGAAGAGCTTTTTGCCGATGTTCTTCCGGAAAACCGTCTTGGAGAGGCTCGAGATAGCCAACATTGTGTGCACCACCGCCACGGCGATGGGCCCCTTCTGCTTTACCCCCCGCATAATGCCCTTAAGCAGCTTGTTGAAGAGCAAGGGGATTCCGAGAAGCATCGTAACCCGGGCGCGCTTGAGTTCTTCGAGCATTTGGGTAACCGCCAACCGCTTGGCGAAGACAATCTCCGCCCCTACCGAAATTGCCTCGATAAAGACGGCGAGCATCGAGTAGGAGTGATGGAGGGGAAGCACGGCGTAGAAGATATCGGTATGATAGATACCCAAGTTCGCCTGCGCCAGGAGGCAGTCACTGGTAAGGTTTTCGTGGCTCAAAACCACCCCCTTGGCGTGCCCCGTGGTCCCCGAGGTAAAGAGAATCGCCGCCGGCTCCGAGGGTTGCCGGAGCACCCGGTCGAAATCCTTTTCCGGAAGGTCGAAGATGTAGTCCTTCTGATCCGGTGCTAAGGATATTCGAGGAACCTTCAGGGGCTTCACCTCTTCGTAGCGCTCGGTGTCGACGAATATCAGCTTGGCCCGGGCCCGGCCCGCGAGACCTACGATATCCTCCGAGTCCAACTGATAGTCGATAGGAACGATGATGCCCCCGGCGAAGAGTACCGCGAGGTAGGCGACGGCCCATTCCGGAGAGTTCTTCCCGGTAAGGGCGACAAAGTCGCCGGGTTTGATCTTTCGCTTACTTAGCTCCGCCGCGGTGGCGAGAATCTTCCGGTGCACCTCGCGGTAGGTCAGAACCATCTCCTCCGGGTCGAAAGTGGTAAAGGCCCGGCGGTCGGCGTAGCGGTGCACCGTAATCTCGAAAAGCTCCGGTAGGGTCGGCCATTGGTTGGCGAGTACGACGCCACTCTCGTTCTCCTGCCGGTAGTCGTCCAAAAAATCCCAGGGCTGGCTCATGTTGTCTTCTCCTGTACTGTTTGTGCGTTTAAGAGGTAGCGGGAAATATCATCTAGGGGTACGTGCCGTACCCCCAAGAGATGCTGCAACAGGAGACCGTCCAAGGCGGCGAGGATGACCCCGGCGAGGAGCTTGTAATCCTGTCCCGCGGCGAGAATCTTTTTTAGGCCGTCCTCGATGAGGGTCGCCCAGTTCTGGTACTCCTGGATAAAACGGTGCTTTAGAAAGGGGCTGTCGGTGAGGGCCTCTTGGATCAGATAGACGTGGATGTGCCCCCGGGTTTGGGAGGTGACGATGGTCCGAAAGACCAGCCGCAAGACTTCTTCCGGCTGGAGTCCCTTACCGCTCTCCTCGATCCAGGAGAAGATCTTGCTGGTGATGTGCTTGATGTGGCGCTCGCTGATATCGAAGATCAGCTCGCCCTTCGACGGGTAGTAGTAGTAGAGGGTTCCCTTGCTGATGCCGACCTCGTCGGCGATATCCGCGAGGCTCGTGTTCGCGATGCCCCGTTCGATCATGAGCTTGGAGGCGCCTTGTATGATCTTTTCGCGGTATCCGGCGCCCCGTTTTCGACGACCTGGCATACTGAATCCTTTTTCGGTACCGAACGTAATTTTTTCGTCCGGTCGACTGAACGATACAATAGGCTTAAACAGACGTCAACAAAATCTCCGTGGTATACTCCTCGCCATGCCGCTGTCGCTTCTGGCCCTTACCTACCCGATGGTTCCCGGACTGATCCTCTTTGCCCGGCATAGGTACCGTCCCCTGTCGTCGGTTAATCCGGTCATCGCCTGCTACGTTATCGGGATCGCCCTCGGCAACTCGGGCGTTCTCCCCGCCGGGGCAATGGGTATTCAGGACATCCTCTCCTCGGTAACGGTCGCGCTGTCGATACCCCTCATGCTCCTCTCGTTGGACATCACCAACCTAAAAAGCATGTCGAAGACCGCCGCCGTCTCCCTCGGCGCAGCGACGGTGTCGGTCATTGTCGCCTCGGCCGCCGGGTATCTATTGTTCCGCTCGACGGTGGCGGAAAGCGAGTCTCTCGCCGGGCTCCTCGTCGGGGTCTACACCGGTGGGACGCCGAACCTCGCGGCGATCCGCACGGCGTTGAACGTCGACCCTTCCCTCTACGTAACCGTCCACACCGCCGACGTCGTCATGGGAGGCCTCTACCTTCTTTTCGTCATAACGATCGCAAAGCCGCTCTTCGGCCTCTTTCTAAAGCCCTTCGACGCCTCCATCGCCGCCGACTCCCCGGCGGGGGGAGAGAGCACCTCGTACACCGCCATCTTTTCCCCCCGGCACCGGAAACGCTCCCTGGTGTCCATCGGGATCGCCATAGCCCTCGTAGGCCTAAGCGTCGGGGTCGCCGCCCTCTTCCCGGAGTCTCAGCGCTCCCTGGTAACCATCTTGACCCTCTCGACGGCGAGTCTCGCGGTCTCCGCCGTTCCTCCGACGAACCGCCTCAAGACGAGCTTTAAAATCGGCGAGTACGCCATTCTGGTATTCTGTGTGGTAGTCGGGTCGATGGCTCAGATAGAGATTATTCTGGCCTCGTCGCTTCCGATCCTCGGCTTCGTTGCGGTTGCCGTCTTCGGCTCACTGATTCTCCACGTCCTGTTGGCCCGGCTCTTTCGCCTAGACACCGATACGCTGCTGATTACCTCGACGGCGGCTATCTGCTCTCCGCCCTTCGTCGGCATGGTAGCCGTCGCCATACGGAACCGGTCACTGATTCCCGCCGGCATAACGACGGGTATCGTCGGCTACGCCATCGGCAACTATCTCGGAATCTCCGTTTCGCTTCTCCTGCGGGGTCTCGGGTAGCCCCACTAACGACCGGTACTCCGGCGGAATCGGCGGAATGTCGAGAAGCTGGTTCTGGATATTGGTCGTCAGCGGCTCCGGCCGCCCGTCCTCCCGGGGGAGGAGTCCCCGGAGCGCCTCAGGATCGACGCCGAACTCCCTGCTAATCCGCTCCGCCGACTCCTCGGAGAGGGAGATGCCGTGGTAATAGACGACTCCCTGGAGCAGCCGCCGGATGGTCCGGGTCATGTCTTCCTGAATCTCGCCGACCATGGCGAGGGCCCACCCAACCTTTACATCCCGGGTCAAACCCAACTCGAGTATCCCGAGATTCGTCGCAGGGGATCCTTCAACGGCATACTGCAACTCCGACCGTCCGAGCCCGACGATCCGGTCGAGGAGAAAGGCGATCTCGAGCGCCAGGTGACGGTAGCCCCGATTGCTCATGAAGACGGCACCCTGATCTCCGCCGAGGGTCACGGCCCGGTAGTACTGGTCCCGAATCTCTACCGATCGGAGAATCTCCGCGAGCCCTTCGACTAGGTCGGTACGTTGGGATTCATCGAGACCGAGATAGCGCTTGGTAATCCTGATCCCGGGCCCCTCCTCGCCCTCGTTCAGAACCGCCGGCGAGGCGCCCAAGGAGCGGCGTCGCGCATCGTCGTACTGCGCAAGGTCCCGGCGGAAGGCTACGTAGCGCTTGCGGACCATCAAATTCGCAGAGTAGAGGGCGCCGTAGAGCCGCACCAGACGGCGAAAGGTGTCGATTGCCTTTTGATCGACCTGACTCCGGCGCTTCCCGAAACCGGTCTTCGGGGGCCGCGCGAGACTCTTGTGGATATCCGCGAGGGCCCGGAGGACGTTCCGGGAAACCTCGTTTACCGAGGCGATACTCGGGATGGCGGCGGCGACCCGGTTGATGTAGGGATGATCGTTCAACCGCTCGGCGAGAACCCGGAGACGCCCATTCCGGACGCGTATCGCCTGTCGAAGGTTTCTTCTGGCCTCCTGCAGCCGTTGAAAGGCCTGGATAAACGCCATGCTCCCGGTGTAACGGACCGAAGCGAGAGGAATCCGGCGCCCGGCGAGAAGCTCGAAGGTAAGAGTGACAACCTCCTCGACGTCGGTAAGGGTCATCAGGTCGAGGTTATCCTCCTCCCCGGCCGCGAAGACCCGCTCGAGGAACCCCTCGGTGCGCCACCACCCTTCCGACTTGACCGTGACCAGTCCCGCAAAGCGTCGGCGGATCAGCTCCGCCAGGGCCGGCGATTTCCTGGCGACCTCCGTCAGGCGCCCCTCGAGAAGAGGGGCCACCGTCTCGCGCCTACTCCGGACCAGGACGGACATTCCAAGACGCCGATACGATTCTATTTCCCGTATCGCTTCTCCGAGGCGTTTGCTCCCGGTTAGCTCCCGGACCGTCATCTCTACCGACGTTTCCCCGGCGTCCGGGTTCTGGAGAATCCAAAGACCGGCGACGGCGCTGCGATTCGCCGGGTCGTAGCTGCTCAGTATGGCGTTCCGGACTGCGGGGACCAGATCGATCAGCTTGTCGAGGATCTCGCTGCCCTTGCGCCGGACCTCCTCGCGGCGTTCTCCCCGGACCGTCCGGTAGGCGACCCTCATACCGACGGAAATGAGCCCGGCGATAACCGTGTAGGCAGCGAAGTAGATAAAGAGTTGTGGGGGCGCCTCGGAGCCGAAACCGATCCGGTATCCGGCGTGGAGACCGAGGTAGGTTACCGGTCCCGCCGTCCAGGCCAGCTTGAGGAGGCTCCGGCCGAGGGATTCCTTGTGCAACGCGGCACCGAGACGGTCCGCGTATCGCCGGGCGATTCCCCGGTAGGTCGCGTCCCGGTCCGGGACCTTATACGGTGATGCCACAGTGAATCCACGTTAGCACAGAGTGCTCTCCTTGACAGCGCTTTTCTCCCGCCGGTAGCATGCCTTCGGACATGCGCGTCTACCTATTCGAATCGGACAACGGGGAGTGTCCGTACCTTCCGGATCGCCGCTGGGTGACCCGATCTTTCCAGATAGGACACCTCAGAGAGAGCATCTACGAAGGTCTCTTGGGCCAGGGGTGGCGCCGGAGCGGCTTCGCCTTTTACCAGAATCAATGCCCCGGCTGCAACCTCTGCATTCCGATTCGCGTGCCGGTCGACCGCTTCGAGCCCTCGAAGTCGCAACGGCGGGTCCGGCGAAAGAACCGGGATGTCACGGTCTCCCGAGGCCCCTTAGAAAGCGACCCGGAGGTTTTCGAGCTCTACCGACGCTATCACGCCGACCGCCACGGGCCGTCGGCGGAGCTCTCCGGCGAAAGCTTCCGGCATTTTCTCGGCAGCTCTCCGATCCGCTCCGAGCTGGTGCGGTATCGTGTCGGGGGGCTCCTCGTAGGACTCGGATGGATCGATCTGCTCTCCGAAGGCCTCTCGACGGTCTACTTTGCCTTCGATCCCGCGGAGTCCCGGCGGAGTCTCGGAACCTTCAGCATCCTAACGGAAATAGAGATGGCCGCGTCCCTGGGAAAGCAGTGGTACTACTTGGGATTCTACGTGCCCGGCAGTCCGAAGATGGATTACAAGAAAAACTTCCGTCCGCATCAACTTCTCGTCGACGGGCGGTGGCAGGAACAGCCCTAATGCGTCAGCACGGTGGCGAGGGTGTCGGCGATCTCCTCGAAGGTAAAGGGCTTTGCGATGCTCCCGCGAAATCCGAAGCGCTTGTACTCCTTTAGCACCGGATCGTTCGGCAGGCCCGAGGTAACGACTACGGTGGCCTCGGGGTCGACCCGGAGTATTCGCCTCACGGCGTCCTTTCCCCCCATTCCGCCGGGAACGGTCAGGTCCATGATAACCGCGTCGAAGGGGTGCCCGCTGTCCATCGCCTCCTGATACAGAAACACCGCCTCGTTCCCGTCGGCCGCGAGGCTCGACCGACACCCAAGGCGGTCGACCATCCGGCCGAGAATACCCCGGATAAAGCGGTCGTCGTCCATCACGAGGATCTTCTTGTTGACGTAGGCGGCACTGTCGTCGCTTCGGCGGGCCCTTTGTCGGTGGGCTTCGGTGCTCGGGAGAAGGGCGGTAAAGGCGGACCCGTACCCCGGCTTGCTCTCTACCTCGATCCGTCCTCCGGACCCGACGACAATCGATTGAGCGACCGTCAGGCCGAGACCACTTCCGTTCCGGCGGGTCGTGAAGAACGGCTCGAAAATACGCTTCAGGTGCACCCGGGGAATACCCTCTCCATGGTCCCGTACCGTCAGGCGAACCGACGGAAGACGCCCTCCCGTCAAGAAAGCTATCTCATCCCGGTCCGCCGAAACCTCGACAATTCCCCCGTCGGGCATCGCCTGTTGGGCGTTCATCACAAGGTTCTGGACAACCTGGGCCAAGCGGTTGGCGTCGAGTGCCGGTTCCGGGAGGCCCGCCCCGAAGGTCGCCCGCAGCTTGACGTTCGTCCCCCGCAGAACGAAGGCAGCGGCACTCTCGACTAGCTCCGAAAAACCGGTTCGGGGCTGCTGCCCGGAGCCCTCCGAAAGAGCCGAGAGCTCGTGGGTCAGGTTTTCCGCCTGCCCGAGAGCCTGTTCCGCTTCCGAGAGAAGGTTTCGGATCTCGGCGGCCGAGGCGTTCTCGAGCTTCGCGAGGCTGATGTTCCCGAGGACCGCGGTAATAAGGTCGTTGAAGTCGTGGGCGATACCCCCGACGAGACTCCGGAGAGACTGCATTCGATGCATCTTCCGGAGCTCCTCCTCGGTTCGCAGCTCGTCGGTAATGTCGTCGAGGGTCAGGACGTAGAACGCCGGAGTGGTCCCCGAGAGGATGACCCCCCGGAGGACCCGCCGGAGAAAGCGTTGCCGACCTTCTCCGGTGGAGAACCCGAGGATTCGAGCTTCGCCGTCGGCGGAATCCTCGGCTGCATCGCCCATAGCGCCCTCGGCGGAACCCTCCTCCTCCCCGAGGCGGCGGTCGATATCCTCCATGCGCCGTCCGAGAAGGCGGCTTCGAGGCGCCTCGAAGAGCTCCTCGGCGGCGGAGTTGACCAAGAGAACTCGGCGATCCGCGCCGAACACGACCGCGGCTACCTCGGAGACTTCCAGAAAGGTGTCCGCAACCGCCGAGAATGCCGCGTCCTCCGCCTCGTCCGTCATCGGATGAAACAGGAGGCACCGCTCGGCGCCCTCCCGGGACCCCGACAGAACGGTCGTTAGAAGACACCGGGTCGCTTTGGGCGGCCCCTCCCGGGGGCGCACCAGCACCTGCCTGGGCGCCTGGGATCCGTTGGGCCCTCCGGCCGTATGGAAGGTGACCGGCAACGCTCCGCCCTCGCTGTCGTCGATCTCCAGGGCGTCGGAAATTGGCCGCCCGAGGACACCGGACGCGTCTACCCCGAACAGCAGTGCCATCGAGTCGTTCCAGACCCGAACCCGTCCGTCGGCCCCGAGAATACACAATCCGTCGGGGAGAGAAGACGAGGTGGCGGAAAACGGCAAGAAGGCTTCACCCACCCCTTAAATTGTATGCCTTCGGCTCAGCAATGCAATCGCGGGCAGTTGGGATTTTGCGAAGGGGCACCGGGGCCGAATAGGCCCCGGTAGGAACCTCTGCGGTCGAGCGCTATACCTTGTCGAGGGCCTCCGAAAGGTCCTTGAGGATGTCGTCGATGTGCTCGATGCCGATCGAAAGGCGTACCAATTCCGGCGGAATACCCGCCTGCCGCTGCTGTTCGTCGCTCATCTGGGAGTGGGTAGTACTCGCCGGATGGATCGCCAGGCTCTTGGCGTCCCCGACGTTCGCCAAGTGCGAAAAGAGCTCTAAGGAGTTGATAAAGGTCTCCCCGGCCGTTCGCCCGCCCTTGATACCGAAGACCACCATCCCGCCGAAACCCTTCTTGAGGTAGCGCTTCGCCGTCTCGTGGGTCGGATGGCTTGGAAGACCGGGGTACCGAACCCAGTCGACCTTCTTGTGACCGCTTAGGAACTCCGCAACGGCCAAGGCGTTCTCACTGTGCCGCTCCATCCGGAGGGCCAGGGTCTCCAACCCCTGGAGAAAGATCCATGCGTTGTCCGGAGAGATCGCCGCCCCGAGGTTCCGCAAGGGTACCAGACGCATCCTCAGGATGTAGGCGATGGGGTTCAGGTCCCCGAGATCCTGGGCGTACCGCACCCCGTGGTAACTTGCGTCGGGCTCATTCATCGTTCTGAACTTCGGGTCGGTCCAGTCGAAGGTGCCTGCGTCGACGACGGCCCCCCCGATACCCGTCCCATGGCCGCCGATCCACTTGGTCAACGAGTTGATGACGACATCCGCCCCGTGGTCGATGGAGCACAGCAAATAGGGGGTCGTAAAGGTCGCGTCGACAAGAACCGGGAGGCGGTGCCGGTGGGCAATACCCGCTATTGCCTCGAAATCCGGGACGTTTAGTGTCGGATTCCCGATCGTCTCGAAGAAGATGGCCTTGGTCTTATCGTTGATAGCCGCCTCGAAGTTCTTCGGGTCGAGGGGGTCGACGAACCGAGTGGTAATGCCATACTGCGGCAGAATGTCGTTGAACATCGTAAAGGTGCCGCCGTAGAGGTTGTTGCTCGAGACAATCTCGTCCCCGGCGGTCGCGACGTTTATGACCGAGTAGAAAACCGCCGAGGTCCCGGACGCCAGGGCCAGGGCCGCCGCACCCCCTTCGGTTGCCGCGAGACGTTGCTCCAGGACGTCCTGCGTCGGGTTCATAATCCGGGTGTATATGTAACCGAGCTCTTTGAGGGCAAAGAGATTTGCCGCGTGCTCGGTATTCCTAAAATGATACGCCGTCGTGCGGCTTATCGGCACCGCCCTGCTCGGGTTCTCGGCGCCCTTCCCCTGCCCCGCGTGGAGCGCGAGGGTTTCGATATTATTCGTAGCCATAGAATCTCCTCCTTTGTTCGCCTTCGAAGAGGCGCGTACTCAGGTAGCGCTCCCCACTATCAACCGCGAATACCCTTTGGTTCAAGGCTTTCAGTCGGGATTCGCGGCGAGAACGATTACCTTTGCAGGATCGAAGGAGGCCTCGATCGTACCCCGGGGGACCGGTTTTCCCGCCGGGATGGTCATGTCGAGGTCCTGCGTTCCGACTCGAATCCGGCAGTTGCTGTGGCTGCCGAAGGAAACGCTCCGGACCACCTCTCCCCTTACCCGAAAGGGGCCGGCTCCCCCGGGCCGGAGATCCTCGGGACGAATGCTGATCCAAACGGCCCCGTCGGGCGTGTCGACCTTGGGAAGCAAGACAGTCCCGATATCGGTGCTGACCTCCCGGCCTCGCTTGATACCCGAAAACCAGTTCCGGTTGCCGAGGAACCGGGCCACCTCCTGGGACTCCGGAGCCGCGAGAATTTCCTGGTAGCTCCCAACCTGCCGGACGCGGCCGTCGAGGACCACGGCCATCCGATCCGAAAGCGTCGCGGCGTCGTGGCGGTCGTGGGTGACGATAACGATGGTGGTGTCGTAGGCGGCCCGGGTGGCACAGACAAGGTCCCTCATCTCGTCCCGTAGGTTCTCGTCGAGGTTCGAGAGCGGCTCGTCGAGGAGCAGGAGCCCCGGCCGGAGCGCCAGGGCACGGGCCAGGGCGACCCGCTGCCGCTGGCCTCCGGAAAGCTGGTGAATACGCCGTTCGGCAAAACCTCCGAGGCGAACGTACTCCAGCGTCTCCTCGACCCGAGAGAGCCGTTCGCCTGTGGCCATCTTCGCCATCCGGAGGCCGAAGGCGACGTTCTCGCCGACGGTCATAAACGGAAAGAGGAGCGGGTTTTGAAATACCATCACCGCTTCCCGAGCCTCCGGGGGGACCCGAGAGACGTCGGTACCGTCGAAGAGAACCCGTCCTGTTTCGGGAACCAAAAGCCCGGCGAAGAGCTTGAGAATCGTCGTCTTCCCGCTTCCCGAGGGGCCGAGAATACAGAATACCTCGCCGGCGTTGATTCGAAGGGAGACGTCCCGGATCGCGGCCGGGTGGTGCCGGGTGTAGTGGTGGGTCACCGCTTCCAAGGAGGGGGAAATCATAGGCGTCCGAAGGCTCCAAGAATCGACGCCCGCCGGGAGAGATGCCCCGCCGTCAAGAGAAGGATGCCGATCGCCGGCATCACGAAGACAATAGAGAGAGCGGCGGTAACCCCGTGATCCCCGGCGCCTGCGAAGGCAAAGAGAAGCATCGGGACGGTCAGCACTCGGCCGCCTCCGATTAAGAGGGTAATCGCGTATTGACTCCAGGAAACGAGAAACACAAAGAGGCTCCCGGCGGCGAGGCCCGGGAGTATCGACGGGAGGGTAATCCGGAAGAAGACCTGCGCCGGAGGGGCCCCGAGTGAGGCCGCCTGTTGTTCGAGGTCTTCGTCGAGGGAAGCAAACACCCCTTTCAGGACGACGATCATGTACGGGAGGGTCGGGAGTAGGTGCACCAGGATAACACCCGGTAGCGTATCCGCGAGCCTCAACCGCAGAAAGGTAACGTGTATCCCCATCGATACGACCAGCGGCGGAACGAGGAGGGGCATCAGAAGAAAGAGCTCCAGAGCCCCCTTTCCGGGAAACGTCCGCCGCGCGAGGGTCCGCGCCGCCGGAACGCCCAGTGCGGCACAGAGCCCGGTAACGATCACCGCGATCAAGCTGCTGTTGAACAGGGCCGACCCGAGGCGGGATGCCGGGGAAAAGAGGTAGACCCAGGCGCGGAGGTTGATTACCTCCGGCAAGAGCCGTGGAAAGGCCCAACCGCTGGAAAAGGGCCAGACAAAAAGGGGTAATAGCGGAAAGATTACCCCAACGGGCAGAAGGCACCGAAGCAGCGCCCCTGGGCGACGTCCGAGGGTAATCCGGTAGGTCACGCGGCTATCCATTCGACAACCGACCCCGATAGCCCCATCGCAATGCCCACCGGTAGGCTGCTGCGAGACCGATTACCAGCAGGGTGATCGTAACGCCGAGGGCCATCGCCTCGGCCCGCATCGAGAGGTCGACATCGACGTACTCCCGGTAAGCTAGGACGGCCAGCATCGAAGGAAATGGGCGCCCGAGGAGCAAGGGCACCTCGAAGGAGCCGAAGGTGTAGGCGAAGATGATAATGGATCCGGGAATCAAAGACGGGAGGAGGTGAGGTACCATGACGTGCCGGAAGGTCTGCCATGAGGTGGCGCCGTGGCTCCGGGCAACGGCCTCGTACTCGTCCCCTCCGGCCTCGAGGAGAGAGAGCACGATAAGTCCGATAAAGGGTGTCTGCTTCCACAGATACACCAAGGCAATACCCACGCCGTGCCGGTCGAATACCAGGCGAGGGAATCCCGCCGCGGAATCGATGACCCCGGCGTGGAAGGCGACCCGGGCCAGAAGACCGCTCTCCCGGAGAAGAAAGAGCATGCCGATTGCCGCAACCAGGTACGGAACCGTCAGGGGGAGTTGAAACAAGAGCAGAAGGCTCCGGCGCCGGGACTCCCGAAGGACCAGGGCAAAGGCGACCCCGAGGGCGACGGCCCCTGCAGTGGCTGCGACGGAAACGCCGAGGGTAAGGACGAGGGAGGCGAGAAAGGCCGGCCGGGAGAAGACACTCCGGTAGGCCGATAGGGAAAGCTCCCCCTCTCCGCCGGGGGCCCAGAGACCGAAGCTCTGGAGCACACCGAGGAGGAGCCCTCCGCCGAAGAGCAGGAGGACGATCAGAACGGCAGGCAGTAGGGATACGAGGCGGGGCATGCGAGGCTATCTCCGGAGAACGTTCTCGATCCACCCCGCTTCGATAGCCCCAAGCCAGTCGGCCCGGAGCTCCGGAACCCTGTGACCGCCGAGCACCTCGGGCGACAGCACCGAGGGGGCTCTCTCCTGGTTCTCGAAGCGGCGCCTCCACTCCTCCGGGAGGCGGTCGATCGACAGAACCGTCGGATCGCCCCAGACCTCCGGTCGACTCTTCTCGAGTTGGGCTCCGGGATCGAGGATAAGGTTTGCCGCGACCATTGCCGCCGCCTTGTGGGGCGAGTTGTAGGGTATGGCGACAAAGTGCGTGTTGCCGATGGTCCCCTCTTCGAAGACGAAGGTCCGGGTCGACTCCGGGTAGCGTCCCTGGGCTACCAGATTCGCGGCCTCGGCGGGATTGTACGCCATGTCGAAAAAGACTTCGCCGTTCGCAAAGAGATCCTCCAGGGCCGTTGCCGTCTCCGGATAGGTATCCCCTTCCCGCCAGAGATAGGGTTCGATGTCGTTCAGAAGCTCCCAGACGCCCGGAGCCACCTCATCGTAGAGGGCCTGGTCGAAGGGCCCGAGGAGATTCTCGTACCCACCGGCTACGTGGTAGAAGATGTGCCGGACGAAGGCGCTTCCGGTATAATCCGGCGGCGCGGGGTAGGTAAAGCGTCCGGGGTTGGCCCGGACATAGTCGAGGAGCGCTTCGACTCGCTCCGGCGGCTCGCCAACCGCCGCCGAATCGTGGATCATCACCATCTGGGCGGAACCAAAGGGGGACTCGTACCCCTCTACCGGGTAACCGAAGTCGAACGCGATAGCCGGGTCGTCGAGATCGACGTAGGCGGCATTCGGAAGCCTGTCTGCATAGGGTCCGAAAAGGAGCCCCGCCTCCTTCATCGTCCGGAAGTTCTCCCCGTTTATCCAGACGAGGTCCACGGAACCCCGGGTATCGATCCCCGCGGCCTTTTCTCCGAGAACCTTGTTAACGAAGACGCTTGCATCGTTGACGGGAACCATCTCGAGCGTAACACCGTACTCCTCCCGGAGACGTCTACCGAGATATCCGGTAACATAGCGGTTAATCGCCTCGGACCCTCCCCACATGTAGAAGAAGAGGCTCTGCCCTTCCGCCTCCGCCGCGATATCCTCCCAACTCATGGCCCCGACGCGCTCTTCAAACGGGGGGTCATCCTCGGATCTGCCGGCCGCCTCCGCCGGGGTGGCCGCGAAGAAGAGGACCAGCCCGAGGAACGGCCCAAGCGCAAGACTCGAGAGTTTCGAATTGGGCGCCATAAGTCTTACCTCCCCAGTCAGAAATATATGCCGGATCGAATACAGACCGAATATATAAGCCGTGTTCCTACATTTTCAACGCCGGCCGCCAGATTTCTTCCGGAAGAGCGTGGAGTCCCGGAGGATAGTCGACCTCGGCTTCAGGAAACCGTGTAAGGAACCCAACGGCACGGGTCAAGACGGCGAGGGTTACGTCGAAGGCGTTGATGCTGTCCCCTTCCCCCGCAGTCAGGTTGGCCATGGCACCGTCGGCGAACAGAAAGAGCTCCTTTGTACCGAGACGATACCGGCTTAGGTAGGGTATCGGCTCGTCGACCGGGCTCATGCCCCGGCGGTCGATCTCGTCGTCGGCGTGGCCGACGTTCAGCAGAATCGCCCCGTCCGGGAGCTCTTCGAGCTCCCGGGCCGACAGGACCTTCGGTCGGCCCGTGGCCGTCACCACGACGTCACCACGACGCAGGGCCTCGCCGAGGGGAGCCACCGACCATCCCCGGTAAGCGGCCTCCGTCTGCCGCGCCGGGTCCGGCTCCACGACGGTTACCGCTCCCCCGAAGGCCCGGGCGGCATCCGCGACCCCCCGACCGACGGAACCGAAACCGAGGACGACGACTCGCTTCTCGTGGAGGCTCAAGCCCGTCCGGTTGAAGAAGGCGGCCCAGGTCGAGAGCCCTACCATAAATCGGTTGTGGAGCCCTTCCTTAACCGGAAGATCGTCCCAGTTGAAGACGGGGTACGGCAGGTCCATGTTTCCGAGACGATTGATTCCCGTTCCGGTTGCTTCGAGACCCGCAAAGATACGCGGAGCTCCGGAGCCCGACTCCTCCAGGGCCTTCCACGCCCCCGAAAGATCCGCCCCCATCTCGCAGAAATGCGTCGGCCCCCACTCCATGGCTCCCCGGAGCGCATTCTCGAGATCTTCGGTGGACATCCCTTTCGTTGCAACGACGCGAATACCCCGGTCTCGGAGGCTTGAGACGACGGGCTCTCTAACGGTTCGGGGGTTACACGTCGTAACGAACAGGTCGGCGCCTCGCTCCGCGATCCCGAAGAGGAAGGGGAGCATCTTGGCGTCGAGGTGAATGCTGCAAGCAAGGCGTAAAGGGCTGAGGTCGGGAAGGCTTTCCACCTCCCGCCGAGTCCGGGGCATGTTCTTCCGGACCCACTCAAGGGCGCCGGGAGCTAAGGTGTCCATCAAACCCAAGTCTATGGCAGCGAACCTCCCCCTGCAACCAATCTGAAGTATCAACAACCCTGTTGATTGAATCACGGTGAATCCTGGCGCAGTAATAAGA
>JBKHCS010000101.1:0-11356 GCA_046541715.1 Spirochaetaceae bacterium
CGGCCATCCGGGCCGGAGAGGTGGTTATCCTCTTTGTAGAGGGGAGTCGATACCGGGAGATCTTCCAGGACCAACCGGCCTCCATCGAGAACGTTCCCGCCTTCGAAGGGGACGACTTCGCGCGACCACCCCATGGTTCCTTGCCGTAGGAAACGATACCAACACCGGATTCGAGCAGATTCTCGTTGCTCACGGTGAGGGCAGGTTAAGGCGCGATATCCGCCGCAAGGCGCTCGACAGCGTCCTCGTCGATTTTTCGAACATTCTCCTCGATCTTCGCAAACTTTCGAATAATCAGCCGATCGAGAAACCGGAGCTTGTCGAGGATAATCTCGCCACCGACGTTGTGGGCGCCCTCGGCGTGGACCTGGAGCCACGCCGGAAAGGCCTCCCGGAGCTGTTCGAGACCCTTATCGCCTTCGTAAAGGCACGAGACGAAGAGGATAACCCGCTTCTTTAGGAGCTCTTCCCGGCGGCGTTCCACAAACCGCGGAACGGAGGGGAGAATCCGCCCGGCGTAGATGGAGCCGCCGATCACGACCGTATCGTAAGGGCTCAACTCCGGGGGAGCGCTGACCCGGAGGTTTACCATGGTCGTGGGCACCTCGACCTTCTGGTAGAGCGTCTCGGATACCCGCTGAACCGCTCCGTATTTGGACGCGTAGGCGATTAGCACGTTCATCTCTTTTCCGACTCCAGGCTCTTTCGAATCTGATAAAGGCGATTTCTCATCGTCAATGCAATATCGATCGAAACCATCGTACCGTTGAGGATATAGAGAAAGATGACCGGATCGTAGAGGTAGAATAGCTTGTGCAGGACCCCGGAGACGTATCCGATCAGAAGCGCGAAGAGAAAGACCATGCTCTTCGACCCCACCTCCCGGGTCGTTGCCGATTTATAGATCGAGAAAGGCCAGGCCAATCCGAAACAGACCAGCATGACAACCTCGAAGGGACTCATATTCACCCGTTACCTCCTCCCCGGAAGAATCACCACGAAAAGTCTCCCGGGTTGTCTTCGATGCTGGATTCAAGACGTCCCACCGCGCGTTCGAGCGCGTCGGCGACGGCACCGGAGCGGCTCGAGCCCTGTCCTTGCTCCCGGGGACCGGCTAATTGACGAAGCAGCCGCCGGTCTTCGGTTCGGAGCACCCGGTAGGAGAGGGCAACGTGCGCCTGCCAAATATCGAAGACACGGTCGCCGAGGGTTACCTGCTCCGCGGTGAGCACCTCCGCGACTACCAGAACCGTGACGTTTTCGGCGGGTCCGGCCCCCGCCCCCCCGTTGCTATCGCCGGGGGACCGGGCGCCGAGAAGAGCACCGGGGTCGGGCCGCTGCGCCGGGGAAACGAATTGTAGGCCCTCCGTCGATAGAGCCGACGCGAGGCGGTCGATATTGCGGTCCGTGTAGCGGACCTCGTTCCCGTCTACCAGGAGAAACAGAAGCGAGGCCCGGCGTCCCAAGGGCCGATAGGTGTAGTCCCGGGAAAGGTTTTCCAGGATATGGGGCCTGCCGTCTATGGTAAACTCCACTCGAGCCCGAACGACCAGCGGTTGATACGGGTCGGCCACAGAGAGCACCCGACTATTCGCCAGTCCGTACTCGGAAGTCGATACGGGAGAGACCAGTGCGGCGGAGCCGGAGACGGCCTCGAAAGCGATGGGCATGTCGGCGACTGCGGCGCGCCCGGAACCGAGATTGATGGTGGCGAGAACCGCCGGGTCAAGGCCTACCCCGGTTTCGAAGTCCAGCAGGCGCCCTTGGATCTGGTGGCCTCCGGCGTCGATCCAGGGATCGGCAGGCTGGAGACTCATGGCGGCTTCGAGCTCCTGAAGACGGGCCCGGGCCTCGGCGGAGCCAAGGCGGTGCCCACGGATGAGAAGCTCGATAGCCTCGACGTGCCGGCCGTACTCCAGGGCTTGCTCCGCCTCGCTTAGGAGTCGCTCGGCTCGATCCGTTACCTCGGTTCCCGATTGGGCCACACCGGAGTCGGCTGAGAGGAGCAGAAGCATCGCCAGATAAAACATCGGGCGCGTTACGATCACACGCAAACCCTTCATCGCCCTCCGACGATACTCCATCGCCTTGGGTCGCGCAACAGGATTTCCACCGGGGAGTTCGGCCGGGGGACCCCGGCTGGGGGACCCCGGAGAAGGAAAAGCAGTATTATCGGATTAGGAGGTAACCATGGGACTTTCAATAACGTATCTCGGACATTCGGGCTTCTTACTCTCCGACGGCGACTACAGCCTCTGCGTAGATCCCTTCCTGACGGGGAACGACTTTGCGAAGCACAAACCGGAGGATATTCGGTGCACCCATCTCGCCCTGACGCATGGCCACCCCGATCATGTTGGGGACAGCTTGGAGATTATCCGGAACAACGATGCCCTGCTTATTGCGGCAAACGAGATCTGCCATTACTTCGGGGAGCAAGGCGTTGAGAAGATGGAGCCGGGGAACCCCGGCGGCAAGATCGACCTGCCTTTCGGTTGGATCGCCTTTACCCAGGCGTTTCACTCCTCTTCGTACCAGGGACGCTACATGGGGCTTCCCTGCGGATTGGTGATCTCGATGGGCGGCGCAGTCTTCTATCATCTCGGAGATACCGGGATCTTCTCGGACCTGAAGCTTCTCGGTGAGATCTACCGTCCCGATATCGCGGCGGTGCCCGTTGGGGACCGGTTTACCATGGGACCGGAGCTCGGGAGCCGGGCCGCCGAACTCGTCGGGCCAAAGGTGGCGATTCCAATTCATTACAAAACCTTCGGCCTTCTTCGACAAGACGCCTCCGGCTTCAAACCGAAGGGTGTGGAAGTCAAAGAAATGGCCCCGGGAGACAATTGGGGCGATGCGCCTTGATTACTGGTCCGAACCTTGGTGCTCCGGGCTGAAGGGACCCGCAGAGAGTGCTTCATGCGAGGAGATACCCCGGCAGATAGGGTCGAGCGCCCTCGAGAGGGGTCACATCCATCCTCAGCCACTGCGGAAGAACCGGGCACCGCAGCGGGGTCCGGGTGCGGAAGGCTCTGCGACGGTAGCTATCCGCCACGATCGGTCGTCGAAGGCGCTCGGCAACGCCGGCTCGAGCGGCATGCGTGAGGTGCCGTTCGGTTGACAGGCAGTTGATCCGGAAGGACTTGCGAAGGTTGTGCATAAACAGGTAGCTGTAGAGCCGGTCTATCGTCCCGTGGACGCTTCTAGAGAACCGCGTCGACTCCCTGACGTGTTCGGCGAGATCCTTCCGCAGTTGTCGGTCTAAGTAGTTGACCGCGAACAGCCGTCACCAAGGTTCGGACCAGTACACAACATTTGCGTCAATCTTTATCAACAATTATACTATTGGCGGCCACCGTGCTCGAAATACCATTCTGAGGAGCAACTATTGATTCACGAATTCGACGCTGTAATCGTCGGCGCCGGAGGTGCCGGGTTGTACGCGGCGCTAGAGGCGAGTAAAGCGGTTAAGACTGCCGTAATTTCGAAACTGTTTCCGACCCGGAGCCATACCGGGGCGGCTCAGGGAGGCATCGGCGCTGCCCTGGGAAATGTGGAAGACGACAGCCCTGAGTGGCACGCCTTCGATACGGTCAAGGGCGGAGACTACCTGGTGGACCAGCAGGCCGCCAGGATCCTCGCCGAGGATGCCGTTCGGGCGGTCTACGACCTGGAGAACCGGGGCCTTCCCTTCTCCCGGACCGCGGAAGGCAAGATCGCTCAACGACGCTTCGGGGGACATACCCGGAACTTTGGAGAGGCGCCGGTACACCGAAGCTGCTTTGCAGCGGACCGTACGGGTCACATGATCCTCCAGACTCTCTACCAACAATGCATAAAGAACGAGGTCGAGTTCTACGACGAGTTCCAAGTCGTCGACGTTGTGATGGACGGGACCAAGGTCGCGGGCCTGGTGACCTTCGAGCTGTCCACCGGGGAGCTCCACGTCTTTAAGGCGAAAGCCGTGCTTTTTGCCACCGGTGGATTCGGACGGATCTTCAAGATCACTTCCAACGCCCACGCGAACACCGGCGACGGTGTGGCCCTCCTGTCCCGGGTCGGAATCCCGATGGAAGACATGGAGTTCTATCAATTCCATCCTACGGGTATCCGGGGAATGGGAATTCTTATTACCGAAGGGGTTCGGGGAGAAGGGGGGATTCTGAAGAACGCAAAGGGCGAGCGCTTTATGGAGCACTACGCCCCGACCCTCCTCGACTTGGCGCCCCGGGATATGGTCTCCCGGGCCATCATGACGGAGATCGCCGCCGGCCGGGGTATGCGGGGGGATAAGCAGATCGACGACTACGTCATGCTAGACGCGAGCCATCTCGGTCGGGACGTCGTCTACGCGAAAATCCCCGACATCGCCGACTTCTGTAAGACCTACCTCGCGGTGGATCCCGCAGAGGCTCCGATGCCGGTGCAGCCGACGGCTCACTACGGCATGGGGGGGATTCCCACCGACGTCGACGGCAGGGTTCGGACGAACAAGAGCACCTTCGAGGGACTCTACGCCGCCGGCGAAGCCGCCTGCGTCTCCGTCCACGGTGCGAACCGCCTGGGGACCAACAGCCTGGTGGACCTTGTGGTTTACGGCCGCCGGTCGGGAATCAACATGGCCGAGTACTGTAAGAGTGCCGATTTCGCCGCCCTTCCGAACGACGCGGCGGACGCCGCCCGGGACAAGATAGCCAAGCTCAAGGACGAGAAGGGAAAGCACCCGGGACCTCTTTACGAGCGGATGCAGCGGGTGATGATGGAAAAGGTTGGTGTCTACCGGGAGGAGACCCAGATGAAGGAAGCCGTCGCGGAGATACGGAGCCTCAAAGAGGAGTTCAAGGAGGTCCGGGTTCAGGACAAGAACGCCGGGTACAACCAAGAGGTCCTTGGGATCCTGGAGTTGGAGAACCTTCTCGACCTTGCCCTGGTTACCGCAGAGTCGGCCCTGAACCGTCAGGAGAGCCGGGGTGCCCATTCCCGAAAGGACTTCCCGGAACGGGACGACGACAAGTGGCTAAAGCATACCCTCGCCTACCTCGACGGTACCGAGGTGACCATCGACACCATGGATGTCGACACGAGCATCTGGGAACCGAAGCCCAGGCAGTACTAAGGAAGAGAAAGAGATGAACGTAACCCTACATGTGCAACGATATAATCCCGAGACGGACAAGGACCCTTGGTACAAGGACTACTCCGTCGAGGTGGAGCCAACCGACCGGGTTCTCGATGCCCTGATGGACATCGCCCGGAACCAGGACGGCACGCTGGTATTTCGGCGGAGCTGCGCCCACGGTGTCTGCGGCTCCGACGCCATGCTGATAAACGGTCGGGAGCGCCTAGCCTGCAAGACCCTTATCCGGGACGTGGTGGAAGGTCCCGACTTCGTCAAGAAGGACGACGCCCCGGCGGAAGAGGTTTCCCGGGGTAACGGCGGCGGTGTTATCAACATAGCCCCCTTGAACTACCTCCCGGTAGAACGGGATCTGATGGTCAGCCAGAAGACCTTTTTCGACAAGTACCGCTCGGTTAAGCCCTACTTCATCGCCGAGCACGAGACCGCCGGAGCTCAGGAAATTCTCCAGAGCCAGGAGGACCGGGAGCAGTTCGATGACGGTACGAAGTGCATAAAGTGCGCGGCCTGTTATTCCGCCTGCCCGGTCCTCAAGAAGAACCCGAACTTTCTCGGTCCCGCCGCAATCGTCCAGGCGGCGCGGTTTGTCTTCGACAGCCGGGACAAGGGTCTCGAGCCGCGGCTGGATGTGCTCGACGCCGCCGACGGGGTCTGGCCCTGCGAAAACCACTTCGAGTGCACCCGGGTTTGCCCCCGGGACATCAAGGTGACCAAGCTCATTAACCTGACGAAACGGGAGATCAAGAAGTACCGCGAGAGTCGCGGCGAGAAAACAGCCGAACCGGAGAAGGCATAATGAAGATCCATGAGTATCAAGCGAAGGAGCTCTTCGCGGAGTACGACATTCCCGTCCAGAAGCAAGTCGTCATTACCGAGCCGGAAGAGGCTGCGGACGCCGTAGCCCGGGTCGGGGCGCCGGTGGTCGTCAAGGCCCAGGTCCTCGTCGGCGGCCGGGGAAAGGCCGGGGGCGTCAAGCTCGCCGACACCGCCGATGAGGCGATTCTGGCGTCGCAGAAGATCCTCGGTCTCCAGATAAAGACCGAGATCGTGGAGAAGCTCCTGATCGCCCCGGCAGCAGACATCAAGAAAGAGTACTACCTCGGCGTCACCCTCGACCGAACGGCGAAGAAGCTTATCCTGATGATCAGCAAGGCCGGGGGTGTCGACATCGAAGAGCTGGCCGTCGAGCGGCCCGAAGAGATCCTCCGGTATCACATGGGCACCACCTTGGATCCAAAGGACCCGGGGCTCCGGAAGGTTCTCCAGGAGACCTTCGACAACGACTCGGGACTGGTAGACCAGGCCACGGATGTCGTCGTCAAGCTCCATAAGCTGATGGTCGAAAAGGATTGCTCATTGGTAGAGATAAACCCCTACGCCTTGGTAGAGGACAACAAGCTCCTCGCCCTCGATGCAAAGGTTAACTTCGACGACAACGCCCTCTACAAGCACCCTGACGTCGAGGAGATGAAGAACCCGGAAGAGTACTCCCAGGACGAGATCGACGCGAAAGAGGCGGGCCTGAGCTTCGTCAGCATGGACGGGGACATCGGCTGTATCGTCAACGGCGCGGGGCTCGCCATGGCGACGATGGACATCATCAAGCTCTACGGCGGCAACCCGGCGAACTTTCTCGATGTCGGGGGCAGCTCGAATCCGGAGAAAGTCGTCAGCGCCCTGAGAATCATCACCCAGAACCCTAAGGTCAAGGCCATACTTATCAATATCTTCGGGGGTATAACCCGGTGCGACGACATTGCCAACGGAATACTTATCGCGATGGAACGGATCGATATTAACGTGCCGATGGTTATCCGGCTGATCGGGACGAACGACAAAGAGGGCGTAGAGATTCTTTCGAAGGCCGGCTTCGACGCGAAGCAGCAGCTCAGCGAAGCGGTCCAGGAAGTCGTCTCCAAGGCATAAGGAAGGGAACAACATCATGAGCATCTTGATCGACGAAAACACCAACGTAATCGTCCAGGGAATTACCGGACGGGACGGTTCCTTCCACGCCAAGACGATGAAGGCGGATGGAACCAAGGTCGTCGCCGGGGTAACCCCGGGGAAGGGCGGCCAAGAAATGGAAGGCATCCCCGTCTACAACAGCATCGCCGACTGCCGGAAGGAGCACCGGGTCGACGCTTCGGTTATTTTTGTTCCGGCAAAGTTCAGCAGCGCGGCAATCCGGGAAGCGGCTGACGCCGGGGTGCCCCTTATTATCTGCATTACCGAAGGAGTTCCCGTCCTGGAGATGGTGGACAACTTCGACTACGTAAAGCAGAGGGGCCTGCGGCTGATTGGCCCAAACTGTCCTGGTCTTATCTCCCCGGGAAAGTGTAAGATCGGCATTATGCCTTGGAAGATCCATCTTCCGGGGGACATCGGCGTTATCTCGCGAAGTGGCACTCTAACCTACGAGGTCGTCTACAACCTGACGACGAGCGACTTAGGGCAGAGCACCTGCGTCGGAATCGGAGGCGACCCGGTGATCGGCTCCACCTTCGTCGATATTCTCGAGCTCTTCGAGAAGGACCCGGACACCGCCGCGGTGGTGGTTATCGGGGAGATCGGGGGAGAGGACGAAGAAGCCGCCGCGGAGTTCGTTAAGAGCAAAATGACCAAGCCCGTCGTCGGCTTTATTTCCGGCCGCACCGCCCCGCCGGGGAAGCGGATGGGTCACGCGGGGGCCATAATTTCCGGCGGCAAGGGAACCCCCGCCGGAAAGATCCAAGCCTTCAAAGACGCAGGCGTTCCGGTGGCCGATAAGCCGGACGAGATACCCGACTTGGTTCGTAAGAAGCTGGGACGGCTGTGACACACCTAGTACCGGACCTTGCGACCTCCCGGGTCATCGAAGAGCTCTACGAACAATGGCTCCAGGCGCCGGGGTCGGTGCCTCCCGAATGGAACAGCTATTTCGCCGATCTCAGGGCCGTCCTCCCGACGAACGGGCAGACGGCAGGGGCGGTCGCCGGGGAGCATCCGGGAGCCCTTGGAGTTCCCGGAGACCAGGCTCAGAAGGAAGGCCGGGTCAACGCCCTGATCTGGGGCTACCGAGACGTCGGCTACGTCTACGCCGACTTGAACCCCCTCGGTGGGTACACGACACCGGAGCTCCGGTACATGTACTACACGATGGAGGGGAACTACGAGAAGCTGACTCTCGAGGAGTTCGGCCTTTCGGAAGAGGACCTCGACCGGGAGGTTCCCACCGGCGGCTATTTCGAACCTAAACGGACAACCCTCCGGAACCTCATTCAGATGCTCCGGGAGACCTACTGCTCCCACATGGGCGTAGAGATTCTCCACATCCAGAACAAGCCGATGCGCCGGTGGCTCATCGAGAAGATCGAGAGCCCCTCGGAGCGTCCCCAGTGGTCGGCGGAGCAACGGATCCGATTCCAGAAGGACCTTATAAAAGCCGAGGAGCTCGAGCACTTTATCCACTCGAACTTCATCGGCCAGAAGCGATTCTCCCTCGAAGGGGGCGAGGTGCTTGTCCCGGCGCTCCGCTACCTCCTCGACGCCGCCGGGGCCCACGGCCTTCAGGAAATGGTCCTGGGGATGGCCCACCGCGGACGGCTGAACGTCTTTACCAACGCGCTGCGGAAGCCCGCCGTCGAGACCTTTGCCAAGTTCATCGACAACTATCAGCCCCATATCTACGGCGGAACCGGGGACGTCAAGTATCACCTCGGGCACAACATCGACTACAAGACCCCCACCGGAGAGACGGTTCACGTAAGCCTGGTGGCTAATCCGAGCCACCTCGAATCGGTGGATCCGGTCGTCGAGGGAAAGTGCCGGGGAATCCAGCGGCGCCGGGGCGACAAGAACCGGAAGAAGGTGCTCCCGGTCCTCATCCACGGGGACGCTGCGTTCTCGGGGCAAGGCGTCGTGGCGGAAACCTTCAATTTGATGCAGCTGAAGGGCTACCGGACCGGGGGAACGGTCCACATTATTTTGAACAACCAGATCGGGTTTACCACCGCCTCGAGGGATGCCCGGTCGTCCTTCTTCGCAACCGACATAGCCAAGTCGATGCCGGTCCCCATCTTCCACGTAAACGGGGACTATCCCGAGGCAGTGGTCCGGGCGATCGACTTGGCGATGCGCTACCGGCAGAAGTTCGGGTACGATGCCGTCGTCGACATCTTCTGCTACCGGCGGCTGGGACACAATGAGGCGGACGAGCCGAGCTTTACCCACCCGATCATGTACTCGATGATCAACGACCACGACAGCGTCCCGGTAATCTACGGAAACCATCTTGCCTCCGAGGGAGTCTTCTCTTCCAAAGACCAGGAGGCGTTCAAGGACCGCTACCGAGAGGTCCTGAAATCCGAGCTCGGAAAGGCCAAGGACGGCTACAAGCCGAACATGGACGACGCCTTCGAGCAGGGGGAGTGGAAAGCGTATCGCCGGGACTACGAAATCGAGCCCGTGGAGACGGGAGTCGACGAGAAGACCCTCGACACGGTGGCCCGAACCCTGACGACGGTCCCGGAAGATTTCTCCCCCCACCCGAAGTTGGACCGTTTCGTAAAGGACCGGAAGAAGCGCCTCGAGGAGGGCGCTAACTTCGACTGGTCCCTCGCCGAAAGCCTGGCGTTCGGCTCCCTGCTCCTTGAAGGGTACTCGATCCGGTTGAGCGGCGAGGACTCGGGCCGGGGGACCTTTTCCCAGCGACACGCCGTCTGGTGGGACCGGGGTACCGACCGCCCGAAGACCTACACGGCGTTGCAGCACGTCGGCGAGTTTGCCGGGAGCCGGCAGGGGACCTTTTCGGTCTACGACAGCCCCCTCTCGGAGTTCGCCGTCCTCGGTTTCGATTACGGCTATTCCCTGGCACAGCCGAACGTGTTGGTCGCCTGGGAGGCGCAGTTCGGGGATTTCGTCAACGGCGCCCAGGTAATCATCGATCAGTTTGTCGCCGCCGGGGAATCCAAGTGGTTTCGCACCAGCGGTCTGGTCATGCTTTTGCCCCACGGCTACGAGGGCCAGGGTCCGGAACACTCGAGCGCCCATTTCGAGCGCTTTCTCCAACTCTGCGCCGACGACAACATGCAGGTATGCTATCCTTCGACTCCTGCCCAGTACTTTCACATGCTCCGACGCCAGATGATCCAACCCTTTCGAAAACCGCTGATCGTCATGACCCCGAAGAGCCTCTTGCGCAATAAGCGCTGCGTCTCGGACTCCGGGGAATTTACCTCCGGCGCCTTCCGGCTGGTCATCGACGACCCGGAACAACCGAAGAAGGCACGACGTCTGCTCTTGTGCACCGGAAAGGTGTACTACGACCTCATCGAACGAAGGGAACGGGACGGCGCCGACGACGTGGCGATTATTCGGGTGGAACAGCTCTACCCCTTCCCCCACGCTCGCCTCGCCGAAGCGATCGGACGGTACCCGGACGGAGCCGAGATATTCTGGGTTCAGGAGGAATCGCAGAACCGTGGAGCCTATCATTATATCCAGAACCGCATCGACGGGCTTCTACAAGCTTCCAATCGACGCCTCCGTTACGTCGGCCGGCCCGAGAGCCCGAGCCCGGCAACCGGTTCCTTTAAGCAGCACCAGGAAGAGCTCGACGCCTTCCTGAGCGCCGCTTTTGCAGATCCAGATACGCAGTCTAAAAGGAGTTAGTTCTCATGGACATCACTGTTCCGGCCGTCGGCGAATCGATTACCGAGGGCGTGCTCGCCTCTTGGCTCAAGGAGGACGGTAGCCGGGTATCCGAAGGGGACGACCTCTTCGAGCTCGAGACCGACAAGGCGACGCTGGCGGTACCCGCCCCCGCCTCCGGCGTCCTCCACGTTTCCGTCTCGGAGGATGAAGAAGTCGCGATCGGTCAGGTCGTCGGAACCATCGACACCGAGGCGGCGGCAACGGAACCGGAGAAGCCGGCAACGGAGGCGGCCCAGGAGCCGGAGAAGCCGGCACCGGCCGCCGAAGAAGCCGCCCCAGCGGCGACACGCCCCGGGGACGCGGCGGTCCCCGATACCTCCACCGACAAACTCTCCCCCGCGGTGCGACGTATCGTCGAGGAGGAGGGCCTGGACGCCGGAAGCATTACCGGCACCGGTCCCGGGGGGCGGATCACCAAGGAAGACGCCTTGAACGCTGCGGCGGCAAAGAAATCCGGCGGGACCGGCACCCCGGCCGGAGCCTCGGTCGGCACCCCGGCCGGCGAAGCTACCGCTCCCTCGAGGC
>JBKHCS010000102.1:0-11250 GCA_046541715.1 Spirochaetaceae bacterium
CGGTTTCCGAGCCGGCTTCCGGGGCGGGGGGCCCGGCTCCGGCGCCGAGGCCGGCTCCGGCATCCCCGACGGTCGCAACCCGGGCGGTTACCGACGTCCCGTCTCGCTCGATGAGCAGCAGCCTCCGGACACCTTCGAGGGGAAGAACCCGGCCGGTAGCCGGATTGACCCCCCAGAGGGTTCCGGACTCGAGACTCTTCTTGTAGGCCTTCTCCGAGGAGAGGGCGCCCCGGAGAGGACGTCCCTCGGAGTCAAGGAGCACCATCGGAAGCAGGGGAGTGTTTTCTGCGTCTACCACGTCTCGTCCTCGGGAGTTCCGGGGAAGGCGGAGAAGATTTCCTTGACATCGACGCCTCCCTCGTAGATCGCCTTTCCGGTAATGACGGCGACGATGTTTTGGTGACCCTCGGATTGCACTCGGTCGAGGTCCTCCCGGGACGAGACGCCCCCGGAAAGAATGACCGGCAATCCGGAGGCTTCGGCGATGCGGTTTGTCCGCTCGATGTTCGGCCCCTGCATCATTCCGTCCCGGTCGATACTGGTGAAGATTATCGCCAGAATCCCGCTCTCCTTCGCCCGCTTGGCCAGGTCGAGGTCCGCCACCTTGGTCTCTTCCTCCCACCCGGAGATGTATACGTGGCCGTCCCGGGAGTCGATACCGGCCAGAAAGATGTTCCCGTAGTGAGCGGACCAGCCTTCGACGATCGAGGGCTTTCGGGCGAATGTCGTTCCGAGAATCAAGCGGTCGATTCCGAGATCGAGAAGTTCCTCGATGTCGTCGTCGCTACGGATTCCTCCGCCGAGCTCGATGGTGCACCGGACCGCCTTGCGGATCTTTCGAATTTTCTTTCGATTGGACTGCTTGTCTCCCCGGGCGGCGTCGAGGTCGACGAGGTGGAGCCGGGTGGCGCCTGCCTCTTCGAACTCCCGGGCCATGGAAACAGGATCCTGGTCGTAGACGTCGACGTCGTCGAAGCTGCCTTGCCGGAGGCGCACGACTTGTCCGCCGAGCAGGTCTATGGCGGGGATGATGGTCATCGGATGGACTCCTCGTTCTGGTCTAAAACCGCTATATTGTGGCCAGTATAGCGGTTTTTTAGAAAGGAGACAGATCGTGTTTGCAGAAGATCGAATGAGAATGGACGGCACCCGGGCTCAGACCGGCGTAGCGGTCCGGACGCTTATTCAGAATGTATACCTATGGATGGCGGTCGGCCTCGGGGTTACGGGGTTCGTCTCCCTCTCGGTGCTCAGTAACAGAGGCATTCTCCAAGCCATCGTCGGCACCCCGGGATTGCTGATGGCGCTGATTATCGGGGAGCTGGTTTTGGTCGGCTTCCTCTCCTTCCGGATTCAGCGGATGAGCCCCCAGACGGCCTTCGGGGTTTTTCTCGGCTACTCCGCCCTCAACGGGCTGACGCTCGCTCCCATCTTTCTAATCTATACCGAGACGAGCATCGCTTCGACCTTCTTTATTACGGCGGGAATGTTCGGGGCGATGGCCCTCTACGGAGTCACGACCAAGCGGGATCTTCAGGCTTTCGGAAGCTACTTCTTTATGGCCCTCATCGGGTTGATTTTGGCGTCCGTGGTAAACCTGTTTCTCCGAAGCGACGCCCTCGGTTGGCTCATTTCCTTCGTCGGTGTATTCCTGTTTCTCGGGCTCACAGCGTACGACAACCAGCGAATCGCCTCCTGGAGCAGCCGGATGTCGGGACAGGAGGGAAGCGCCGACTATCAGCGCCTCTCGGTCATAGGCGCACTGCGGCTCTACCTCGATTTTATCAACCTGTTTCTCTTTCTCCTACGATTTCTCGGGCGCCGGCGGTAAAGGGGCCTCTTCCACCGTCTCGCTTCGGGGCGTCCTCAAGAGAAGGGCGCCCCCGACGGCGAAGAGAATCAGAACGCTCAAGATGCCAAAGCGCTCCTGGCCGGTTATCATGGTCATTGCTCCGACGAGAAAGGGCCCGACGATAGAGGCGAACTTGCCCATCACGTTGTAGAAGCCGAAGAACTCCGAGGACGCTTCCCGGGGGATGATTTTGGCAAAGTAGGAACGGCTTAGGGCCTGGATGCCCCCCTGGGAAGATGCGACGAGCATTGCCAGGACCCAAAAGACGGCCACCCTGGTCGAAACCTCCGGAACCGAGGGCAGAAGAAAGGCCAAGAACACGACGACGATGTAGACGCCGATGGCGACGAAGATCATCCCCCGGTCGCTGAAGCGCTGGGCGAGGCGGCCGTAGAGAAGGGCGAAGGGAAAGGCGACGATCTGGATGGCCAGCAGAATGATGATGAGCGTGTTCTGGGGGATGCCGATGGAGACTGCGATCGGTGTCGCCATGCGAATGATGGTGTTGACCCCTTCGATATAGAAGAAGTAGGCGCCCAAGAACAAGAAGACGATTCGGTAGTGGCCGATGTTTCCGAAGGTTCCCCGAAGCCGGCCCAGCGCGTCCCGGAGGGGCTTTACACTCAGAGGCAAGGCGTAGCGCTGCCGGACGTTCCGGATGAGTGGCAGGGAGAAGAGAAGCCACCAGGCGGCGGTCATGAACATGATTGCCCGGAACGCCTGGCTCCGGCCGGCGAATCCGAGACGTTCCCAGGCGCTGAGCATTACGATAGCGGCGACGAAGGGAATAGTGCTGCCGCCGATGTAGCCCCAGGCGTAGCCGGCGGCGGAGACCCGGTTCATCCGCTCGTGGGAGGTCACGTCGACCAGCATCGCGTCGTAGAACAGGTTGGCCCCGCTGAAGCCGTAGAGGGAACAGACGTAGACGATCAGAAGGGGCAGCCAGTAGCCGAAGACCGGTAGCCCCAAAAACGTGGTGGCTCCGACGCCGAGGGCGAGAAAGGCAAGGAAGAAGCGCTTCTTTAGACCGGGGTAGTCGGCGAGTACGCCGAGGAAGGGTGCCGATACCGCCAGGAGAAGGCTGCCGATACTGTTGGCAAAGGCCCAGGTCGCGACGTACTGTTCTTCTCCCACGAAGCCCCGGTAGTAGAGGGGGAATATCGCGGTCGTAACGATGATGGTGTAGGCGGAGTTGGCCCAATCGTAGAAGACCCAACTGCCCTCTTCTTTGGTAAACTTCACGTGGGGATATAATACAGCATAGAAGCGAGGAGACAAGATGAAAATGTCCGGCGTTGACCTGGCCGTAAAACTAAACCGGCTTCTTCCGCCGCGCCTCCTCCGGGAAGTCACCCGGGGAGACCAGCTGAGGCCCCTCGAGGATGACGAGATACGCCGCCTCGAGGAAAACGGCAACGTCTGCAGCGACTGGTCCCTTGTCTCCGTGGGTCAGGGCTTCTCCCCGGCACGCTTCTACGGCAACCTGTTTCTCGGCCCGTGCGTTGTCGGGGGCCACAGCGGCACCCCAGAGGCCACCTCCTTCTCGCCCTATCCGCCGGGAGTCTATCAGAGCACCCTTTCGAACGTTCGCCTCGGGCAAAACGTCTCCATCCACCGGTGCCCCATGGTTTCCGGGTACTCCGTCGGCAAGGGGAGCACCATCGCCGGGAGCACCCTCAAATGCACCTCCGCCACCTCCTTCGGCAACGGCACTCACCTTTCGCCGGGAGTCGAGACCGGAGGACGGCCCTTCGCCATCGCCGCGGATATCGACCTCGAAGTAACCCGGCATGTTCTCGCCCACCCGGAGGACTTGGCGCTCCAGGCCGAGTTCGGCCGCTTCGTCGAGGGCTACACCCAACAGTGTCAGAGTGCGTTCGGCTACGTCGGAGAGTCGTGCCTCGTCGAGAATGCGCAGTTGATCGATAGTGCGTGGATAGGCGACGCCGCGCGGATCGAAGCGGGACAATGCATTCGCAACGTGACGGTGCTCTCGGACCTTACCGACCCGACGCACATCGGCCCCGGAGTCATCATCGAGGACAGCGCCATTCAGGAAGGGAGCCGGATCGAGAACGGCGCCGTTATCCGGAGATCCTTGATTATGGAGCATGTCACCTGTGGAGTAGGGGCCAAGATAACCGGGTCCGTCCTCGCGCCGAACTGCACCATCGAATCCGGGGAGGTAACCGCGAGCTTTGTCGGGCCCTTCGTCGGTCTTCATCACGAGTCGCTCTTGATCGCGGCCTACTGGCCCGAGGGCCGGGGGAACATCGGCTACGGGGCCAACGTAGGGTCCAATCACACCTCCCGGGTTCCGGACCAGGAGATTCTTCCGGGAGAGGGAATGTTTTTCGGTCTCGGGTGTTGCGTAAAGTTCCCTGCAAACTTCAGCCGAGCCCCCTACACGGTAATCGCGACGGGGGTCACGACCCTGCCGCAGCGGGTCGAGTTTCCCTTCTCGCTCATACGGCCCCCGACGGAACTCTTCGACGGCGTGTCTACGGCAATCCAACAGCTTGTCCCCGCCTGGGTCCTCTCGAACAATCTCTACGCCCTTCTGCGGAACCGAAAGAAGTACGAGACCCGGAACAAGGCGCGACGGCATACCTTCGACTTCGAGATCTTCAAACCCTCGACCTTAGAAACGATGGAGGTGGCCCTCGAGCGTCTGGAGAGCGTACAAAAGAAACGACGATTCTATCTCGAATCGGATATTCCGGGTCTTGGAAAGAACTTGCTCCTCGAGTCGGACCGAAAGGCCGCGATCGAAGCCTATCGTTTCTTCCTTGATTACGCTGCGTTGGCACGGCGGCAACGCGAGGTCAAAGCCACCGGCGTCGCCGGCTACTCCGCAGACGGGCTCCGGGAGCTCGGGACCGCCCTGAGCCGACTCCGTTCGATGGCCGGCCACATCCACGAGCAGACTCTCGCCTCCCGGCAGAAGGACTTCGTCCGGGGAGACAGAATTATGGAGAATTATTCCGCTACCCATGTCCCGATCGACGCCGATGAATTTATTCTTACATCGGAGGCAGAGATGCACTCCCTCGAAAGGGAGATCGATCTGCTCCTCGACGCCGTCAAAAGGCAGATAGATGGAAACTAAAGGAACCTCTCATGCGCACGATGCCGATAGACCTCAGCACCCTGGCGACCCTGCCCTTCCGAAGCTACCTCGCCTCCTACTCGGCCCTGGACCACTACTTCCGGATTACCCGGACCGCGCCGGTTCATCTTCTGGTAGAGACTGACCTCGCGGGCCTCGCCCGGCACTTCGACCACCTCTCCTTCCCCGGGGAAGGCTTCTGCGACGCCTCTGCCCGGGTGGACGGTGCGACGCTTCTGTTTACCTGCGCCGACGAAGGGCTGTCCCGGGGCCAGGCCCCCTTCCCGGTCACGGAGTTTCTCTTCGACGTGAAAGGGAAACGCTTTCTCGACATCGGAGAAAGCTACCGTCAGTTGCGGAGCCGGGAAACGGAGCTCCGGGTTCCCCCCGGAGAACCGGTGACCGCGGCGATGCAGGGGGCAATTCTCGAGTCGCGGTACGAGATGACCACCGGCGTGGCCGAAACTCTCAGATCCACCCGTCCCGGAGCCGTCTCGGGGAGTCGGGTTTCCGAAGCCGAGCAAGCTCTCCTGCTGACGGAGGTTCTCACCGGTGTCGCACCGGCCCGCGGACTCAGAATCCTTTCGGACCTCGGGCTCGTGGGGGAGTGGTTCCCGGAGCTCGTTGCGATGTCCGAGACGGACCACAGCAAGGAGTATCACCCGGAAGGGAACGTTTGGGAGCACACCCTCCACACCTTCGAGTACCAGAAAGACCGGGACCTTGTCCTGGGACTCGCGCTCCTCCTCCACGATACGGGGAAGCCTCTCTCCGAGGGAACCCGGGAAAAGCCCTTTCTCGAGCACTCCCATCACGGTGCGGCGGTGGCCCGGCGGTTTCTCCGGCGCCTCGGGTTTCCGGAGGATACCATCGAGAGCGTCGCCTGGCTTATCCGGTACCACATGATCCCCGGGGCCCTCCACCGGCTGCCGACCCGGCGCACCGCGGCGCTTATGCGGTCTCCCCTCTTTCCGACGCTCCTGGAGCTCTACCGGTGCGACCTCTCATCGACCTTCCGGGGTCCCGAAGGCTACTACCGGGCCTGCCGGGTCTACAAGGATTTTCTGAAGTACGAGCGGAATCCGTACCGGCGGGAAGACGGACGGAAGGAGCTCCGGAGCCAGGCGGGGTACGCTTAGCCGCCGAACCGGTCGGTCAAGAAGGTTTTGAGCTCCCGGTAGTCGGGACCGACTACCGTGGCGAGCTTCTCCCGAGCCAAGAGGCGGGAAAGCCGTTCCGGGATCGACGGCCGGACGCCGGTGGCCTCCTCGACGATCTCGAGGAATTTTGCGGGGTGGGCCGTCGCGAGGGTAATGACCGTCGCGCCGCTCTCCCGGGACAGCAGCCGTTCCGCCGCGAGGACCCCGGTAGCCGTATGGGGGTCGAAGAACCGGTGGTGTTCCTCGTGGTAGCGCCGAATAACCCGGAGCGTCTGGGAATCCGTCACAACCTCCCCCACGATCCGCTGTCTCATCGCCTCGGGATTCCGGGCGAAAATCGCCTCGAGGCGCTCGAAGTTGCTCGGGTTTCCGACATCCATCGCGTTCGAAAGGGTCCGCTCGGAGGCCCGGGGATAGTAGCTTCCGGTAGCGAGATACTCCGGCACCACGTCGTTGATGTTTGTCGCGGCGATAAAGCGCCGAACCGGAAGACCCCACTCGGAGGCCAGGACCCCGGCGGTCAGGTTCCCAAAGTTTCCGCTGGGGACGCAGAAGTACGGGAGAGGGCACCGGGCGAGGAGGCGGCCGTAGACGTAGTAGAACGACTGGGGGAGAAGACGCCCGAGGTTTATGGAGTTGGCCGAGGTCAATCGAGACCCGAGGCGGAGCCCGGAATCCATAAAGGCCTCTTTGGCCATCCGCTGGCAATCATCGAAGGAGCCGGTCACCTCCAGGGCATGGATGTTTTCTCCGAGGGTCGTCAGCTGTTTCTCCTGGAGGGGGCTCACCCGGCCCGAGGGGTAGAGAATAACCACGTCGATATTCTCCCGTCCGAGGAATGCCTGGGCGACGGCGCTCCCGGTATCCCCGGAGGTGGCCGTCAGAATCACCGCCCGTTCGTTTCCGTCGGCCAGATAGTGCTGCATCAGGGTTGCCAAGAAGGATGCACCGAAGTCCTTAAAGGCGCAGGAAGGGCCGTGGTAGAGCTCCAGAATCGCGTGTCCTTCTGAGACCCAGGAGAGCTCCGGGGAAAAGGGAAAGGCCTCTTCGCAGATCTTCCGGGCCTTTTCGGAGCCAAACTCATCGGGGAAGAGGGCAGAGACCAGCCGTGTGGCTACCTCGACGAAGGGCGCATCGGGCTCAAAAGAGCCGAAGACCGCAGAGAGGTCGGGCTTTTCGACGGGATGATAGAGTCCCCCGTCGGGTGCGAGGCCGCGGAACAGAGCCTCCCGGAGACCTGTCACCTTTTCCGGGCTCCTGGTGCTGGCGAAGGTCATCGGCGGTCCTCTGAGCCGAAAAATGCCCGGTGGACGGTGTTCAGCGCGAGGGCGCGGTCGCTCCCCTGGACGACGAAGGAGATGTTCATCTCCGAGGAGCCCTGGGCGATGGCGAGAACGTTGACCCCCGCCTCCCCGAGGGCGCTGAAGAGGCGCCCGGAGATTCCCGGGGTCCCCCTCATGTTGGCTCCGATTACCGCGACAATCTCCAGATCGCCTATCAGCTCGAACTGATCGATAGTCCGGGTGGCGAGCTCTTGCGTGAGCTCGGTTTCGAGGCTCCCGAGGGCCCGGGGGGCACTGGTCTCGTCGCAGACGATGCAGATGCTGTGCTCCGACGAGGCTTGGGAGATCATGATGATGTTTACCGCGGCGTCCGCAAGGGCTCGGAAAATCCGGGAGGCGATTCCCGGAAGCCCTACCATACCACCGCCTTCGACGTTTATAAGGGCGACATGCTCGATCGAGGCGATTCCGGTGATCGTACGCTTCCGTCCGCCTCCGGACTTGGTAATCCGGGTTCCCGGGGCGTCCTCGTTCAAGGTGTTCTTGATCCAGAGGGGAATCTCTTTCTCGATCGCCGGAAGCATCGTCGAGGGGTGAATGACCCGGGCACCGAAATAGGAGAGCTCCACCGCCTCGCTGTAGCTTAGTTCCGGGACGACGAAAGCGTCGGGAACCAGGTTCGGATCGGCGCTCAAGACCCCGTCGACGTCGGTCCAGATCTCTATCGATTCGGCACCGAGTGCCGCCCCGACGAGGGAAGCCGTGTAGTCGCTCCCGTTCCGGCCGATGGTGGTGGTTACTCCTTCGACCGTCGACCCGATAAAGCCGGTTACCACCGCGACACCGTCGAATCCTTCGAGGGCCTGACGAAGCTGCCCGTAGGTCGTCCCGAAATCGACCCGGGCGGCACCGAAGGCGGCGTCGGTTCGGACAAGGGGTCTTGAGTCGACGTACCGTGCGGAAAGACCCAAGGAGGTCAGGTAGCCGGCGCAGACCCGGCAGTTCAACCGCTCGCCGAAGCTCAGGATAAGGTCCCGGGTTCGGGGGGAGCATTCCCGGACCAGCATGACGCCCCGGAGAAGGTCGGACAGCTCTTCTAGAAAGCGGTCCGTGTCCTCGAAAACCTCACTGTCTCCGGGAACCAACTCTTCCCGAACCCGCTCGGTCCTCTCGAGAATCTCGGAGAAACGTTCCCGATACCTCTCGTCTCCCTTCGCGGCGGCAAAGCTCGCATCGAGAAGGGCATCGGTGACGCCCTTCATCGCTGAGAGCACGAGAACAACCGGGCCAAAGGCTTCTCGGCGACGGATAACGATGTCCATGGCCCTACGGATGCGCTCGGCATCCGCAAGGGAGCTTCCTCCGAACTTTAGTACTCGCATAAGATCCGGCAGAGCTTACACGATGCATGCTACACGAAACAACCCAAGCCGGGTATGATTACGCCGTCGTGACGCGTTTCCCAGGGCCCTCCCCTCTCGTGGGGGGTGTCTTGTTCTTTCTTCTGCTTTCCTCCTGCGCCGGACTCTCGGAACGAGAGTCCGGGGGCGAAGGCGCCGGGACCCCGGTGGCCGGTGTTGCCGGATCGGAAGACGCAGAACGCCCGGATTCCGGGCAGGACGCCGTCCTCCGGCTGGCCCTGGCGGCCTCTCCCGCGGAGACTCAGGTGCTGCAGGAAGGGCGGTACGCCGTAGCGCTGGCTTACGACCTCGACGGCGACCGCCGGGAGGACGTTGCGAGTCTGGCGGTTCGGGCCGGCGAAGGGAGGACGTTGCCGTCGGCTTCGCTCTTCCGCCCTCCCCGGCCTCCGGATGAAGGGGGCCCGAGCTACTCTTTCGTTCTCGAGTACTACCTTCGGTCGCCGGGGAGCTCCGGAGACCTGAGGTCCGTCGGCCTGGGGAATCACTCCGCCGCCCGGGACTTCTCTGTGGTTCCGCTCCACGCAACCAAGGCGCTTCCCGCCGCCGTATCAACAGAGTTCTATACACCCCGGGGAACCGAAGAAGTCTGGGCCGTGTTTCAGGTGGGGGAGGCCCCGTCGCTGTTTCGAATGGCGAAGCATCCGAACGCCGGATTCGAAGTCTTTGACATAGACGACGACCAGACTCAAGAGGTGGTAACCCGGCAATCCCGACTCGAAGAAGGCAGGGGTTACGAGAGCTACCTTACGCTCCATCAACTCGAAGAAACGGGGTTCTCGCCGGTGGGGACCATAAACGTCGTGAGAAACCTGCGGGAGTTTCTCGGTGACTTGCGTACGAAAATCCTCGGGGGCCGGTGGGGTTCGATAGCCGACGGAGGCGCGGGCTCCCCTTCGGAGCTGGATGGTTACTTCCGGCCCGTGGAGGACACTTTTGCCGGCGGAGAGTCCTTCCCCTTTAGCTATGTTGCCGACATCGGAATCGACAATGTTCTTCTGCCGCAGTTGCTCGAGAATCCCTTCGGGAGCCTCGAAGCGCGGGAGACGATCATGCTGCCCTTTAACGTCGTCTGTTGCGAGGGCGCTCTCTTTTCGTTTCTCTTGGGCGTCCGCTTTCGACAAAACCCTTTCGTAGGAGAACAATTTGAGCTTGTACCATATCCACTCGACTAGCGACCGGGGCCCGCTGCCATGAGCGTCTACAAGTACCGAGTTCAGGGCGGGTTTCCGATTCGGGGAACCATTCGAGCCGCAGGAAACAAGAATGCCGCCCTGCCGTGCATCGCAGCCTGCCTGCTGACCGAGGAAGAAGTCGTCTTAGAGAACGTTCCGGATATCGAAGATGTTCGGGTAATGCTCGACGTGGCACGGGCCCTCGGGTGCGATGTGTCCAAGGGCGACACCGAAGGTCAATACCGAGTCCGGGCGAGCGCTCTCTCGGTTTCGGAGATTCCCGGAGATCTGGCGAAACAGATACGGGCGTCAATTCTTTTCGCGGGACCGATGGTCGCGAGAACCGGCAAGGTAACCCTGCCCCCCCCGGGGGGAGACGTTATCGGACGCCGGCGCCTCGACACCCACTTCTTGGCCCTTTCGGCCCTCGGGGCCCGGGTCGAGATGGAAGGGCTCTTCGAGATTACGGCGAACAAGCTCAAGGGTGTAGAGATCTTTCTCGACGAGGCGTCGGTGACCGCAACGGAAAACGCGATAATGGCGGCCTCTCTGGCGGAGGGAAGGACGACTATCGAGAACGCTGCGTCGGAGCCCCACATCCAGGATCTGTGCAATATGTTGAATGCAATGGGTGCCAAGATCGAGGGCATCGGTTCGAACATTCTGCGGATCGAAGGGGTCAAGAAGCTCTCGGGGTGCCGCTTCCGGATCGGCGCCGATTACATGGAAGTGGGCTCTTTTATCGGCCTCGCGGCGGTTACCCACGGCGAGATCGTCATCGAGGAGGCGCCTGCTCACCACATGCGCATGATGCGGCTGGCCTTCGGCCGCCTCGGCATCTACTGGGAGCGCGACGGAGACTCCATCCGTGTTCCACCGGGGCAGAGTCTCAAGGTGGTTCCGGACCTCGGCGGCTCGGTTCCCAAAATTGACGACGCGCCGTGGCCCGGCTTTCCGCCGGACCTGATCAGCATCATTCTGGTGGTCGCGACTCAGGTCGAAGGAACCATCCTTGTACACGAAAAGATGTTCGAGTCCCGGATGTTCTTCGTCGACAAATTGATCGGCATGGGAGCCAGAGTGGTCCTCTGCGATCCCCACCGAGCGGTGGTCACCGGCCCCTCCCGGCTTTCCGGATCCGAGTTAACCTCTCCGGACGTTCGGGCAGGAATGGCGATGGTAATCGCCGCCCTCTGCGCCGAGGGGGAGAGCGTAATCCACAACGTGTACCAGATCGAGCGGGGGTACGAGAA
>JBKHCS010000103.1:0-11208 GCA_046541715.1 Spirochaetaceae bacterium
TGGTGCGGCCGTTATCCTCCGGCCGACCTACCGCGGCCTCCTGCTGCCCCCGGCGGGGACCGCGGTCCCCTGGCTCGCCTCCCGCGGCGGGGTAACGGCGACCTGGCACGACGGTGTGACGGCGACGATACTCCGGCGCCTGGCGGTGGGCGGAAGCGGGTTCGAGGCCCTCAACGTGCCTCGTCTCTCCCGGGAGATTCGAGAACGGGGGGGCGAGACCCCTGGGGCATGGATATCGATAGAATAGTCGAGAAACTCGCGGAGAGCGCCTTTCGGTCGACCTACATAAAGGAGGGGGAGGAGCTGGTTGTAGAGGTTTCCTTCCCAGAGGGGAGGTGGATACGCCTCGAACCCTTCGGGGAGTCGGAAGCCATGGTCGTCGAAGGGCCCAGGATCGTGGGGCTCCCCGTGCCGATTCGAGGGGCCCGGTACGCCGAGATCCGGAGCCGGCGCCTTTTGAGCGTCGTCTTCGAGCCCTCGGGGCATCCGATCGTCGGCTTGCGGGGATTCTGAGCCGCCGGAGTCAAAGGACGATGTTCACCAAGCGGTTCGGGACGACGATAACGCGCCGGATCTCCTTGCCGTCGATTATCTCCTGAATCCGGTCCTGGGCCAGAGCCTGCTCCTCAAGCTCGTCCTTCGGAAGGTCCACCGGGAGCATGAGCTTCGACCGGACCTTTCCGTTTACCTGTATGACGATCTCGACTTCTTCGTCCTTGATAAGCTCCGGGTCCCACGTGGGCCAGGCTACCTTGGCAATCGACGGGCTGTTCCCCATGCGCTCCCAGAGCTCTTCCGCGAGGTGGGGCGCGTAGGGCCCGAGAATGAGGATAAACCTCTCCCAGGCGGACCGGTAGAGATGCTCCTCCTTGAAGGCTTCGTTGACGAAGACCATCATCTGGGAGATCGCCGTGTTGAACTCGAGGTTAACGGTGTCCTCTTCGACTTTCTTGATCGTCTTGTGCAGAAGGCGCTCGAGGCTCTCGGGGGCCTCCTGGTCCAGAATATTCCGGTCGGAGAGGCGCCAGACCCGGTCGAGAAAGCGATGGACCCCCATTATTCCGTGAACCGACCAGGGTTTCTCCTGCGGGAGGGGGCCCATGAACATCTCGTAGAGCCGCAGGGTATCGGCGCCGTACTCGGCGATAACGTCGTCGGGGTTGATCACGTTCCCCCGGGACTTGGACATGCGCTGGCCGTCGGGGCCGAGGATCATTCCCTGGTTTACCAGGCGGAGGAAGGGTTCCTTGGTATTCACGACTCCGATGTCGTAGAGAACCTTGTGCCAGAACCGGGCGTAGAGCAGGTGCAGCACCGCGTGCTCCGCCCCGCCGACGTAGAGGTCTACCGGCATCCAATACTCGATGGCTTCCCGGGACGCAAGGGCTCCCGTGTTCCGGGCATCGAGGAACCTCAAGAAGTACCAGCAGGAACCGGCCCACTGGGGCATGGTGTTCGTTTCCCGTCTTGCAGGACTCCCGTCGGTCGGACAGGTCGTGTTTACCCAGTCGGTAACCTTTGCCAAGGGAGACTCCCCGGTACCCGAGGGCTGGTAGCTCTCGACCTCCGGGAGCGTCAGCGGGAGATCGTCGGTCGAAAGGGGAACGATTTCGTCCCCGCAATGGACCACCGGAATCGGCTCGCCCCAGTAGCGCTGCCGGGAGAAAATCCAGTCCCGGAGCTTGTAGTTAATCGCCCGGGTCCCTTTGCCCTCTTTCTCGAGCCGGCTGATAATCGCCTTCTTGAACTCCGGTGTCGTCATTCCGTCGAACGCTCCGGAGTTGATAGCGACCCCGTCTCCGGTATAGGCCACCTCCGGATCGTGATCCGCCGGCGCTTCGACCACCGGGATAATCGGGAGGCCGAACTCCTGGGCAAACTCGAAGTCCCGCTGATCGTGTGCCGGTACCGCCATAATGGCGCCGGTACCGTAGGAGAGCAGAATATAATCGGAGATCCAGACGGGTATCCGTTCCCCGTTAACCGGGTTTATCGCGTAGGCGCCGGTAAAGGCGCCGGTCTTCTTTTTCGCCAGGTCGGTCCGCTCCAGGTCCGACTTAAGGCGAGACTTTTCTACGTAGGCCTCCACCTCCCGCCGGCGCTCGTCGGTTGTAATCCGGTCTACCAGCGGGTGCTCCGGTGCGAGGACCATGTAGGTCGCTCCGAAGAGGGTGTCCGGCCGGGTGGTGAAGACCTCGATGACCGGCTCGCCGGGGGCGGCATCCTTCGGCCTGGATTCCTCCGCCACGGGAAAGACCACGTTCGCCCCTTCCGACCGGCCGATCCAGTTACGCTGCATCGCCTTGATCGATTCAGGCCACTCGAGGGGCTCGAGATCCTCCAGAAGTCGCTCGGCGTAGGCGGTAATCCGGAGCATCCACTGCCGGAGGGGCTTTCGCTCGACCGTGTGGTTGCCCCGTTCCGACCGGGGTCCCTCGGGGGTAAGGAGCACTTCCTCGTTCGCCAGAACCGTTCCCAGGGCGTCGCAGTACCAGACGGGAATTTCCGCCATGTAGGCGAGTCCTCTGTTGTAGAGCTGGAGAAAGATCCACTGGGTCCACCGGTAGTAGTCGACCTTATGGGTCGATATCTCTCGGCTCCAGTCGTAGGAGAGACCGAGGGCCTTAATCTGGGCCCGCATCTTGTTGATGTTGTTCTCCGTCGTGGCCCGGGGGTGGGTCCCCGTCTTGATGGCGTACTGCTCCGCCGGAAGGCCGAAACTGTCGAAGCCCATCGGGTGGAGGACGTTGTACCCTTTCATTCGGAGATAGCGGCAATAGATATCCGTTGCCGTGTAGCCTTCCGGATGACCGACATGGAGTCCGGCGGCGGAAGGATAGGGGAACATGTCGAGGACGTACCGGCGCTTCTCCGGAGGATACGATGGATCCTCCGTCGTCTTGAAGACTTCGTTCGTCTCCCAATAGTCTTGCCACTTTTTTTCTATGTCCGGAAAGGGGTACTTGGCCATGCCGCGAATGATAGCTAAGACTCTTGCGGGCCGTCAACGTCGGGGTTTCGTTTAAACCGGACGCTTACGATGCGCTTCTTCCAGACGCTCTCGACCACGAACTCGCCGAAGGGGGTGCTTATGACCTCGTTCGACACGGGAATATGCCCTGCCGTCTCGGTCAGATAGCCCGCCAAGGTCTGGGCGTCCCGGGTCTGGGGGATATCGAGGTTGAGCGATTCGTTGACGCTGTAGAGGGGGATGTCGGCCATGATGCTATAGGTGCCGTTTTGAAGGTGGGTAATCTTCTGCCGTTCCTTGACCTCGTGCTCGTCGTAAAGCTCCCCGAGAATCTCCTCGATTATATCCTCGGTGGTCACAACTCCCGCCACCCCGCCGTATTCGTCGAGAACGACCGCCATGTTCAGAGCCTCGGCATGAAATTGAGCGAGAATCTGGTGGATCGGCCGCGTCTCGGGAACGTAGATCGGGTCGACCATAATCTCTTTCAAGGGCGCCCCGCCCCGCCCTTCGGTAATCGCGCCGAGGAGTTCTTTGAGAAGGACGATACCGACGATGTTCTCCGGATGATCGGCGTAGACCGGAATTCGGGAATAGCCCTGCTCGTGGATCTTCGGAAGGGCCTCCTCGACGGTGTCCGTCTCGGAGAGGCTAAAGACCCGGGTCCGGTGGGTCATGATCGCCTGGGCGGTAACGTCGGTAAACCGCAGGACGTTTTGAACCATCGTCGACCGGAACTTTTCCAGTACCCCGACGGACTCGGCGTGCTTTATCATGTAGACGATACCCTCCCGGGTTACCGTCCCGGTCTGGGTCGCCCCGGTCAGGCGGGTAAGCCAGACCGCGACGGCGCCGACGAACCAGTTTACCGGCTTGAAGAGGACCGTCAGAAAGAGGACCGTTCGAACCGAATGGATGGCCCAGAACTCGTTGTGCACGTAGGCAAGCTGCTTCGGTGCGACCTCGCCGAAGACCAGGACCAGGAGGGTCAGTACGCCGGTAGTAACGCCGAGGGCGCTACTTCCGAACAGGCGGATGGTAAAGTCGCTCGCCATCACCGAGAGGGCGATGTTCATCAGGTTGTTTCCCGTCAGAACCGTCGTCAGGAGCACCTGGGGCCTGCTGGTAAGGTCCGCGACCATACGGCCCCGGGGCCCCCACTGGTCCCGCATCGCGTGGATCTGGGCGTCCGAGAGGGAGGTGAAAGCGGTCTCGGTTCCGGAAAAAAACGACGAAAGAATTAAGAAGAGGAGAATAAGAAGGAGCGTAACTAACACGTACGCTCCCGTAATGACGGAGGGTGCTCGGACTCGTCCATAGTCGGCCGATTCAGAATACTCCGAATCGACCGAAACCTCAACCTATTCGACCTTTAATACCTCTTGGATGGCTTTTACGAGGGTGGGCTTGGGAAGGGCGCCCTGGGCCATCTGCGGCTTATCATCCACCGGGATAAAGAGGAGGGAGGGGATACTCTGGATGCCAAACGCGGCGGCGAGCTCTTGCTCGGATTCGGTGTCCACCTTGTAAATGTGCAGCTTTCCTGCGTACTCTTCGGAAAGCTCCTCGAGGACCGGGGCGACCATCTTGCAGGGGCCACACCAGTCGGCGTAGAAGTCGATAATCGCCGGGAGATCGCCTTCGTAGGTCCACTCCTTGTTCACGTCGTAGTTGAATATTTTTTCCTTGAATGTTTCTACGGTCAAGTGCTCGGGCATAAGTGCTCCTTATATATAATCTTTTCTATATAATAACGATGACAAGTCCCGGCGTCCAGTCCTACCGAAACTCGACTCGATCGTACCCCGCCTCCTCGAAGAGGCTTCGGAGGAAGCCTTCCGTGTTCTCCCTGGTTCGGTCAAGGATTCCCTCTTCCACCGTCCGGGCCGCCACGCGCCGGGAAACAAAGGCCGCTACCTGCTGCCATCCCTCCGGGTGGAGGCCGACTTCCGGGTACCGGTAGGTTTCGGGGTTTACGTCCTCCACGACGATATCCACAACTTCCGGCTCCGGGAGCCTAATCGTCAAGACCCGGATCGACGTGTCGCCGGGCCCCCTTACTTCGGTTTCCGAGAACGCTCCTCCGGCAACGGACGTCGGCGGGGCCGCCGAATCCCTCTGCTCGGGCGAGTCGAGGACCGTTCCTTCCAGTTCGTAGCCCCCGCGGGCCCGGATCGTCACCACGACAAACTCGTCCCGGGAAGCCCGGAGTCCCACGTCGTTTGCCAGGTTGTAGGCTTCCCAATAGTCCAGCTCCTCCGGCGAGAGAATTTCCGCCGCTGGACGGTTGTTCAGGGACAGGCGGTTGAGCACCTGGTTAAGGTTGACCCCTTCGGGATAGTAGTCGTGAGGGAAGACGCTTCGGTAGACGTACTCGACGGAGTGAAAGGACAACACGTCCCGAAGCTGTCGAAGAATCAGCTGAGAAGAGGCGACCCGGGAGGTCCGCAAGATTCCGAGGTTCTCGGCGATCCGGCCCATCGGCGCCTGGACGACCCCCGTGTAGACAAGCGTCGCCAATACCACCACCAGGATCAGAAAGATCAGCGCCAGGGTGGTAACCAGGCGTATCTTCACGCCTATCCCTCCAGTTCCCCGGGCGCCGTCTCGCCAAAGGTGATGGTTACGCTTTCAAACCCGGCTTGGGAGAAGACGTTCTCGAGGACCTCCCGGGCGTTCTCCCCGGCGCGGTCGAGGATTCCCCGGTCTACGGCGTCTGAGATTACCTGCACCTTGGCCGCCTCGATCTCGGCCCCTACCTCGAGCCAACCGATCGTACCGCCTCGCTCCCGGACGAAGTACTGGGAGATCGACTCTTCGTCGGCGTCCACGAGAAGGATGGTAGGGGCGGGCACCTCAACGTAGACGCTCCGGCGGTCCGGCCCCGGGAGCACCCGGACGCCCTGCCGAAGGTCGACCCCGGCGCGGACCCGGATGTTTACCGAAAAGAGTAGCTGCCGGTCCATGGTCCGGAAGAAGAGAAACTCCCGCTGCTCGCCGAGATACACCACGTCCCGGTAGGTCTGCTCGAAGGTGTGGAGCTCGGCAAGGTTCCGCACCTTGGTTTCCAGGGAGGTGAGGCGTTCGTCTTGGGAAGGGCCACATGATGAGAAAATCAGGAAAACCGCCGCTGTGAGCCCGAGGCGCTTTACCACGTTCCCCCACTATAGCCGCCGGTTGAGCATTTTGCAAACTCGCTATAGTCTTGCCGATAACATGAAAATGAGGCTGGTTATCCTGACTTTCGCAGTTCTCCTTCCTTTCGCCGGGTGCGCCACCGGGGAGCCACCGGGTTCCGAAGCCACGGACGCTCCGGCGGTTGCCTCGGTTCCGCCGGAAGAACCGACGCCGGGCCGGACCCCGGACGCCGAGCCCCCGGCGGAAGCGGAGCCTTCTGAGGCCGAACGCGAACCGGAGGACGCCCCCCCAACCGAGGCCCCAACCGACCCCCCAACCGAGGCCCCAACCGAGGCCGCAGCCGCCGACCCCGCCGTCGTCGATTTGGGCCGTGATGCTCCCGTGTCGGGGAGCGCCCGGCAGGGGAGCGCCGATTCCTCGACCGCTTCGGTACTTCACGGAGACGACGGCGCGCCGGACGTGGTCCGACCCCCGGCACCGGTTTCGGCGCCGATGGTATCGGAGCCCTGGAACCACCGCCGGGAGCCCCTGCCGATTCCCGGCGTCATCGACGACTCCGACGTCGTAGCCTTCTACGGCCATCCCCTTTCGTTCTACATGGGTATCCTCGGGGAGTCCCCCATCGAAGAGATGGCCGACCGGCTTCGGGAGGTCGCCGAGGATTACGACGCGATAAACGGAGACCGGCGGGTGGTCCCGGCGTTTCACATTATCTATGCGACGGCATACGCCGATGCCAACGTCGGTGTCCTCAACTCCGAAGTGCTCGCCGATTACATTCAGTTTGCCGAGGACAACGGATTCGCCGTCATCCTCGACCACCAGCTGGGAAGACACGACGTCGTGGAATCGGTTCGGCAGATGCTCCCCTATCTGAAGTACCCGAGCGTTCACCTCGCGATAGATCCCGAATGGTCGACCTTGACGCCGAACGAGGTTATCGGGAGCGTCCACGCGTCGGAGATCAACGAGGCGCAGGAGATTATCCAGGACTACCTCGAGAAAGAGGGCATCGATCAGCGAAAGATGTTCGTCGTCCATCAGTTCAACTGGGTGATGATAGAGAATCGCCACGAGGTCCGGACCGACTTTGACCGGGTCGATTTGGTTCACAACGCCGACGGGTTCGGCCCCCCGAATGACAAGCACCGGTCCTGGGACCACAACCGGAGGGCAACCAACATCCCGTTGAAGGGGTTTAAGCTCTTCTACCCGAAGGAGTGGCGGGATGGTGGGTACGACGACCCTCTGATGTCCCCGGAAGAAGTCCTCGCTCTGGATCCCCGGCCGGTGCTGATTATGTACCAATGATCGAAGACCCGATTGCCGGCCATGTCGAGTTGATCCGGGAGGTTTTCCTCTACGCGACTCGCTTCCAAGGGGGCACCTTCGTCATCCAAATCGACGACGGGCCCTTGGAGCACCCGCTCTTGCCCCGGCTTCTCAAAGACCTACTGCTCCTTAAACAGGCGGGTATCCGAATCTGCCTGATCCCGGGGGCCAAGAACCGCATCGACGAGCTCTTGACCCAGTACGGTATTCCCTGGACGACCCACCACGGTATCCGGGTCGCCTCCCAGGAGGCGATGCCCTTCGTCAAGATCGCCGCCTTCGACGGCGCAAGCAAGCTGATGACCGACCTCGCGGAGCTGGACACGACGGCGGTAATCGGAAACTGGGTCCGGGCTCGGGGGATCGGCGTCCTCGACGGGGTGGATTTTCAGCAGACCGGAATCGTCGAGCGGGTGGAGGAAGAGCTTATCCACAAGACCCTGCAGGAGGGCTTCGTCCCGGTTTTCCCCCCGGTCGGGTGGAGTCTCGCCGGGCGGCCGTACAGCATCTCCTCCCGGGAGCTCGCCGCCACCGTCGCCATCGCCCTGAAGGCCCAGAAGCTCTTTTTCGTCACCCTCGGAACCCGGACGCTTCCGCCGGCCTTTACGGTGCCCGAGGGGGTGGAGCAGGACGCCGACCGCCGGGTCTCCCGGATGACCGTCCAGGAGGCCGAGGAGTTCCTAACGATTAACCGCGAGCTCCGGGAAGAACACCCCTACGAGCTCGTCTCCCTCGCCCACCGAGCCGGGCGGAACGGAGTCGAACGGATCCACATCGTCGACGCGGAAATCGAGGGCGTTATCCTTAAGGAGATCTTTTCGAACGCCGGGGTCGGTACGATGGTGCACGCGAACGTCTACGAGAGTATCCGCAGGATGAACCATGAGGATATCCCCGACGTCCTGCGGATCATGCAGCTCTGGATTGCCCGGGGGGTTTTGCGGAAGCGGAGCGAAGACGAGCTCTTGAACCGGAGCGAAGACTACGTGGTCTACGAGACCGACGGCTCTATCCGGGGGTGCGGGGCCATGCACATCTACCCTGAGCACCTCGGAGAGATCGCCGGATTGGCGGTGGACCCGCACTTTGCCCGGCAGGGTATCGGGCGACGAATCGTAACCTACCTAATGCAGCGCGCCCGGGAGCTCAGGATTAGCCGGGTCTTCGTTCTGACCACCCGGACGACCGACTGGTTCGAAGGTCTCGGATTCGTTCCGGGGACGCCGGAGGACCTTCCCGAGGAGCGCCGGTCCGACTACGACGAGAAGCGCAAGTCCCGGGTTCTTATCCACGACGTCGAGCCCGCCGCGGAGCTTACCCGCTAGGAACCGATCTGCTCGGAACCGACCTGCTCGGAACCGACCCGCTAGTAGACGAACTGTAGCCCGGTCACAAACGAGAACCCACCCGGCCGGGCGAATCCGTAGACGTCCGCGGCCTCACCGGCCAATACGTTGGCGAAACCGTAGAAGGTAACGCCCTCCAAGGCGTTCCACCGGACGCCGGGGGTCACCTGGGCCGAAAGGTCGATCGGAGAGATTAAACTTCGAAGGTAGAGGCTCAAGGTCCTCGTGGGAGACCAGATGAGCTCGGGAAAGAGGGCCAGGGCGTAGGACTCGCCGTCCTCCGGGGCCCCCGCCTCGGGTACGTCCCAGCGCTGCCGGGGGAGCAGAAGGCTCTCCAAGCGGAGCGATAGGGTCTCGCCGCCGGGGTAGCTCGCGATGTGGAGGAGACCGAAGGAAAACGCGAGCTGCTTTTCGGCGTAGCCCTCGGGCGCTTCGGAGTAGGGGCCCGGAATGGCGGTTGAGGCCGAGAGATACCAGTCGACCCCGAGGTTGCCCTGGAGGCTCACCGCGGGGCGATGAAGATCGCCGGGCGCGGTGCCGCCATCCGGACCGGGGCTTTCGCCGGGGCTTTCGCCGGGGCTTACGCCGGGACCCGCCCCCGGTCCGGAGCCGGTAACCCCGCCCCGGGCGACACCGCCGTCGTAGAGGTAGCTTGCCTCGGCCTTGATCTGCCCAAGCTTCCCCTGGAGCCGCAAGCCCGCGGCGCTGGTTTCGATACCCGGTGGCTCCTGGGCTTCGGAGAGTAGGTCGACCCCGGGCACGAGGACTACCGGCTCGATAAAGCTGAACCGGCCCAAAGGGAAGAATCCGGCCAGAATCCAGGAAGCCTCGTCCCGGAGCGTGTCTTCGACGAAGCTCCCCGATTCCCCGACCCGGCCGTAGAGTGTGTCCGCCGCGTTAAAGTAGGCGCCGTCCCCCCAGCTCAACCGGGCACGGCCGGCGGTAATGTGGAACCAGCGCTCCTGAAGAAGGGGGAGGCGCACCTTTACGAAGGCCCGGTCGATCCTTGCGTCGGTCGAGCCGTCTGCGGATGCCTCGGCCGTCACCCGAAGCCGGCCCCGGGCCTGCCGATTCCCCGTCGACTGAAGGTCCACCTCTACCAACCCCAGCCCCACGGCGCTCCAGTCGCCGGCGCCGAGGCGCGTCAGAGAGTGGACCGCGTCGATGGTGATGATCTGCCGGGACTCGGCTTCCGCAGCCGGTGCGGCCGTCACGAAGAGAATGGCCGCCAAGATCCCGGCTACCACCCGGCGGCGTTGCGCCGTCACCACGTCAGCTCCTCCAGCGAAAAGATGTTCGGCGGGAGCCGGATGCCGATCTGCGCCTCGTCGACGATGAACTCCGTGCCTGAGTCTGCCTTCAGCGTGTCCGCGATGGTCATGGCCGCCGGAAAGACCAGACCCGAGCGCTCCATCAGCGCGGTGACCACGATCTCCTTGAGCAGCCGCCCCGAAAGGGCGTACCGCTCCGAGCGCCGCATCACGAAACGCTCGCTATCCACCCAGATCTTCTGCCGAGGATAGGCGACATCCCGGCTCCTGGCCTCGAGATCGACTACAAAGCAGTCGAAACCCCGGATGGTTTCCCGTCCGGCGAGAGTCGCCCGGTAGGTGTCTAGGATTCCCCGGTTTCCGGTCATGTCCTCGTAGGAGACGTCGCTCCCGAGCATAGACTCCCGCAAGGCAGCCCCTTGGAGCCTAATCAGCTCCGAGGCGTCGGGGTAGAACAGATAGATCTCGTCCTTGGTGCGCAAGACCTTCTGCCCGGCTTCCGCGGCGCTGGTAAACTCCACCAAGACGTTTTCCTCCCCCTCGCTGTACATCTCGAAGCTGCTCGTACGGCTTCCGAAGCGGTCCCGCAGGATCATCCTTCCCTCGATGTAGCTGGTTTCGTGGGTTTGATTCCGTTCCATCCTCCGGATGACCTCTTCGGCGCTCTGGGACCACGCTGAGGCAGCTGTGAGGGCCATCATCGCCACGACCATCGCTATACGGGAAGCCGGCGAAGCGACCCGGGGCGGTTGGGGGACCCCGGCGTGTTTCTCGTTGTATCGGTTTTGCATCCTCTGCTCCTTTGTCTACTTCTGTCTACTTCGTCCTTCTAGGGTGCCGCCAAGGCTTCCACCGGGTCGATCCGGGCGGCGCGCCGAGCGACCAGCAGGGACGCCAGGCAGGCGATAACTATCGTTCCGGCGAACACCGCCACCGTGGACATCAGGGTGATATCGGGCCGAATAATCGCCGACATCTCGAAGGAGACGTTTTCCATCGCCGGGCCCAGATTGATCCCGACCACCGAGAGGGGCCAGGCAACGGCGGTTCCCAGGGCGACGCCTGCGGCGGCCCCGAAGAGCGACAGAAAGAAGGCCTCCAGGAGAAAGAGCGCCACCATTCGCCGGCCGTCCATGCCCAGGGCGGTCAG
>JBKHCS010000017.1:0-39980 GCA_046541715.1 Spirochaetaceae bacterium
CCGATCTGGCGGGACGAGCGAATCCACTACGTGGTCAACTGCGGGAGCATCGGCTGCCCCGACCTCTACCCGGAGCCGCTCACCGCCTCGAACTGGGAACGCATCTTCGAGGAATCGGCGAAGAGCTACACCAACCATCCCCGGGGGGTCCGGTTCGACGGCAATCGGTTGGTGCTTTCCGAGATCTATAACTGGTACGTCGCCGACTTCGGCGGAGACTTCGACGGTCTCGTCGCGCACCTGGTCGATTACGTCGACGACGCAACGGCGCGGCGCCTGCAAAACCACTCCGGCCGCGTCCGGTACGACTACGACTGGAGCCTCAACGAGCCCTAGCCTTCTACCTTCCTTGACACACGAAACATAAAAACCCGATTATATCTAATAATATAGAATGTGGAGGTTCCCGGGCGGCAACGGTCGGCAGTGGTATGGTATAAGGATGGGACACCCGAAGGTGAGGTGAGCAACATGGGGAAGCGCCGGCCCCTCCCCTACAGGGTCCTGGTAGTCGACGACGAAGTTTTGTTGGGGGAGCTCGTCAGCGCCGTTCTCGGCGACCGGGGATTCGCGGTAGAGCACGTCCTCTCCGGGGAGGAGGCCCTGGCTCTTCTTGCGGACGACCCTGCTTTCGATCTGGTTCTGATGGATATCCGCTTAGGGAGAGAGAGGATGGACGGAGGGCAAGCCGCCGCCGGCATATCCGCCCGTCTCGGCCTTCCGATCGTGTTCTATACGGCCCATGCAGACGAGGAAACCTTACGACGTACCGATGCGGTTCCGGCGTATGGGTACGTCAGAAAATCGACCGATGACGCAAGCCTTCTTGTGCGTTCGGTGCAGCGTGCGATCGAGCACCACGAACGGGCACGCCGTCTCAAAGCTGAGAGCGTGCGGGACCGGAGCCTCCTCCAGGAGGCCCACCACCGCATCAAGAACAACCTCACGATTCTCGCCGCCCGGCTTCGTCTAGAAGCCCCCCTTCTCCCGGAATCGTGTCGCTCCGTTACCGAACGGTTTCGCGGGCACGTGCACTCGATCGAAAAACTGCACGGTCTGTTACAGGAAGACAGTGGGAACGATAGCGTGGATCTGTCGTCCTACCTAGAACGGGTGCTGTCCGCCCTCTTTGGCCCGGAGTCCCCGGCGAAAGTGTCTTTCGCCGTCACGGGCACCACACTCAGTGTAGCTGCAAAGACCGCGGCGCCGATCGGAATGATCGCCAGCGAGATCGGCTTGAACGCGGTAAAGCACTCCTTTTCGCCCGCGACTACCAACCGTTTCGAGGTCCGTCTCGAGCGAACCCGGGACGGCGTTTCAGTACGAATGATCACCTCCGGCCCTCCCATACCGGCCGACGCAGACCTCGAAGACACCGGACTCGGGATGAGGCTTGTCCATATTCTGACCCAGCAGCTGCGCGGGAGCTTCACCGTGCGGAGAGATGCCCCACCGGAGTTCATCCTCTCGATCCCCTTCACCTAAGGAAGCGTCACGAGTCCTGCGGGCGAAGTATGTCTCAAACGACGAGAATAGCGATAAGCAACCTGATCCGGGGGCCGTTTCAAGGAGCCAACTTGGACAACAGCGAACCAACAATCGGCCTCCTCTACTTTGACGGCTGTCCGTACTACCGGGAGGCTTGGATCGATATGCTCGACGTCTTGCTGGAAGAGTGCGCCGGGCCGGGCGAGGAGCTAGTCCACGCACGACTAAACGCCGCCCGGACCGCCCGCTACCCCAACCGTGTCTCGACCACCGTATTGCTCCCGAGGGTCCGGTGGACCGGGCATTTGTCGGCTATGGTCGGCAGCCTAGCCCGGTCTGTGGAGCTCAATTCTCCTTCGAAGACTATGACCCGGGCGATCGCGTCTATCTTCGTGTCCGCCATGCCGGAGTGTCATGCCGGTGAAGGCGCCCAGAGACGCCGGAAGATCGTAGCGGTTGCCCCCGAGGTCTCGACCGCCGGGGTCGATATAGTGTCCGAGAACGACGGCCATCCGAGCTTCCGGCGCCTTATCGCCGAGGGCTATTCCATCGTGACGTTATAATTACCCTCGCCGGAGTCCGAATTATGCTGATGGAGCAGGAATCAGAGGAATAGAATAGTAATAGAATAGTAGTAGAATAGTAATAGATGAGATTCTTAGTACCACGGTTTATCCTTTCGCAGGACACGACTCGAGAGCAGCACGGCAGGTTTACCGGGGCTGTTCTGTATATCGACATGTCCGGATTTACCAAGCTAACGACGGCCCTTATGCACCACGGTGACGAAGGGGCGGAAACGCTGTCGGGCATATTCAACAGCCTCTTCGAACCAACTATCGCCGAGATTGAGGCGGCCGAAGGGTTCGTCTCCACCTTTGCGGGAGACGCCGCCACCGCCGTCTTTCCCGATGGAACCGTCGAGCAGGCGGCCCGGGTCGGCCTGAAGATCCAACGGATCTTCGACGCAAACCATCTTCAGCGCACGCCGGCGGGCGAGTTCGCCGTCGAAGCTCGGGTCGGTCTCGGGTACGGCTCCCTCGAGTGGGGCACCATTCACGGTGCCACCCGCTCGGCTTACTACCTGCGGGGTCCGGGCATCGAAGAGGCCGCAGCGGCCCAAGAGCGGTGCGCCGCCGGGGAGGTGCTCGCGGCTCCCGGCGCGGCATCGGCTACGGGAGACGCAATCGATCTCGAGACGCGGGACGACGGCTTCGCCACGGTCTCGGCAACGCGAGGCACCTCCGGACGGCCGGTTTCCGACGCCGAGGGTAGCTCCCGCGCCGAGGCGGGCTTCGGGGAACATAGAGAGCTGGACAAGCAGACGGAAGCGCAGAAACGCTACATCCCGACCGATGCTCTGCCGGTCGGGACCGACGGCGAGTTCCGTACGGTAACGACCGTATTTCTCTCTCTTGCGGGGCTTTCCGATCATGGTCGAACCGCGGACACCGTCCGTCCCATTCTGGACCTTACCGAAGAGTACGGGGGTTACTTCAACCTCCTCGACTTCGGCGACAAGGGGGCGGTTGCCTTGGTTCTCTTTGGTGCTCCGGTCTCCCGGGAGGATGACATCAAGAGGGCGCGAGATTTCGCCTTGGAGGCTCGCGACGTGCTTGGAGACCGGGGACGAATCGGACTGGCGCAAGGAACGGTATTTGCCGGGTTCGTCGGCTCGGGGGGGCGGAGCACCTACACCGCACTGGGGATATCGGTTAACCTCGCCGCCCGGCTGGCGACCGGGGCCGAATGGGGAGAGGCGGTAACCGCCGGGGCCGCGGCGGAGCGGCTCAGCCGGGACTACGGTCTTTCGGAAGTTTACCGACGCGTCTACAAAGGCTTCTCCTCGAAATTGCCGGTGTACGGTCTTTCGGGGGGGACCGCTCCGGAGCTCCCGGACGAAGAGCCCTTCGTCGGGAGATCCCAACCTCTCGACGAGCTTCGATTGGCCATAGAACGCATGCTCCGGGGGGAGGCCCCGGCGTGGTACGTTTTAGGGGAAGCCGGTGTCGGGAAAAGCCGGCTGGTCCGCCGGGCCCTAAAGGATTTCGAAGACTCGGCGACGGTTGTCCATCTTGAAGTGGACACGATCCTTCGAAAGAGTATGAACCCCCTCCCCCGGTTGGTCCGTGCTGCTCTCGGCGCCGCCGGAATCGAGGCGGGGGACAGCGAAGGGTTCGAGACGACCGATCGGCTCATCAGCCGGCTTGAGGCCAACGGCGCCGAGCCGTCAACCGTCGAAGAGGTAAAGAGAACCTCCTCGGGGCTTCTCTCGCTTCTCGGCGTGGCGCCGCCGGATTCCCTCTACACGAAGCTCGATCCGGAGGGACGTTTCGAGCTCGTCTCCTCGGCGGTCGCTACCCTCGTCGAGGCCGTAGCGGCTATCGGATCTTTGGTCGTGGTGGTCGACAACGCCCACGCCCTCGACGCCGACAGCCGGGTAATTCTGTCGCGAATCGTCGGCTCCCGAAGAACCGGGGACACCGGGCCGGCAACGGTATTCGTCGGCCGGGGGGAGCCGACGGCCTCTCCCTTCGAGATCGAGGGATCGGCCGGCGGCGACCGTATCGTGCTCCTCCGTGGACTGAGCCCCGAGGAGATTCGGGGGATTGCCTCCCACATAATCGGAGGGCCTGCCGGAGACTCCCTGGTGGACTTTGTCTTGCGAAGGGTCGGTACGAACGCGCTTTATGTCTCGGAGCTTGCTCGGTATCTGGCGCATCACCGTCTTCTGGTTCGTACGGATACGGGATACGAGGTGAGTACCGAGGAGTTTTCCCTCCCCACCGGAATAAACGCGCTCCTCGTGGCTCGGGTCGACTCGCTGTCACCGAAGGTAAAAGAGGCTGCCCAAGCCGCGGCGCTCCTCGGCGGAGAGTTCGATCCGGTTGTCTTAGAGAAGTTGATTGCCCCGGGTGACGCTTTTCAGGGTATCCTCGACACGGGGACCGAAGCAGGGCTCTGGACCCCCGGCGACGACGGGCAGTACCGCTTTACCCAGGAGCTTGTCCGGGAAGCGATGGAGCAGATGCAGCTCGCCTCTACCGCAAAGAATCTCCATGCCCGGGCGGCCGCTCTCCTCGAGCAGTTGCACCCCAACGATCCGAGTCTGGACGCCGATCTTGCGTACCACTACATTCGGGCGGACATGCGCGATAAGGCGTGCGAAGCGCTCCGGCGAGCCGCGGACTACGCAGTCGCGAACTTTAAGAACGAGAAAGCCCTCGAGTTCCTCGAAAAGCTTCAGGAGTACGAACAGCGCATCCCGGAGCGCATCGCGGCGTACAAGGACATGGCTGCGGTCTACGAACTGACCGGCCGATGGCGGGAGGCCATCGATACCTTGGTCTATGCGGTCGGTCTTTCCGTGGTCTCCGTCGATATCGCCATCCGGGGGCGACTGTTGACCGGCTTAGGGGAAATCTACCGAAAGCAGAGCGAAACCTCCACGGCCATCAAGATTCTGACTCAAGCTCGACAGCTCGCGCAAAAAGTCGGCGACAAAGCGACCTACACCGAGGCGCTCATCCACCTCGGGCAGAGCGAGTGGTCTCAGGGCGACTACGGCACCGCGCTCGAGTTCTTCGACGAGGCTCTTGCCACGGCGACGGAGAGCGACGATCTGCGCCTCGAAGCCCTCGCGCTTTACTACCAAGGAGTCGTCTATCGGGACCAGAACCGCTACGACGATGCGGACACCAACTTTCGCCGGGCCTACGACCTCTTCGACCAGATCGGGGACGAGCGGCTATCGACCTATCCCCTCTACGACCTCGGGGTCGTTCGTCTCTACCAGGGTCAGATCGAGGAGGCAAAGGAGTATTTCGAGAGGGCCCTTGCGGTCTACCGGCGAATCGGCTACCAGAGCGGCTCCTCTGCGGCGACCCTCAACTTGGGTGTTCTTCGGGACCGGCGAGGAGACTTCGCCGGGGCCATCCGCTACTACGAAGAAGCCCGGAGAATCGCCGAGGAGATAAACGAACAGATGGCGATAGGCTACACGCTCTTCAGTATCGGGGCTACCTACTACAAGATGGGGGATAATCGAAAATCCCTGGCCTATCTCAAGGATTCCTTCGCATCCCTCAAGCGCCTCGGGGCAAAGGGCTACTACGGCTACGTCCTCTCGTACCTGGTTTCGCTTCTCGCACGGACCGGGAACGTCGAGAAGGCGATTCGCACCGCCTACCAACATACCTACGTGGTGTCCAACGTGGGAAGCGATCCGGAGAACGGCCGGGCGGTGATGAGCGTCGGTACGGCGTTGGAAAAGGCGGGGAAGCTTTCGGAGGTAGCCGGAAAACGCGTCGACTACATCGCAAAGTACTACAATATCCCCGAGCTCTCACCGGCGGCCTTCTACCGGAAGGCCATCGAGATTTCCGATCCGACCAAGTACGTCGACACGCTTATCCCGGCCCACTTCCGATACGCCGAGTACTTGCGGGCGCATAACGACGAGGCCGGCTTCGAGGAGCACTTAAAGCGCGCCTTCGAGCTCGCCGTGGGCGCGCACTGGGACCGCTTTATCCGAAAGACCAGGGACACCTACGGAGACATTCTCAAGAGACTCGGTGTGAATATCGACGTGGAGACGGAGGAGGTAACCGCCTAGCCCGGCTCCTTATCGAAGTTGTACGTTGCGCCGATGGGAGCCAAGTGCGTAAACGCTTGAGGAAAGGTGCCCAGGGCATCGCCGTCCATCAGAGCTCCGTCGGGGCTTAGCTCGTTGGTCCGGGCCTCGATCCACGACGTAAACGCTCGGCCTCCCCGGTAAAGCCGATACGTAGAAGACCGCAAAGGGCAAACGCCGCATCCCGGATCCAGGTGTAGCGGTAGTCCCAATTTCGCTCCCCCCGATACCTTCCGGAACCGCGGGACTGCGTCCGGCCCCTTCGGGAATCCGGCGGCGGTACCGAGGAGTTCTTAGGGAGACCCGAGACCGGGGCTTTTGCCGGAGTTGTTCCGGCGACCCCGGGGCGCTGAGTACCCTGGGGGAAGGAATTCGCACCGTCACTACTTTTCTGTTGTAGTTACAACTAAGTATACTCTCCCGGGGAGCCCGCCGAAGCGCCCAGGGACGAAGGCGGCGAGAAAGGATACACGAGGAGACAGCGGTGACAGCGAGAACGGAGGATAGGTACGACGCGGTGGTAATCGGTTCCGGCCAAGGGGGCGTCCCCCTGGCGATGGCCCTCGCGGCAGAAGGAAAGAAAACGGCCCTCGTCGAATCCCGGGCGGTAGGCGGAACCTGCATCAACTACGGATGCACCCCCACTAAGACGATGGTGGCAAGCGCTCGAGCCGCCTACGTGGTTTCCCGGGCGGCCGAGTACGGCGTCAACGTCACGCCGGGGTCGGTCGATTTTGAGACGATCCGCGACCGAAAGCGGCAAATTGTCGGTGACTTCCGCGGCGGGAGCGAGAAGAGAATCGAGGACGCCGAGAACCTGGAGCTGATCCGAGGCGAGGCCTCCTTTACCGGCTCCAAGACTCTGAACGTCTCCACCGGGGCCGCGACCCGAGAGATCTCCTCCGAACGCATCTTTATCAACACCGGGACGCGCCCCTTTCTCCCGCCGATTCCGGGGGTTCAGGAGGTACCGTACCTCGATAACGAGAGCATTATGGAGCTCGACAGCGTCCCGGAGCACTTGGTCGTGATCGGCGGGGGCTACATCGGGCTCGAGTTCGGTCAGATGTTCCGCCGGTTCGGAAGCCGGGTTACGATCCTCCAGAAAAGCGGTCAGCTCTTACCCCGGGAAGACGAGGACGTCGCCGCCGAGGTACAAGGCATCCTGGAAACCGAAGGCGTCGAAGTGCTCCTGAACGCCGAAACCAAGAAGGTCCGGGGCTCCGGGACGTCGATCGAGCTCTCGGTGGATGTCGACGGGAGGGAGCGCTCCGTTTCCGGCTCCCACCTTTTAGTCGCTACGGGAAGAACCCCCAACACCGACATGCTCAACCTCGAAGCCGCGGGGGTCAAGAGCGACAGGCGGGGGAACATCGTCGTCAACGACCGTCTCGAGACGGGGGTCGAGGGCATCTGGGCCCTCGGGGACGTGAAGGGGGGCCCGGCCTTCACCCATATCTCCTACGACGATTTTCGCGTTCTCCGGCGGAACCTGTCCGGCGACGGGAAGGGAAGCATAAAGGGGCGATTGGTTCCCTACACCGTGTTTATCGACCCTCAGTTGGGCCGGGTCGGGCTTTCGGAGAAGGAGGCCCGGGAACAGGGACACGATGTCCGCGTCGGGAAGATGCCGATGACCTGGGTCGCCCGGGCTCTGGAAACCGACGAAACCCAAGGGTTGATCAAGGCAGTCGTCGACGCCAAGAGCGAGAAGATCCTCGGTTTCGCCATGCTCGGGATGCAGGGCGGCGAGATAGCCGGGGCCATCCAGATCGCGATGATGGCCGCCCTTCCCTACACCGCCCTTCGGGACGCCCCCTTCTCCCATCCGACCCTTATGGAGGCGTTGAACAACCTCTTCGCGAGCCTCGAATAGACGGGGTTTTGCGCGGTCCCGGGCTATCCTGTGAGCGCGGGCTATCCTGAGAGCGCGGGCTATCCTGAGAGCGCTTGTCCGCCGGTCCGTGCCATGTGCTCTCGGTCTTCCCGGCCGCCCTTCGTGGAAAAACGTATCTCGACGGAGGTTCCCTTCGCCCCCGTCTCGATCCCAACGTTAGCGCCGATCTGCCTGGCGAGGCCCTCCACGAGGGTCAGGCCCACTCCGGGCCCCGTACCGTCTTCGGCATCGCCTCCCGGGACAAAACCGACACCGTCGTCCCGCACCGTAAGGTAACAGCGTTCGTCGGTCTCGGCGGTCACCGCGACCGCAATAGTCCCGGAAACGCCCCGGGGAAAGGCGTGTTTGATGCTGTTGGTGACGAGCTCGTTGGTTATCATGCCTAAGGCTATGGCCGAGTCGGTCGGGAGCGTCACCGAGGCGACTTCGGCGGTTATGGCGATGCGAGAGCTGATAAGGCCCGTCTCAGCTACACCGGGGATTAGGCTTTCAAGGTACTCTTTGAGGTCGATGGTTCCGTCGATCGCGCGGTCGTTCAGGAGGGCGTATACGCGGTACAGCGTCTCGACGCGGCGCCGGGCTTCCCCGAGGGCGCTCCGGACCTCATCCCCTGCTGCGGCGTCCTCTTGGAGGAGAAGGAGCGACGAAAGGGTCGTAAGGTTGTTCTTGACCCGATGGGTGAGCTCCTGAAGGAGCATCTCCTTTTCTTCGAGCAAGGCGGCAACCCGGTCTTCGGAGATGCGTCGCTCGGTAATATTGATCATAAAGCCTCGGAGACGGACCGGCCGGCCGGCCTCCATCTCTACCTTTACCAAATCCCGAATCCAGATGTAGCTCCCGTCGGGGGTCCGAAGCCGGTACTCGAAGACATGGTCCTCCCCCCGGGCGGTGCACCGATCGCAATAGTCGGCGGCCCACCCTTGGTCCTCCGGATGGAGGAGGTCCATCCAGAATCCCACGCCGTCCCAGGCTTCCGGGGGGTACCCCAAGATGGTTTCCACCTGGGGTGCGACGTAGGTCCAGGTGTCCGAGGGGATGTCGTACTCCCAGGGCACCGCGTCCGTCGTCTCAACGAGGAGACGATACTGCTCCCTGCTCTCAGACAGACTCTGTTCTCGGCGTGGATCCACGGTTACCAACGCGGATCTACGGGTGCCCTGGAAGAGAGGCGCGGCCGAAACGGACATTTTGGTTGGAAAGGATATGTTGACGTTCTCGAAATCTTGGGAGCCATCGAGGGTCGCCTCGACGATGCGCCGGAGCTCGCATTCGTCACAGGTGGGACCCCGGCCGCAGAGTCCCGGGTCCCGGGCGGCGTAGAGGCAACCGACAGCCGCCCCTATGCTCTCGGGCAAAGAACCGTCCCGGTTGGACTTAACCACGCGGTTCTCGTCGTCGACGATAAACATCAACACCGGGGCGTGGCGGTAGATGGCCTCGAGCTCCTGCTCCCGGGCCCGGGTCTCTTCGTGGGCGCGAAAGAGGTCCAACGCCATTTCGATCGAGAGCTTCAGGATGAGCTCACCGCTGGATTTGAGAACGTAGCCGTACCGGGTTACGCTCCGGACCCGTCGCACGACGGCGTCCTCGGAATGGCCGGTATGAAAGACGATCGGCAGGCGCCTCTCCTCGAGAATACGCCGGGCCGTATCGACGCCGTCTATCCCCGGCCCGAGGTCGATGTCCATCAAGACCAGGTCGAAGGGACGGCCCCCGGTCTCGGCCTCGGCCACCGCGGCGACGGCGTCCTCCCCGGTAGGTGCGATTTCGACGTCGTAGCCGGCGCCCTTCAGAAAAGAGGTCGTCGCCAGGGCAACGATGGCCTCATCCTCCACCAGAAGAAGTCGAGAGACCGAAGGCTCGCTGTCCGAAGGGTGAAGGTTCATCGGGTTTAGTCTATGATATTCATTTAAATAAATCTATTAAAAAGATTTGTTTTATCCGCGTTTCCAGCGTTTTCCGAGAAAAGGGTGACTCGCCGGGTCCGAAAGATCCGTCGAGCGCCCCGGCGGTAGCCTGCCGCAACCGAACCCGTAATCAAGCGCCGGTAGTCACGCTGAGATGGCACCGAAGGGCTCCGAAGGGTTCCGGGCCGGGGCGCGCGGGAATCAGGAACACTGCCTTGATGCCGAGGTCGACCAGGATTACCCGACCGAGCTCTTCCCGGGAGCGGATAGCCACACGATCTGCCTGCCGCGTCACCCTCTGCCCCCGGCCGACTTCATGATGATGCAAACTAGTTGTATATCAAAGTATCAGTCAATCCCGTGTGTTGATGATGGGCGAGCGGTACCGGTATATTGAATCAAGATGACGAGTAACACCCACGCATCCTCCCTGGCGCACCCCGGGGTTCGCCTCCGACGCAGGACGAAAAACCGGCGCCGCCGCCGGACCTCCCGGAAGCCGCCACGGCATAGATATCCGAACGAGCTCGAAATGGTCACCGCGACCTGTCCCGGGTACAACCTGGGCAGAGCGTACAAGATGGTAACCCGGATCTTCGAACGGGAGTTTCGAAGCAGCAACCTCACCCTGGCGCAGTTCGCCCTCCTGGTCAACGTCGGCCGCGACGAGCCTGCAACCGGGACGGAGATCGCGAACCGCCTCGGCTCCGACTTAAGCACCGTTTCCCGGACCTTGGACGTGGTCGTCGACCGCGGGCTGGTCTGCGAGCAGCGGGGAACCGACCGGCGGGTCAGACTCTACCGGCTGACCGACGAAGGCCGCGCCGCCTTGGAGGAAGCGCTGCCTAAATGGCGCCGGGCCAAGGAGGCTACCGTCTCCCAGATGGATAAACGGGCGTGGCACCGGACGCTCCGGCAGCTCAAGGAGCTTTCGGAGCTCGGCGAGTAGCCGGCCCTCGACACCACCGGCCGCCCGGTTCCGCCGTTACCCGGCGCTCCGGTACGCCGGCTCCGCCTCGAGCATCTCCCGGGGCACTTTGTAGCCGATCTGCTCCATGTAGGAAAGGATCTCCCGGGGCGTCATGTACGTTTTGGCGTAGCCCCCGTCGGTATTACCCATCTCGCGCTGGATCTGCCAGACAAGGCGGTAGTAGCGGTAGAGCTGCCACCCCAGGCCGTGGTCGATCGCCCGCCGGTCGGTCCCTTGTTCGAAGGGCTCCCTGCACCTCCGGCGCAGTGAACAAAGCGGAACCCCGAGCATGCCCCAGGGACCCTTCTCGACGTATTCGACGGTGTGCGCTATTTCGTGGCCGAGGATACCCACCTGCGCGTCGAAGGGAACATTCCCCAAGAGCATCGGTTCCGCGGCGGCGAAGGATTTCGACGAGATTACGATTCGGTAACGCCGTTCCCTGGGCTCCCGGAAGACGCTCCCGAGCCGCAAGTAGGAGATCAGAGGAACGACCGCCTTCCTGACCACGAACTCGATTCTTACTTCCCGGAGCTCCGGGAAGTGGGAGAGCGCCAAGAGCGCCTGCAATTCGAATCCGTCCGGGAGCGTTTTATTACGGCCGTAGACGGTGTGAATCTCGTCGAAGCGGCGCTCTTCGTGTTCTCGGTCGTAGACAAACTGCTCGGAATAAGCGCGGAGGTCCATCGTTGTGACGATCAGTATAGCTGCGCCGCCGGGGAGCGCAAGAGGCGGGGGCCGGCAAATCTCGGTCAGCCCGGGGGAGTGACGGGTAGACCGGCGGCCTCGAAAATGCGCTGGGCTTCGGCGATCTGGTCCGCCGTCGGAGGAGCTACGTTTTGCAGGGGGTAACGGCGTCCGAGGGCTTCCCACTTGTGGCGTCCAAGCTCGTGGTAGGGTAACAGGTCGACCCGTTCGACGGCGGATAGCCCCGCCACGAAGGCGGCGACGCCCTTCGAGACTTCCGGATCGAGGGTGTAACCCGGCACCAGGACATGGCGGACCCAGATCGGAATACCCCGTGCGTCGGCGTATTCCGCGAACCTCCGGATGCGCTCGAAGGAGACCCCGGTAAGCTTCCTGTGGCCCTCACCCGGTGCGTGTTTGATATCCAACAGCAAGAGGTTCGTCACTTCGAGAAGCTCCCGGACGGTTTCCGAGAGCTCCGCGTACCCCGAGGTGTCGAGCGCCGTGTGTATTCCCTTCTCCCGGCACCGCCGAAAGAGCTCGCCGACGAAGGCTGCCTGCAAGAGCGGCTCACCCCCGGTACACGTTATCCCCCCACCCGAGGCATCGATAAAGCTGCGGTAGCCGGCAAGGTCGCCCATCACCTCGTCGACCGTCTGCTCCCGGCCCTCCCGGCGAGCCCAGGTATCCGGGTTGTGACAGTAGAGGCAGCGCAGGGGACACCCCTGGAGGAAGACGACATAGCGAATGCCGGGCCCTTCCAGGGTTCCCATGGTCTCGACTGAGTGGAGGCGACCCGTCACAGACGCTCGTGGAAGGTCCTGTTGATTACGTCGAGCTGCTGCTCCCGGGTAAGCTTGACGAAGTGGACGGCGTACCCCGAAACCCGGATGGTCAAGTCCGGATACTCCTCCGGGTGCTCCATCGCGTCCCGGAGCATGTCCCGGCTCAAGACGTTGACGTTAACGTGGTGACCGTTTTGGGCGAAGTAGCCGTCGAGAAGTCCCCGCAAGTTTCCAATCCGCTCTTGCTGCTTCATACCGAGAGAGCTCGGCTCGATGGAAAACGTGTAGGAGATGCCGTCCTGGGCGAATTCGTAGGGGAGCTTTGCGACGCTGGCGAGGGACGCGAGGGCTCCCTTCTCGTCTCGGCCGTGCATCGGGTTAGCCCCCGGTGCGAAGGGATCGCCCTTCCGTCGGCCGTCGGGGGTGTTCCCGGTCTTTTTACCGTACACGACGTTGGAAGTGATCGTCAGGATGGACTGGGTCGGTTCGGCGTTCCGGTAGGTGGGATTCTTCGCGACCTTCTTCATAAAGCGCTCCACGAGGTCCACGGCGATCGAATCTACCCGGTCGTCGTTGTTACCGAAAGCGGGAAATGTACCGGTTGTTTCGAAGTCCACCACCATTCCTTCCTCGTTTCGGATGGGCCGAACCTCGGCGTGCTTGATCGCCGAGAGGGAATCCGCGCAGACCGAGAGCCCCGCGATGCCGCAAGCCATCGTTCGGAATACATCCCGGTCGTGGAGCGCCATCTGCAGGCGCTCGTAGCTGTACTTGTCGTGCATGAAGTGAATGACATTCAGCGTGTTGACGTAGAGCCGGGCAATCCAGTCGAGAAAGAAGTCGAACTTCTCCATCACCTCTTCGTAGTCCAGGACGTCTCCCTGAATCGGCTCGAAGCGGGGGCCCACTTGGATTCCGTTTATCTCGTCCCGGCCGCCGTTAATCGCGTAGAGGAGCGCCTTGGCCAGGTTGCACCGGGCTCCGAAGAACTGCATCTGCTTGCCGAGGCGCATCGCCGAGACGCAGCAGGCGATGCCGTAGTCGTCTCCCCAGTAGTTCCTCATCAGGTCGTCGTTCTCGTATTGGACGCTCGAGGTATCTATGGAGACCTGGGCGCAGAAGCTCTTAAAGCCATCCGGAAGCTGCCGGGACCAGAGAACCGTCATGTTGGGCTCCGGAGCGGGGCCGAGGTTGTAGAGGGTCTGCAAGAAACGGAAGCTCGATTTGGTCACCAATGTCCGGCCGTCGGTTCCCATTCCGCCGATAACCTCGGTGACCCAGGTCGGGTCACCGGAGAAGAGCTCGTTGTAATCCGGAGTCCTGAGGAAACGCACCAGGCGTAGCTTCAATACGAACTGGTCTATGAGCTCCTGGGCATCCTCTTCCGAGAGGACCCCGTCCTCGAGGTCCCGCTGGATGTAGATGTCGAGGAAGGTCGAAACCCGCCCGAGGCTCATTGCGGCGCCGTTTTGCTCCTTGACCGCCGCGAGGTAGGCGAAGTAGGTCCACTGTACCGCCTCCGCGGCGTTCTCCGCGGGGCGCCGGACATCGAAGCCGTAAGAGTCGGCCATCGCCGCCAGCTCGTTCAAGGCAGCGATCTGGTCGGAAATTTCCTCCCGGTTGCGGATGGTGTCTTCGTCGAGAACGCCTACGTCGAGACTCTCATGCTGCCCCTTCTTGTCATCAACAAGCTTGTCGACACCGTAGAGGGCCACCCGGCGGTAGTCGCCGATGATGCGTCCCCGGCCGTAGGCGTCGGGAAGCCCGGTGATAATCCCCGCCTTTCGGGCGGATTTCATCTCCGGGGTGTAGGCGTCGAAGACCCCGTCGTTGTGGGTCTTTCGGTGACTCTCGAAGATCTCGGAAATTTGCGGATCGAGGTCGTACCCGTAGGCCTTGCAGGCGGCTTGTGCCATTCGAATGCCGCCGTAGGGAAGCACCGCGCGCTTAAGCGGTGCGTCGGTCTGAAGGCCAAAGACACGTTCGAGAGCCTTGTCGATATAACCGGGGCCGTGGCTGGTAATGGTTCCGATGGTGGACGTATCGACATCCAGAGTACCGCCGGCCGTCACCTCCCTCTGAAGCAGCTTCCGGGTCTTTTCCCAGAGCTCTCCGGTTGCCTTTGTCGGGCCGGAGAGAAAGTCGCCGCCTCCCGGATAAGGTGTGTAGTTCCGCTGAATAAAGTCCCGGACGTCTATCCGGTCCTGCCACCAGCCGGGCTCGAAGCCCCGCCAAGCCGTCGTCGCCGCGCTCGTGCGCCGTTCAAGTATTTGCATGGAGAAATCCTCTCGTTGATTGACTGGGAACCGCCGGCGCCGAAGAGCCGGAGGACATTACTGTTATGGTCAAGAATACTTCTTGTGCTCCGGCGCATCAACTGTTTCTCGGATTTTTCGCAATATTTTTATTGATATTTAATACTCTATTAAGGCCCCGGGTCGTCGCCCGGATCTCACCTCTGGATTTCCGCGGGCCTTCCCGGGATAATCGGTTTTCAGGAGGATCGATGGCACGAATCAATGAGCTCGTGGAGCTTCTCGGACAGGCTCCCGACGAGGTCTTTCTCCAACCCCACAACGTCCCGGATCCGGACGCCATTGCCGCGAGCTTTGGTCTGCAGCAGCTGCTCCGGCGGCTCGGGGTCGATGCGGTAATCGTCTACGAAGACGAGATCGAGAAGGCGAACAGCGTCAGCATGCTCCGAGCCTTCGGCATCGAGATGCGACTCGCCTCGGAGGTTCACACCCTCGGAGAGGAGGACTGGGCGGTGTTGGTCGACGTCCAGAAGGAGAACGCCAACGTCACCGACCTCGATACCGACGAGGTGGCGTGTATCGATCACCACCAGTACAACGGTCCGAAGGGCTACCGGTTCGAAGATATCCGGCCGGAGGTGGGGTCCTGCAGCGCGATTATCGCCGAGTACTACAAGGAGGCCGGAGTCGAGCCGCCGCAAAACGTGGCTACGGCGATGGTCTACGGGATCCTCATGGATACCGACAACCTGACCCGGGGTGTCAGCGCCCTCGACATCGATATGTTCTACTGGCTCTACAAGCACATCGACATCTCCCTTATCAACGAGCTCAAGGCCAACCAGATTTCCACCCAGGACTTGATGGACTACGCCCATGCCTTCGAAGGGGTGGAAGTCTACGGAGAGATCGGCTTTCTGCGGCTCGAGAACGCCAACGACTCTCTCCTCGGAGCCGCGAGCGACATCGTCGTCACCATCGCCGGAGTCAACGTCGTAGTGAGCTATTCGATCCGGGACACGGGAATCAAGTATTCGATCCGGAGCGTAACGGCCGCGGTGAACGCCGGAACCCTCGTCCGGCACATCGTCGACGGTCACGGAATCGGCGGAGGCCACGACAGCATGGCCGGCGGCTTTATCAAACGGGAGGCTTTTCCTCAGGACCGGAGTATCGACACCTTTACCCGGGTCCGGGCGGTGGGGTTTGTAGAGGGCACCTTCTAAACTCCGGTCGGCCCGGCGACAAAGAGCTGTTGAGGCGTTATACTTACGTTGATGGCCGAAATCAGGGTCGACCGAACGACGCTAACCATACGTACCCTTGGCGACAGCGGTGACGACGAATACTGGTGGTCACGGACACCTGCTGAACGCATCGCTGCGATTCAAGTCAACAGGCAAGCCGCATATGGCGAGCAACGAGCTTCCGCAAGACTTCAGAGAATTCTTGAAGTTACTCGCCGATCACAAGGTTGATTACCTTCTGATCGGCGGCTACGCAGTCGGCTACTACGGCTATCCGCGGACAACTGCGGACATGGACATTTGGGTCTCTTTGGATTCGGAGAACGCAGAGAAACTCGTGCGCGCGTTCAACGAGTTCGGAATGGTCTCTGATGAAGTGACGCCGGCACTCTTTCGTAAGCCCGGCAACATCGTTCGCATGGGCGTTCCGCCGGTGAGAATAGAAGTGCTCAATGAAATCGACGGCGTCGATTTTGTCTCGTGCAGCGAACGAGCTACCATCGCGGTACTCGATGGGGTTCCAGCGCGCCTGATCTCTCTTGGCGATTTGCGCGCCAACAAGCGTGCGTCGGGCCGCTACAAAGATTTGGATGACCTGGAGCATCTACCCGATGGTCAATAACTCTTTGGCGGTTTGACTCAGTTAGACAAAAGGTGGTGGACCCTACTTCTGTCTTTCGCCGCTCCGTGTGATACTCGGTGATATGCACGCCATTCAACTCGACGCCGTCGGCGCACCCCTGGTGGACCGGGATGTCCCGGTGCCCGAGCCGGGCCCCGAAGATGCCCTCCTCCGGGTCCGAGCCGCGGGCATCTGCCGGAGCGATCTTCACTACACGACAGGAGCCTCCTACGCCGGGCCGCTCCCCCTTACTCTGGGTCACGAGGTGGCCGGCACCCTCGAGTCCGCCGGTTCGGAGGCCGCCTCGACCCTCGCGGACCGGGGCATTGAGGCAGGCTCCCGGGTTGCCGTACACTACCTGGTCTCCTGCGGAAACTGCTCACACTGCATCGCCGGGCGAGAGCAGTTCTGCAACAGGGGCCAAATGATCGGTAAACACCGGGACGGTGGGATGGCGGAGTACCTCTGCCTGCCGGCGCGGAACCTGGTGGCCGTGCCCGAGTCGGTTGCTTTGGAGGCCGCGGCGGTAATGATGTGCTCCACGGCGACGGCGCTCCATGCCCTCCGGAAGGCAGAGCTCGCCGCGGGAGACCGGGTAGCGGTGTTCGGGGTCGGAGGCTTGGGAATGTCCGCCGTGCAGTTGGCCCGGGCGATGGGAGCTATCGAGGTCTACGCGGTAGACGTCGACGGCGAGCGGCTGGAGCTGGCCCGGACAATGGGCGCGGTCCCGATAAACGCCCGGGAAACCGACCCCGTCGCCGCGCTTCGGGACCTAACCGCCGGCGGGGTGGACTGCGCCGTAGAGCTATTGGGGCTCCCCGTAACGATCGATCAGGCTATTCGTTCCTTGGGACCCCTAGGCCGGGTGGCCATCGCCGGCATTGCAGAGACTCCGGTAAGCATCGAGACCTACCGCGATGTCGTCGGCCGGGAGGCGAAGATCGTCGGGGTGAGCGACCACACTCGAGGAGAGATCGAGTACGCCCTCGAGCTCGCCGCGAAGGGCGCCCTCAGGTTCGAAGAGGTCGTCACCGCGACACTCCCTCTCGAGGCGTCCGCCGTAAACGGGGCTCTTGCCTCCCTGGCGCGCTTCGGTCCGGGCGTGCGATCGGTGGTGGTTCCGGCTTAGGGACGAGACCTGGGACTCGCCCGGGGTAATAGTTCCCCATTTAGACGCTGATCCTCCTCCTCGATGTCGGATATTTCGGCATGCTTCTTGCTATCCAAGGGGAAGGAGGAATGTATGAAAACAGGTGCATCCATTCTCGGAATCGTCGGGGGCGCAATTGCCCTGATTATCGGTGTCATTTCCTTTTTTGTCGGGGATCTAGGGCAGAGTATGGAGATAGAGGGGTCGGTCGTGCGGCAGGTGCTTAGCATCGGTCTTCCCGTCGCTGCCCTGATCGGTGGAGGCGTGGCGCCGAAAAGCGGAGTCGTCGGCGGGCTTCTGATGGCAGTCGGAGCTGTGGGCATTCTCCTCGTCCTCGAGATAGGAGTGGTCTCGCTGATCACCGCGATACCAATAGGTATCGGAGCCGTTCTCGCCTTTCTCGGAGCGGCAACCTCTTCTAAGTCGGGAGGATCCTACGCTTAGGTGAGCGCTGATATTCTTTGTCGGAGCTATAGTCGCGGCTCTTTTCGGCTTTACGGGAATCGCTTCGGTAGCTGCAGGCGTTGCCTAAGCCCAATTCTTCGTGTTTGTGGTGTTGCTACTAGCGGTATTGGTCCTCGGTTTCGCCCGCGGAGGGTGGTAGAAGGCGTTGATCCGGAGCCCGAATAAGCTCCCGATTGCTCTATTCTACTGTCTCGTGGCCCGCAACGACCTCCCGGTAGAAGTAGTAGCTGTCCTTCGGTATGCGTCGCAGCTCCGCCTCGTAGTCGCAGAAGACGATGCCGAAGCGCTTGGTGTAGCCGAAGGCCCACTCGAAGTTGTCTATGAAGCTCCAGAGAAAGTAGCCGGCCAAGGGAATACCCTCGGCGATGGCCCGGCGGCAGGCCGCAAAGTGGCGCCGGAGGTAGTCGATTCGCTCGAAGTCCCGGACCCGCGGCGCGGGGCGCATCCCGGCGCCGGGTGAGTTCTCCTCGTCGACGGCAACGTCGCAGGCATCGTCGAAGGCGGCGCCGTTTTCGGTTACGTAGAGCGGCAGGTCCGGCAACTGCTGATGGACCCACCGTAACTGACGGTTAAGGCCTTCGGGAACGATCGGCCAGCCCATGGCGGTCCGAGGCTGATAGTCGGGGACCGCCGAGAACTCCTCCGGGGCCTCCGGGTCGAAGGCGACCACCGGCTCGGTGTAGTAGTTCAGCCCGAGAAAATCGAGAGGACCGCTTATCACTTCCATGTCGCCCTCTTCTATCGGCATCGTTACCTCCGGGTACGCTGAGAGGTGTCGCGCCGGGTAGCCTGCCCCGAGAAGGGGATTCAGGAACATCCGACTGTCGCGGTCCGCCGCCCGGTCGGCCGCCAGGAGGTCTTCGGGGCGCCGGGTGGCCGGCCGGGGCGTCGACAGGTTGAGGGTGATGCCGATCGTCGGCGCTTCGGAGGCCGGGCCTCCACCGCTCCGCGCCGGAGCCGACGCCCCACCGAAGCGGCTCCGAAAGAGCCCCACAGCCAGTCCGTGACCGAGCATCAAGTGGTGGATCGCCCGGTAGGCGGCGACTCTATCGTGCCGCCCCGGAGCGTGAACCCCGTCAAGGTAGCCGAGGATGGAGCTGCACCAAGGCTCGTTCAGCGTTATCCACCGGCAGACCCGGTCGCCGAAGGCGTCGAAGCAGACCCCCGCGTAGTCGGCGAACCGGTATGCGGTATCCCGCTCAGGCCACCCTCCGGCGTCCTCGAGGACCTGGGGAAGGTCCCAGTGATAGAGGGTTACCACCGGTTCGATCCCCGCCGACAGGAGCTCGTCGATCAGGCGGTGGTAGAAATCGAGGCCCGGCTGGTTGGCTTTGACCCCTCCGGCGGAAGATGCCCCCCCAGCCGCCGACACCCCGGCGGCGGCGCCGGAACCCAGACCCCCATCGGGTTGGATTCTCGGCCAGGCGATGGAAAAGCGATACGCCTCTATCCCGAGGTCCCGCATTAACGCAACGTCCTCGGAGAACCGGTGGAAGTGGTCCGTCGCGACGTCCCCGGTGTGTCCGCCGACGACCCGCCCCGGGGTGTGGGAAAAGCGGTCCCAGATGCTTTCGCCCCTCCCCCCTTCGGAGATCGCCCCTTCAACCTGATAGCTCGCCGTGGCGACGCCCCAAAGAAAATCGGCCGGGAAGATGGTTCCGCGTTCCATAGGGTAAGTCTACGCCTCGATCGCCTTCTGCGGCCACCATGGCCGGACTAACAAACGGTGACGGTCTTCCCTCGTTTCTGAGATTCGAGCGCCGCGGTAAACAACGAGTGGCTCAGCGCTGTCTCCTCCGGCGTGACGCATCCGGTGTAGGTACTCCGGGGCCGGCCGTGCTCCAACTCGTAGAGGTAGGCGCCCCACATCTGAAGAATGGCGTCGACGAATCCAAACTCGAAGGTAGCGGAAGCAATTGTCGGAAAGAGCGTGTCGGAGCCGAGATCGATGCGCTGCCACGCCTGTTCACCACCGGTTTCGTACTCCAGCAACCAAAGGGTGTTTATCTCCTTGGTAGAGAACGCCACCGAGGCATTGGTCCCGTAGATTCGGATGTACCAACTGTTGCGCTCTCCCGGGGCGATGCGATGGGTTCGCACGGTAAGAGGAAAGCGATCTCCCGACGGCGAGTCGATAGCCTCACAGAGCAGGGTTGCATTGTCCCAGGTGTTACAGGAAACCATGTCGGCGCTACCGGCCGCTGCCGGGCGCTCGGAGATCACCTTGGAGAGAATCGCCCGCACATTCTGCGGCACCCAACCCGCTCGAAAGGGAAGCGCCAGGGCGTGCATACCCAAGTCTCCCATAACTCCGTATTCTCCGTTGGTCGCAACCTGCCGCTTCCAATTGATGGGCTTTTGAGGATTCAGATCGCTGGAATGCAAGAATCCAACCTCCGCCTCGATGATCTTTCCAAAGGCGCCGGCCTCGAGCATCGCGGCTATCCGTTGTGCCCCTGGAATAAAGATGAACTGAGAGGCGCAGCGGACAAGGAGATCCGGCTGTTTTCTCCTCCCCCGCTCGGCGCGTGTCTCATGGAGAGCCTTCGTAATCGCGGCGTTGGCCCTCTTGTCAATTCCGAAGGGCTTCTCGCCCATCAGATGCTTTCCGGCGTTCATAGTGTCCACGTACATCTGCTCGTGTAGATCGTGGGGCACTGCTATGTAGATTGCATCCACGTCGCCCGAGGCCAGTAGCTCCCGATAGTCCCTTGTTGCAAGTTTTAGCGTCCCGACGGTGCGCCGGAACCAGGCTTCGGTCTCCGGAGATAGGTGTGCACTGCAAATGGCGGTAATCTCGGGAGCCAGAGAGGCATCCGTTAGGTCGCTCCACCGGGCGACGCAGCTCGCGAATTCGCGCCCCATCATACCAAGGCCAATTACACCAAAGCGTGCCCTATCCATTGCGGCTCCCTTAGGGTAAAGCTACGCTTCCTTCGGCGCTCTGGAAAGGGGCAAAGTGCGCGTATATAGTGATTGCGGAGAATTCGTGGAACAAAAGACAATGAAGGCCGCAGTTCTCAAGGGGCAGGGATTGGAGAGTATCGCGGTGGAAGAGGTCCCCCTACCGGTACCGGCCGAGCGTCAACTCCTCGCCCGAGTGGACGCCGCAGGGGTCTGTACATCGATCCTAAAGCTTGCCGCTCAGGGAGAACGCCACTCGTTTATGGAGGGATGGGATCCTGCGCGATGGCCCATCATCCTGGGAGATGAAGGCTCCCTCACGGTCGTAGAGGTCGGCCGGGGATTGGCCCATCGATACACGCCGGGGATGCGTCTGGGTCTGCAGCCGGCAGTAGTCGGTTCTCCGATCAATCATCTTGAAAGATACCGGGATCAGGGTCGGTACATGGAGAAGACCGCCGTCGGCTATACACTTGGTGGCTGTCTAGCACAGTACCTTCTCGTACCCGAGGAGGTAATTGAGGGGCAATGCCTGCTTCGGCTTCCGGACGAAGACATCCCGCATTACGCAGTGTCGATGTGTGAACCAATTTCCTGTGCGATCTCGGCTCAGTATCGACACATTCACCTGGGCAAGAACCATCCGACGGACCCCTGGACACCCCATCAGGGTATTCTTGGTGGAGGTGTCTGCGTCGTGATAGGGGCCGGAACCATGGGCCGGATCAATCTCGAGCTTGCGATGCGCTATCGTCCCGGGACCATCGTCGCCGTCGATCCGGTACCCAATCAGCTGGAGTGGGTCCGGAAGAACCTGGCAACCAAGGCGCGGACCCTCGGTATCGATCTGGTTACCTGCTCGCCGAACGAAACCACCGCAATCGTCGAAGAACGCTCGGGAGGCCGCATGGCTTCCGATGTCATCGTGGCGGTCGGTAAGCGGTCGGTGCAAGAGGAGGCGGTACGGCTCGCCGGTCGTGGTGGGGTCGTGAATCTTTTCGGAGGGCTCCCCGGGGGAGACTCGATGCTGCAGGTGGATGCCTTGCGGGTGCACTACGACGAGATGCGCCTAGTGGGCTCCTCCGGAGGGGACCCCTTCGATCTGCAGGAGGCCCTCATCTCGGTAAGCCGGGGGGACATCGAGGCAGGCCGATACGTGGCGGCGGTCGGCTCCTTGGATGCCTTACCCGAGGCTCTCCGTCTGATGCGGGATGGAAGGATGCCGGGCCGTACGATCATCTATCCACACCTTGAGGGCATCCCCCTTCGACACGTTCATGGATGGAGCGCCGACGAAGAGCGTAAGCTGACTAGCCAATAGGAGAGATCAACGTGAAGATTACCCAATGTACGAGCACCCTGTACCGATTGCCCCTAAAGCGCCGGCTTTCCGATTCTCGTCACGGCATTCTTACCCAATTCGAGGTTGTGATGGTGCGCCTTAACACTGAAGAAGGCATACAGGGCGTCGGCTACACCTACACCATCGGACTCGGGGGGGGCGCCATCAAGGCGCTCATCGACGACGCCCTCGCGCCTCTCCTAATCGGAAGAGACCCGACGGAAATAGAGGCCCTCTGGGAGGCGATGTGGTGGAAGCTTCACTATGTAGGCCGCGGGGGTCCCGTGTCCTTCGCCGTCTCGGCCCTGGACCTGGGCCTCTGGGATCTTCTAGGAAAGAAGCGTGGTGAACCTCTGTGGCGGATGCTGGGAGGCCATAATCCACAGGTTGTTCCCTACGCCGGGGGTGTGGACCTTCAGTTCTCCCTGGAGGAGCTTTTGGATCAGACTCGCAAGAATCTTGCTGCAGGCTACCGCGCCCTGAAGATGAAGGTGGGCCGGGAAGACTACCGGGAAGATGTCGAGCGCGTCGCGGCGGTGCGGGAGCTCATCGGACCCGACGTGACGTTGATGGTCGATGCGAACATGCAGTGGACCACCTCGACGGCAATCTCTGCCGCCCGGGCCTTTGCACCCTACGAGCTATATTGGTTCGAAGAGCCTACCATCCCCGACGACTTTGCAGCCCATGCGACCATCCAAAGCGAGGGCGGCATACCCGTTGCCGCCGGGGAGAACCTGCATACCGTCTACGAGTTTCGTCACCTGATCGAGGCCGGAGGAGTAAGCTTCGTCGAGCCGGACGTGAGCAACTGTGGAGGCGTAACGGGTTGGATGCGCGTTGCAAATTTGGCGTATACCCACAACTTGCCGACGACCAGCCACGGGGTCCACGAGATCCACCTGCAGCTTTTGGCGGCGATCCCGAACAAGTCCTTCGTGGAATGCCACGGCTTCGGCCTGGAGCGCTACATGAAGAATCCCCCGCAGATGATCGACGGTGTCATGCGGGCCGGCGAGCTGCCGGGTCACGGTGTCGACTTCGACTGGGCAAAGCTCGAGGAGCACAACGGCCGGGTCGCCCCGGCCTAACGATTCGCTGCTTCCGGGGCCGGGGTCCTGATTCGGGGGCCGGCTTCCGGGGCCGCGACCGGCCGGCTTCGGGGCCGGCCCTGGCCCCTTCCTGCGGAAGCAAATAATATGACCGGCATGACCACAGCCTCGACGCCTCGAACGCTGTCTTTTGAACGCCTGGCCTTTCTCGGCCACTCGGCGAACGATGTCTACTGGTTCATTCTCCCGGTCGTCCTTCCCCTCATGATCTCCGACTACAATCTAAACTACGCAGGAGCCGGGGGCGTCCTTTCCCTCTACCTGATGGTCGTGGCCCTCTTCTCGATCCTCTTCGGGCGCCTCTCGGATTCCTTCTTCCCGACGCGCCTCATCGGCATCGGCTTTATCGGCGCCTCGGCGGGTTTTCTCCTAGCGGCTTCGAGCTCGACGCTTACGCTTCTGAACTTGAGCCTCGCCCTCGCGGCGGTTGGGGTAAGCGTGTTTCATCCGGCGATCTACGGGATGGCCGACGCCCACGTTCAGCGGGCCAGGGGACGGTTCTTCGGCCGCTTCGAGTCCTACGGCTCCGGCTCGGTCATCCTGGTCCTGGGGATAAGCGCCCTCGTGTTGCAGACCTATTCGTGGCGCTTCGTCATTGGGGCTGCCGCAGTTCCGGGGCTCGCCGCGGCCTACCTCTTCCTGGCTCAGCCGAAAAGAGAGGCTCCTCGGCCGACGGTGAGCGACGACGGCCGGGATGGAAGTCTATCGCCGTGGCACTTTGGGCTTTTTCTCTTGAGCAGCCTTCTTCGGTTCGTATCCGTAATGGCGGTCTTGAGCTTCGTCCCAACCTTCTTGGCGTCTCGGGGAACCCTTCCTCTCGGTGCCGTAGAGCTGGTGACAGGAGCCTACTTTCTCGGCGGCTTCGTCGGAGCCCGGACCTTCGGTCGCCTCGCCGACCGAGTGAATCCCTTTACCCTCTACCTGGGAATCATCCTTACGATCCCGCCCCTCGTCTTCCTCTTCCCGTCGGCCGGCGGACCTTTGGCGTCAGTGGCCGTCCTCTTTCTCTTCGGCGGCGGCGCGATCGGCTGTATTCCTCTGCAGAACCTTCTAATGCGGCGCTTTCGCAGCAGCCTCCGGGCGGGGCACGCCTTCGGGGTGCTATTGGGAACCATGACCATCGCTCAAGCCCTGAGCCCCTTTCTCTTCGGCCTCTCCGCCGACGCACTCGGATTAGCGACTTCCATTCGGGTCTTCTCGATTCCGTCGGTTGGGGCCGTGGCCATATTGGTCCACCTCTCGAGGGTGGTTCGGAGAGCGACTCCCTATCTCCGGGAAATCAACCTGTCGTAGGTTGTCTCGATGAGCCTCAGGAAGTTCTCCCCCATGAAGCCGGAAATGGAATCCTCGTCAAACAGCCCCGGATTCTCCCGAATGCGAGGGTCTGGGTGTATATCGGCTCGTTTGAGCGAGTCGAGCATCCACCGGAATCCGCCGAAGTTCCAGGTCTGCCTCCCGTAGGGTGCGTCGCTCGCGCAGAAAAGGCGCCGGGAATCCTGTGGTCCGGATAGCTGATAGGTAATGAGGTCGCTTTCGATATGGGTGTCCCGCTTCGCGCTAAAGATAAAGTAGAGGTTCCTCCGCCGGAGCCCCATGGCGCGAGTCTCTTGGTACGTGGCCTCCGCTTCGAGAGCTAATCTCCGAGGGTTCTGCACCCGATACGCTTTGGTAAACTCGGCGACCATTTCGAGGCCCGATTCGTCCCCGTCGAAGACAGCAAGCTTCATCGAGGAGGTTCCGATATCTACTCCGAGAATTCTCACGGCGCGCTATGCCTGCCTGAGAAGCGCCGCCGGGCCTTCACTAGACAGTCGAGGGCACGGGCCTCGGGATTTTCCGTGGCTTCTCCGGCGTGCTTCGATTGCCGCTCGACTTTTTCCCGTCGCTCGATATCGAGCCCACCGAGCCCGTCGAGCACTTTCGACACGTCCTCCTCGGTGTAAAGGACGTCCGGGTTCTGCGGTCCCCCGGCGTCCCGGCCGATGTTGTCCCGGTGGTGTCCCAAGAGCAGGAAGGTACCCCCCGGCGCCAGGGCGACGGCTCCCCGTCTGATAACGTCCTGCATCTGCTTCCATGGTATGTGAAGAAAGAGAACCACTACCAGGTCGAAGGCTCCGGGAGTCGGCGTGTATTCGGTCAGATCGGACAGAACCCAATCGATGGCACCGGGTTTCCCGGCGGTTTCGGCGCCGATCCCGGCAGCCTCGGCGAACCGCCGGCCCCGCTCCACTGCAGCATCCGAAAAATCGACGCACGTCACCCGCCAGCCTCGGGCGGCCAAGAAGAGCGCGTGTCGCCCGTCCCCGGCGGCGAGGTCCAGAGCCCGGCCCGGCGTCAAGGAGGCCGTCTCTTCGACGAATACGGGATTCGGCTCCCCGGGTGAATCGGCCCCCCGCTCCGCGTAGCGACGGTTCCATTTGTCTTTGCTCATGGAGACCTCCTAACCCGACACCGGCGAAACGTCAAGGCCGTCGCGAGTCAACCCGTCGAGAATAATCTCCTCGACCTGCACCCGAAGCTCCTCCCGCTCGTTGAGGAGGCAGTGCATTCCCCCCTGAATGAGGTTGACCGAAAGATTCGGAATCTTGCGCTGCAGAAAGCGCAGGTTGTGCCGTCGGGCGACGACCGAGTCTTTGGTCCCTTGGATTACGACCGCAGAATCGGGAAACCGGGTGTACTCCTCCAATCGGGACTCCCAGTCGAGCATCGCCCGGCTCCACTCCAGGCTCGCGGTCTGCGCCATTCGCGGGTCGGCCTTGTGGAAGTCGACGAAATCCCGGTCGCTGCTGCAGGCCCCGGAGCGGCGAAAGATACGTCGGGAGATGAGCCGGAGGAGCGGCAATGCGACCTTGATGGCCCTCCAACCGACCGTCCGAACGAGGGGTGCGACGAGAACAACCGATGCAAAGGGACAGCCGTACCGGTTGCAGTACGCCAGTACGGCGGCGGCCCCGGCGGAGTGGCCGACGGCGAAAAGCGACCCCGGAGTGGCAGAGTCGGTCGGGGTAGCAGAGGTAGCCGGGGTCGCCGGGGCGTTCGACGCCGGGTCGACGAGGACCGACCGGAGTGCCTCTGCGTAGGTAGCGAAGTCGTCTATCGCGGCCTCCTCCCCGTCGGATAAACCGTGCCCCGGAAGGTCCGGAGCGAGAACGTCGTATCCGGCGGCGAACAACAAACGAATCGTCTTACCGTTTACCAGGGCGTGGTCGAGATAGCCGTGGAGGAGAAGAACCGTACCGCGGCGGGGCCGGGCAGATAACACGGCATTCGAAGGCAGCCGGCGGCCAAAAACGTGAACCGACAGGCGCCCCATGTTTCCGGCTCCGGTCCCGGCCCATGCAAAAGGAACGAACCTATGAGAGTATGCCGGTGCCAAGTCCTCGAGACCGTAGAAAGTGAGGGCCTCCGAGCTCATCCCGCCCAGTCTTCCAGGCCCGCACAGCTACAGACCAAGTTCTTGTCCCCGTAGGGGTTGTCGACCCGGTTGGACGCCGGCCAAAACTTCCGCTCCCGGCACCAGGGGGCCGGAAACAGCGCCCGGTTCCGGTCGTAGGGCCGATCCCATTCGTCGGCAAGGTCTAAGGCGGTGTGCGGTGCCCGGCGAAGGAGGCTCTCCTCGAGGGCGACCTCCCCCCTGCGGATCTCTTCGATTTCGTCGAAGATCGAAAGCATCGCGTCGCAGAAGCGGTCGAGCTCCCCCTTGTCCTCGCTTTCGGTCGGCTCCACCATCAGGGACCCCGGTACCGGCCAGGCCATCGTCGGAGCGTGGTAGCCGTAGTCCATGAGGCGTTTCGCGACATCCTCGACGGTTACTCCGGTCTCCTTTTCGACGCGGCGAAAGTCGAGGATGCACTCGTGTGCTACCCTGCGACCCGTCCCTGCGTAGGCTATGCTTATCCGGGGGGCCAGCCGGGACGCGATGTAGTTGGCCCCGAGAATGGCAGCCTCGCTCGCCGAACGGAGGCCCGAGGCACCGAGCATGGCGATGTAGCCGTAGGACACCGGGAGAACCCCGGCGCTCCCGAGGGGCGCCCCGACGACCACCCCCGTCGACCCGGGGTTATCCAGGGTGCCCGGTAGGAAGGGGGTTAGATGCTCCGCGGTCAGCACCGGCCCGACTCCGGGGCCGCCCCCTCCGTGGGGTATGGCGAAGCTCTTGTGGAGATTCAGGTGGCAGACATCGGCGCCGATCCGCCCGGGGCTCGTCAGGCCCACCTGGGCGTTTACGTTGGCTCCGTCGAGGTAGACCTGTCCCCCGGCGGCGTGGACCATCTCGATAGCCCGAGGAACGTTTCGGTCGAAGACGCCGAAGGTCGACGGATAGGTTACCATCATCGCCGCCACGCGAGGGCCTTCCGCCTCCAGGGTCCTTCCCAGAGCATCGAGGTCGATCTCTCCTTCCGGAGTCGACGGCACAACGGCCACCGCAAAGCCCGCCATCGCGGCGCTCGCCGGGTTTGTTCCGTGGGCCGAGTCGGGAATGAGGCAGAGGTCCCGCTCCGGCTGCGCCGGAGACTGTCCCCCGTCCCGGGAACCCTGCTTGCCCCGGTGCTGAGCACGGTGCCAGGCCCGGATTATCAAGAGACCCGTGTACTCCCCCTGGGCGCCGCTATTCGGCTGGAGGGTGTAGCCGTGCATCTCGTTGATCTCGCAGAGCCACCCACCGAGCTCCTCCGCCAATTCCCGGTACCCTTCGGACTGGTCCGCCGGGGCGTAGGGATGCATCCCCGCAAACTCGGGCCAACTTATCGGCAGCAGGGCCGCTGTGGGATTGAGCTTCATCGTGCAGCTTCCCAGGGGAATCATCGAGTGGGCTAGGGAGATATCCTTTTCTTCCAAAGAAGTGATGTAGCGCAGTAGCTCGGTTTCGGTGTGATACCGGCCGAAGACCTCCTCCTTTAGAAAGGAGGATCTCCGTTCGAAAGGCAGCGGCGGTCGCGGGGAGACACCGCGGGAAACCGCACCGAGATCCGGCACCTCGGCTCCGACGTGGGCAGCAAGAACTCCAACCAGGGTCTCGACTTCGCCGAGGGTTGATACCTCGTCGAAGGAAGCGCCCAGGCTTCCGTCTTCGAAACGCCGCAGGTTGTAACCTGCCGACCGCGCTGCCGCCGGGATGTCCGGCCCCGGGTTTCGAGCCCCCGCCCCGGCTCGGGAACCGGACCCCGCCCCGGGGTTGGGGTCGCCCTCCGGGGGCCGAAAGACGACCGTGTCGAAGATCGGCCCCGGGTCGACGGAGAATCCGAGCTGCTTGACCGCCTCCCGAAACGTCTCGGCCAAGAGTCGCACCCTTCGGGCTATCCCCTTGAGTCCCCCGGGGCCGTGATAGACGGCGTACATCGACGCCATCACGGCGAGAAGCGCCTGAGCGGTGCAGATGTTGCTCGTCGCCTTATCCCGCCGAATGTGCTGCTCCCGGGTCTGAAGCGCAAGCCGGAGAGCCCGGCCGCCCCGGCTGTCCCGGCTTACCCCTACCAGCCGCCCGGGAAGCTGACGCTTCCAGGAATCCCGGGTCGCGAGGAAGGCGGCGTGGGGTCCACCGTAGCCCATCGGCACCCCGAAGCGTTGGCTGTTCCCGACCACGACGTCGGCTCCCCACTCCCCCGGTGGCGAGAGAAGGGTCAGGGCCAAGAGGTCCGTCGCAACGACAACCGAGGCTCCGGCTGCGTGGACCGCCGCGGTCAATCGGCGGAAGTCGAGGACGCGGCCCCTGGTGTCGGGGTACTGCACTACAACGGCGACCAGACCCGGGACAAACTCCGGCTCTTCGGCTATATCGACCCGGAGTCCTACGGCCTCCCCCCGGGTTCGAATGTGGGCGATGGTCTGGGGATGGAGCCCCGGCGAAAGAGTCACCGACGACTACTCGTTTTCCTTCTGCTTGTGACGCCGGAAGGCCATCATCACCGCCTCCGCCGCAGCGGTTGCCTCGTCGAGCATCGAGGCGTTGGCAATCTCCATCCCCGTCAAATCGGCGACCATCGTCTGGAAGTTCAGAAGCGCCTCTAGACGGCCTTGGGAGATCTCGGGCTGATACGGAGTGTAGGAGGTGTACCACTTCGGGTTCTCGAAAATGTTCCGTCGGATGACCGCCGGCGTAATCGTATCCGAGTAGCCCATGCCGATCAGGCTTCGAAGCACGCAATTCTTCCCCCCGATCTCCCGCATACGCCGGAGGAGACCCTCCTCGGTCAGCGGCGCCGGGAGGTTCATCTGGGTATCCCGCCGGACCTCATCGGGGATAACTTCTCGGATCAATTCGTCGACCGACCGGACACCGATCGTGGAGAGCATCTTTCGCCGTTGGTCATCGTCGGCCACCCCAAGATGCCTGCCCGAAAACTCCGAGCGCCTGTCGAGTTGGTCCGGAGCAGGCAAAAGCGTTTCGTAGGCCGGGCGGTAGAGGGGCCCCCGATGCTGTTCCCCGGCCACCCGGCGCCCCCGGATTTCGACGGCCAAGCGGTCCGCCGACGCAACCCCGGCTTCGACATAGGCGTTCGCCAGAAAGACCTCGAAGGAGGGCGCCCTACCGCCGGAGACTACGGCGCCCACCCGCCGGCCTTCCTCGTCAAGGACCGGGAACCCCTCCCGGGGGACTCCCCCGCTGCGCACTACGAGGCGCCTCAGCGTGCGTTCGGGGCCGGCCTCCCGGCGGCGGAGAATCGCATCCCTTCCCACGAAGTCGTGGTCGAGATCGCAGGCCCAGAGTAGCCGCGCCTCGACCGGGGTTATTCCCTCGGAGAGCTCGTGACCGTAGAGGGCGAACCCCGCTTCGAGGCGGAGACTATCCCTGGCGGCGAGGCCTGCGGGCACGCAGGGTACCCCTGCCCGGTCCGCGGCCTCCAGAAGGCCCGACCAGGTATCCGCCGCCTGCCCGGCGCCGACGATCAACTCGAAACCGTCCTCCCCGGTGTACCCCGTACGGGAGATCCAGCCGCTGCCCGGGAGAGTCTCGATCCCGAAGCGGTCGAGATCCGCCGGCGAGTGGCCGCCGACGGAGCCACCGGGGACCGGAGAAGCGTCGAGGAACCACCGCCGGAGGACCGCCGCGGCCATCGGCCCCTGGAGGGCAAGCATCGCCGTATCGTCGCTAATGTCGGATAGTGTGCAGCCACCGGGGGACCCCGCTTTCTCTCCGTCGGCCGGGAGCCGACTCCGGAGCCATTCGAGATCCCGGCTCCTCCGGGCGGCGTTGACTACCACCAGGAACTCCTCGGCACCGGTTCGGTAGACAAAAATATCGTCGATTACACCGCCGTCCTCCCGGCAGAGGAGAGCATAGGTAGACCGGCCGACTTCCAAGGTGCTCGCGTCCGCACTGACGAGGAATGCGAGCCGGCCCCCTGCACCGGGGCCGGCAACCATGAGACGGCCCATATGCGAGATGTCGAAGAGGCCTGCGGCGTTGCGGACTGCGTGGTGCTCGGCGATCGCGCCGGAGGTCGCACCGCCTCCGTAATGGAGGGGCAACTCCCATCCCGCGAAGGTGGTAAAGCTTGCGCCGAGCTTCGTGTGGATATCGTAAAGGGGTGGTCGCAGAGGTTGTGGGCCGGACATATCGTCTCCTTAGGGCCACAAACCTCTGTCCTAGAACCTGAGAGATTGGCTCGGTCGGCCGGCGGCTCGCCGCACCCGCCCAAGCATTCCCCGTCGGTGCGCGCCCGCCGGCACGGGCCGGCCGCCGGCGCGGCTCTCCAGAGTGTTATCTCCCCGTCGATCCGGTAGCCTGAGAGTTTCGGGAAACGGGCAGGCCATGCCCCTCCCTTGCACCTTCGGCGGCGCCCCGTGTCCTTCGAGCCGGGGTCGCTCTCTCTCGACGGCGAGTTACCTAGATAGCTTCCACGCTCGGCAATCCCGTGTCAATGTGTCAGGAAGTCAAAAAAGCCCGGAGTCTCTCGAGTCCTTCTTCTATCGCCGGAACATCGATACCCGAATAGGCAAAGCGCACGTAGCGCCGCTCTTCCCCGGGCACCGGCCGGCCGAAGTGAAGCCGTGTGCAGAAGGAAACCCCCGTGGCTCGAAGCACCCCGCGGCGAAAGCTCTCGTAGTCTTGAAAGCCCCGGGACTTCATCACCTCGGTGACCTCGGGATAGAGATAGAAGGTGGCCTCCGGCCGGTAGCAGGAAACCCCGTCGATGCCGTTCAAGAGCTCAACCGCCCGGTCCCGCCGACGCCGCAGCTCCGCGAGAATGGCCTTCGAGCCACTTTGGTCTCCGGTGAGCGCCTCTACCCCCGCCACTTGGATAAAGTGCGTAGTGCAGGACTCGGCGTTTACGTTGAGCTTGGAAATGGCATCGACTACCGGCCCCGGGCCGATGGCCGCGCCGAGGCGCCAGCCGGTCATCGCGAATTTTTTGGAGAAGGTGTATAGGATAACGCACCGATCGGCCATCTCCGGGAGCTCCACGAAGGAGCGAGACGCCCCGGAATAACGCATATCGAAATACGCCTCGTCGCAGAGCACCGCCAGGTCGTGGCGTCGTACCAGCTCCGCCAGGCGCTCCATTTCGACGGCACTCGATTCGGCGCCGGTGGGGTTTTGCAGGTTGTTGTAGATAAGGATCCGGGTCTTCGGGGTAATCGCCGTCTCCAAGGCGTCGAAGTCGAGCTCGAAGTTGGTCTCCCCGTGCCGATAGCCGTAGGGCACGGCGATGCCGCCGTGGAATTCGATCATCGACTCGTAGATCGGGTAGCCGGGGTTCGGGTAGAGCACCTCGTCGCCGGGATTCATCACGGCCAGCAGAAACTTCCCGATGACCGGTTTGCCGCCGGGCTGAACCGAGACGTTGACGCCGGTATAGGAGGTGCCGTGGCTCGTGTTGATGTCCGCAGCAAGGGCCTCCCTCAGAGCGGGAATCCCTGCGTTCGGGCAGTAGCCGGTCTTGCCGTCGGCAACGGCTCGATCCATCGCTTCGACCACGTTCTGCGGTGTCGGTAGATTGATATCCCCCAAATGGAAGGGATAGACGGTATTGCCCTCTGCGGCGAAGACGGCGGCTTCCGCCGAGACGGCGAAAGCGGTTTCGGTACCCAATCGGGCCAAACGGTTTGATAGTTTCATCAGATTCCCTTACAGGGATTATCCAGGTAATGGGTGGTTCCGGCTACCGCCGGAGCCGATTCAGTGCCTCGGAAACCTTGGGCAGGGCGTTCGGATCGAGCCAGTCGCGCTGAAGGACGAATCCGGGAACAACGAAGGAGGCGATAGCTTTCTCACCGTGGGCGAACTCCACCAGTTCCTCACCCTCCAGATGGTAGAAGCGGTGCGCCAGGGTCTCCGGATCGAGGACCCAGTACTCCCTTACTCCGTGCTGTTCGTATTCCGCAAACTTCGGACCGACGTCCCGTTCGCCGGTTCTCGGGCTCAAAATCTCCACGACCAGGTCCGGAGCCCCGAGAAGATAGGTGCCCTTATCGACGTCCTCCCGACCCGCTGTGTAGAAGGAAAGATCCGGCAAGAAGACGTTCCGGCCGCTCAAACGCACGGCGACGACCTCTCGGTAGAGCGTCCCGAGGTCGTGATCCTCGATGTACTGACCGAGGAGGCGCTCGAGAAAGCTGGCCAACCGGGCGTGGCGGGTCGAGACCGGCGAATGCATAAAGACCTCCCCATCGATCAAGTCCGCATGCCGCCCCGGCTCGAGCCAGTCGAGAAAATCGTCGGCGGTAAGGAGCTCGTGTTCTACGTCTGCGGAGACGGATACCTTCGTCGGCATAACACACCTAGTATACGCCGTGTGGGCACCGGAAACAATCCGCAGCCGAGTCGCCCCGGCTCCCGGCCGCCCTACCTCACCTTCCCGAGGGCCCGGTCCACATCGGCGATCAGGTCCTCGATGCCCTCCAGGCCCACCGAGAGCCGGATGGTCCCCGGGGTGATGCCGATCGCGAGGCGTTCTTCCTCGGTAAGCTTTGCGTGGGTGGTGGTCGCCGGGTGGGTCGCGATGCTCCGGGTGTCGCCCAGATTCGAGGAACGGGTCACCATGTTGAGGGCGTTCAGGAAAGCCATGCCCCCGGCCTCCCCGCCGGGTACCTCGAAGGTGACGAGTCCGCCGCCGAGCTTCATCTGCCGCTTAGCGAGCTCGTGCTGCGGGTGACTCTCCAGGAAGGGGTACTTCACCCAATTCGTACCTGGGCTCGCCTCGAGGTACTGTGCCAGGGTCAACGCGTTGTCGCAGTGGCGCTCCATCCGCAGGCCCAGAGTTTCGAGGCCCTTGGAGATAACCCAGGCGTTGAAGGGCGAGAGCGCGGGACCGGTCTGCCGGCAGAAGAAGCGCAGCTCGCCGATAAGCTCCTTGGTGCCCAGGATGGCGCCGCCGAGGACCCGCCCCTGGCCGTCCATGAACTTGGTGGCCGAGTGGGTTATCAGGTGGGCGCCGTAGTCCGCAGGGCGCTGGATGTAGGGGGTTGCGAAGCAGTTGTCGACGCTCAAGGTGATGTCTTTCGCCGCGGCGAGCTTGCCCAGGGCCTCCATGTCGATAAGCTCGAGGCCCGGGTTGGACGGGGTCTCGGCAAAGAAGAGCTTGGTGCTCGGACGGACTGCGGCCTCCCACTCGTCGATGTCCTTTGGGTCGACGAAGGTCGCCTCGATTCCCCACTTCGGCAGCACCTTTTGCAGGATCGCGAAGGTCGATCCAAAGAGCGCCCGGGACGCCACTACGTGATCCCCGGCGCCGAGGAGGCCGGCAAGGGAGGCAAACATCGCGGCCATACCGGTGGCGGTGGCAACACCGTCCTCGGCACCCTCGAGAAGGCAGAGCTTCTCGACGAGCTCGTCGGTGTTCGGGTTGCCGTACCGGGAGTAGACAAGCCCGGCCTCCTCCCCGGCAAAGAGCGCCTTTGCCTGCTCGGCGCTGTCGAAGACGAAGCTCGAGGTCATAAAGATGGGGACGCTGTGCTCACGATGGGCCGAGCGCTCCGCCTGGGTCCGGATGGCCGCGGTGTCGAAGGATCCTTCGTCGTCACTCATCGTTGATCCTCTCTCCCGGGGCCGCTTCCCGACGGATTGATTGCGAAGGAGGCGGTAATCTCGGCGGTCGACTTTATCATCTCTCCGACGGAACAGTAGGTGTGAACCGCCAAGTCGATTGCCCGGCGGGCCTTCGCCTCGTCGATTTCTCCGTAGAGGTCGTAGTGGATGTGGACCCTCTTGAAGGGCGATGGAGTCCCCTCTCGGCGTTCTCCGGATATGTCGATCGATATGTCGTCAAGACGCTGCCGCTGCTTCTGAAGAATGGTAACCACATCCATCGTTGCGCACCCGGCAAGGGCCGTTAGAGCAAGCTGCATCGGCCGGAACCCGGCTCCCTCGCCGCCGATCGTAGCCGCGCCGTCGATATCTACCGTGTTGCCGTCTTCGTTGAACGCACGGAAACGGACGGCCTGGTTGAGTCGCTTTAAGGTGATTTTCATGGTCGTAAATAGTCGCGGATTGATGATCGCCGGTCAAGCGAGGAGGCTCGAAAGCCACCGGCCGACCGGCAGGCATTAACGGACCGAAACGGGCTAAGGCCGGTTGTCCCGGGAACTCGCCTTCTCTTTCTTTTCGCGCCGGCGTTCCTTTATGGTCTTCTCCGACTTCTTCTTTGCTTCGGCCCCACCCTTGTCTTTGCTTCGTCCCATATGCGACCTCCACGAACAGAACTAGATGGGTATAGTATACGCCTTTTCTGAGTTCCTGCGGGGCATCCGGCATTCCTGGTTCGTAGCTACCCGCCAAATACCTCAGAAAGATCGACGTTGACGGCGTCTACGACGCCGGAGGATAGAGCCTGGGTCGGGCCGTAGACGCCGGCTCTTCTGTAGTCTCCTCCGGCGGTCAAGAGATAGACTTCGACGAGCTGCTCTTCCTGGTCGACGATCCAGTACTCCCGAACGCCGTAGCGTCGGTAGAGATCGAATTTCCGCCCCCGGTCGGCGAGGCCGCTATCGGGGGACACGATCTCGATGATCAAATCCGGGGGCCCGGTCATTCCTTGCTCGGTCAGCTTTGACTCGTCACAGGTCACGGAAATGTCTGGTTGTACTACCGTCGGTGCGTCGTCCATCTCGTCGGGAGAGAGCTTGACGTCGAATGGAGCAATGAAGACGTAGCAGCCGCTTTCCTTCAGCGCGTTGTAGAGCTGGTTGAACAAGGCACCACCGATCTCCTGGTGCCGACGCCGGGGAGCGGGACTCATCGCATAGGGCGCGCCCTCGACGAGCTCGAAGCGCTCGTCGGCAGGCCAGTTTAGATATTCCTGCCAGCTGTAGCGTTGTTCCGGTTGCGGCGCTTCCACGCCCTAAAGTATGCGCCGCCGAAGCCGACGAAGTAAAGCGAGGGGCCTGGGGTCCCTTTAGACCCTCGACGACCGCCGGGAGAGGGTGCGTTCCTTCACGAGGTCCCAGTCGATTCGCGATTCGGCGCCGAGGCCCGGCTCTTCGGGAACGTGGACGACGCCGTCGGAGTCAATCGGAAGCGGTTCCGCCAAGGGAAAGCGGAACGCCGGCTCGGGGATGAGCATCTCGTAGAATTCGCAGTTCCGGATCGCGCAGCTCACGTGGAGGTTCGCCAACTCCATCACGCCCATCGTGGTGGTATGAACCTCGCATTGGAGACCGAAGGCCTCGGCCACATGGGCGATCTTGATGGTTCCGGTTACCCCGGCCTTCCAAGAGACGTCCGCCCGAACGATGTCGACGGCACCGAGCCCGATCGCCTGGGCAACGCCCCAGGGCCCGCCGTTGGTGGTCTCGGTCCCGGCGACGGGAATGTCGAGCGTATCGGAGAGCCGCTTATACTTCATCAATTCGAAATCACGAAAGGGCTCCTCGAGCCATCGGTAGTCCAATTCTTCCAGCTGCCGCCCGACCCGGATCGCCGTCTCCAGCGTGTACTCCGACACGGGGTCGCTCATCAGCGTGTAGTCGGGGCCCATCTCCTGCCTGAGCAGACGATGGACTTCCATATCCCGTTGCCATCCTCCCGGAGGATGCGCCTTGTACGCTCGAATGCCCCGGGCCGCGTGCTCCTGCGCCTCGGTTACGTAGTCGCCGACAGTCTCGTGGAAGAGGCTACTCGCGTAGACCGGGAGGGTGTCCCGGAAGGCCCCGATGTAGCGAAAAAGCGGCAACCCGGCCGATTTTGCCGCGATGTCCCAGAGCGCCACGTCGACCGGCCCCGGCAGATACACCGGGAAAAAGGTCAGATGACGGTCGATAAGCCAATAGTCGTGCCAGATTGCCTCCCGGTCGCTCACGTCCCGACCGAGAACTACCGGAGCAAGCACCTCGTGGATGTAGGCTTCGGTGATCGGGCCCGACCGGGCGGCCAAGGCCGAAGCGTAGCCGTCTATGCCCTCGGCGGTGCCTATCCTCAAGAGAACCACATCCCAGGCCATCGTCTGTTTGCCCGAGTGTTTCGCGTCGAAGAGACCCTTCTGGTTCTCGAGGCGCCACGTCTCTACTTCCGTGATTCTGTTTGGCGTGTAACTCACCGGGGATTCTCCTCTGTGCTCCCAGAATTGTGTTTAGAGGCTCGCAACCGCCCCGCCGTCGACCGGGAGCACCACCCCGGTAACGTACTTCGCCGCCGGGGAGCAGAGGTACACCGCGGCGTTCCCGATATCCTCCGGGTCTCCGAATCGGTGCATCGCAATCCGGGAGAGAATTTTGTCTCGCCTCGGAGGATCGTTCCCGAGAGCTTCCTCGAGCATGTCGGAGCCGATCCACCCTGGGGCGATCGCGTTGACCCGGACGCCCCTCGGGGCGAGCTCGGCGGAAAGCTGCCGGGTCATTCCCGCCACCGCTGATTTGGCGGCGGTGTAGGCTACGATCCGGTCCATGCCCATGTAATAGGACATCGAGCTGATGAACAGAACGTGCCCCATCGGCGAGGCGGCGAGCTGCTCGACGGCGTGTTTTACCAGAAGGAAGGCTCCCATCACGTGAACGTCGAGAACCGAGGCGAACTCTTCGCGTTCGGTCGACTCGACCGGCTTCTTGAGATGGATGCCGGCGTTGTTGACGATGCCGTCCAGGCGTCCGAAACGCTCCACGGCGAACAAGACGACCTTGCGGGCATCCGCCTCGAGGGTAACGTCGGAAACGAGGTAGGCGCTCTTTTCTCCGAGATCTTGCACGGCCGCCTTGAGGGGCCCTTCCCGGCGCCCGGTAATGACCACCGAGGCGCCGGAGTCCACCATCCGCTCCGCGATGCCCCGGCCCAGGCCCGTTCCCCCGCCTGTGACGACGTACACGGCATCGTTGAGTGAGAAATCCGACACTGCTTGCCTACCTCCGAATTAGACCCGGCACCCCGCCTCGAGGCTCGGGGTGTCCTGATGCTTGAACATCACAAAGTACTCCCGGTGGCCGAGGGCTTCCGGCTTGCTCTGCCGGCCGGAAGCGATGTCGCACACCAGGTTCAAGAGATCCGCTGCGGCTTCATCGAGGGACCTCTCCCCCCGCATAATCGGACCGGCGTCGAAATCCATATCCTCCGGCAGTTTCCGGTAGGTGGCGCTGTTGCCGGTTACCTTTACCACGGGAGAGACGGCACTTCCGGTGCAGGAGCCCCTACCGGTGGTGTAGATAAGGATCTGCGAGCCTGCGGAGATGAGGTCCATCAGCCCTTCGTTGTCGTTGGGGTTCGTGTAGCCGAACTGAACGAAGTGCGGATCCGGGACGCTGTCTAAGAGCCAGAGACCCGGAGTATCCGGGCGCTCGCTCACCTTGATGACACCCTGGATCGGTTTGGAGCCGCTCTTGGCGTAGGAGCCGAGGGACTTCTCTTCGATGGTCGTAAGCCCCCCGGCGAAGTTCCCCGGTGCGATGGAGTACTGCCGAACGTCTCGGCAATACTGCTCCGCCTTGTCGTAGGCCTCTGCTATCGCCGTCGCCGCCGACTCGCACGCAGCCCGTTCGACGAGAATCTTCTTGAGGCCGAGCATCTCGACGGTCTCTTCCCAGATCGCGGTACCGCCGGCATCGACCACAAAGTCGAACATCCGGCCGACGCAGGGGTTCGCCGCGAGACCCGAGGTGGAGTCGCTTCCGCCACACTCGGCACCGACGGTAAGGTCGGCAAGCCCCATCTCCACCCGGGGCGTTTCGCTAAAGAGATAGCCCCGCATCTCCTCGACGATCCTCTTACCTTCTTCGATGCTCTTCCGGGTTCCCCCGGTCTCCTGAATCTTGAGCCACCGGGATCGACGCCCGGCGGCCTCGGCGACTTCGGCTATCTTCTCCGGCTGGGTGAACTCGCATCCGAGCCCCACCGCGAGAACCGCCCCGACGTTGGGGTGGCGGACCATCGAGAGCATAAGGTTGATCGCGTATTGGTTGTCGTAGCACCCCGAGAACCCGAGGACGTGGACGTCGTCGGGTTCGCCTTCGGCTATCTTATACGCCACGTGCTTGGCGCACTCCACCGTGTAGATGACCAGAACCAGGTTCCGCACCCCCTTCTTGCCGTCGGGACGCAGATACCCCGTCCAGGTTCGTTCGAATATCTTCGAGAGTTCCGGCACGCCGTACCTCCTTACTCGTAGGTCGTGTCGCCCATCATGCCCGTCTCGACGTCGGCGCCTTCCGCCCGAGCGTCGTAGTCGCTCCGGGCGTTGTGGAGGTGGACCCATTCCCCGGGGGAAATATCGGCTTTCGCCGTCCCGATTCGAGTGCCGAGTTTGAATATACCCTCCCCGGGCGCGATAGCAGAGAGGGCTATCTTGTGGGCGTCGGGGATATCAGTCGTTGCCTCGACGGTCATCCGAACTTCCCCGACGACCTCGACCTCCTCGCCGGCCGATATCGCCTCGAGGGCCGTGGCGACGTTGTCGCTCTGTCCTATGGCGTAGGCCTTCTTCATAGGCTACATAATTCCAAAGGTTTCGAATGCCTCTACGGCGCTCATTCCGTCTTCGATGGCCTTGCGAACCTGATTCTCTCCCCGGACCTTCTCCAGAGCGGCTTCGATTATCTCCTCAGCCCGGCCCCGGGGAACGATAACCACGCCGTCGATATCGCCGAACACAAGGTCTCCGGGCTCGACGACCGTGCTATTGGGGAACTCGATGGCGCACCGGTAGTCGATGACCCGCCCCCGGACTCCCTGATCCTGGGCGTAGCGCCCCCGAGAAAAGGTGGGGAACCCAAGGCGCTGGATACCGTTGGTATCCCGGGAGTAGCCGTTGACGACGGCTCCGGCGGCCCCGAGGGCCTGGGCCCGGGTGCTCATCAACTCTCCCCACTGGGCGTAGGCACCGTTGCCCCCGGCGCAGACGTAGACTTCGCCGGGCTTCAGGCTGTCGAGGGCTTCGAACATCTTCCCGAAGGCCGCCGTACGGTTCTCCGATGCGATTTCGATGCCGTAGCAGTCCGCCTCGAGGACCGGCATCGCGTATCCCACCAGAACCGTCGATGTGTCGAGGGGCTGCACCTCCGGGGGCACGAACTGGTGGAAGAGACCCATCTTATCCATGACATCGCCGATGACGGCGGAAAACAACTCTTTACGCACAACTTGAAGATCCAACTC
>JBKHCS010000104.1:0-10841 GCA_046541715.1 Spirochaetaceae bacterium
GCCGGGGCCGGCACCGGTCCCCGCATCCGCCGGCGGCTCCTCCGTCGGGTCGCGGGAGCTCAGATCGGTTCCGCAGAGGGGACAGTGGTCGGCATCCGAGGCGATTTCTATCCGACAGACGGGGCAGATCTTCATAGGTTACTCCTCTGTTATCACCGGGGTGAGCCCCTGGTCCCGAAGGTGGTAGAAGAAGGTTCGCTCGAAATCTCGGGATTCGAGAACGTTACCTACGGAGAGGTAGAGCTTCCCTCCAAACGAGAGAACCGAGCAATTGGTCTTCATCTCCGGGCTCGGCCCGAGAAAGAAGCGAAAGGAGTCGACATGCTCCTCGACGGACGGCGGAAGCCGGATGGGCCCGAGATTCGAAACGACGCCGGAGTAGAGGCTCGGGCCGAGACGCTTGTGCATCACCGATAACAGCAGATCCTTGGCGAACAGCGGCATGATCCTGACGATGGGGTTGAGCTCTCCCCGGACGTTCCGGCCGATCTGCCGCAGAAGCTCCTTCCGGTCCAGCTGGGATCGCATGGTGTGATGTATCCGCGGCAAGAGCTCCTCAAAGGAGAAGTCGCCGAGGCGAGTGTCAACCGACGGAGATACGAAGAGCGAGAAGTTTCGCATGGTATCGGTCCCTTGGATAGGACGCATGTTTACCGGAACCTCGATGCGGACGGCGGAAGCCCGGCGGCCCGAGACGCCCTCCCGGAGCTTCAAGAGCGTCCAAATGTAGGAGGCAACGATGTACTCCGTCATACTCACCCCGGCGCTCTTCGCTTTGGAGCGGAGCGCATCGACCTCGAGGATTCCGGTTACGATCCGGTAGTATCCCGGGGTCGGTCGCTTGCCCGGGAGGTGGAAGGCCGTGTCGAGGCCGGCGGGCGCCGGGGAGCTGCGAACAAAACTCGCCTTGTGTGCGTCGACCGCCTCCTCCGGACCCGGCGGGGAATCCGGGTCGAGAAAACCGTCCGGACTCTCGACGCTCTCTCCCCGGCGCCGGAGGTACACGGTGAGAAGACTCAACAAAAACCGAAGCCCCCCTGCCCCGTCGGTCAGAACGTGAGAGAAGTCGACGGCAAGGCGATTCCCTCGGATCTTGACCGAAAGGAGGTGCTGATCCTCCCGGACCCTTATCGGGGTGATGTGCTCTTCGTCGAGAAGCCGGATCGGTGGAACGGCGTCGTGCCGTTGAAGGTAGTACCAGAAGAGCCCCCGCTTCAGTGACACCTGAAAATAGGGACAGCGCTTCATCATTGCGGCGAGGGCTTCTTCGAGGGCCTCGTATCGGATCGGTCGCAGGAAGTCACAGCGAAGCCGGAAGACCTGAGGCGCCTCTTCGGTGTTCGATGAAGGGTAGATCTTGGCGGCGTTATCGAGGGTAAGCCAGTCCGAGGGCTCGGTCACTCGTCGAAGCTACCACGGTGACCGCGCCAAAGCAACAATCGCGTCCCAGGGGTCCTGCCGGAGGACGAAGTAGTAGAAGAAGGTGGCAACCCACCCGTGAAAGAGCCCGATAATCCAGAGATTCCGCCACCGAAGGTAGGTGGATGTGGCCACGGCACCGAGAAGAAAGCCGAGAGCGACGAGAGCCGGGCTCGGAAGGTGGGCCAGAGCGAAAAGAATGCCCGTGGCGAGGACGGCGATAGGACCCCGCCGGGAGGGCTTCTTAAGTATCAATCCGATGTTCCCGGCGATCATGGCGACGACGATAAACTGCTGCACGACCCCCCAAAAGGGATAGAGCAGAAGCGTGGTAACGAAGTGACCCCGGTCGACTCCAAAAGGTTGTGGCCCGTTGCCCCCGAGCCCTACCCGGCCCCATAGGTAACAGGCGATGAGCAACGCGGCAAAATAGGGGACCAGAATTCGAGCCTGCTTTGGATTCCGGCGCCAGGTAAACCCCCAGCGCTGCAGAACTCCCTCCTCCGACCGCGTCCGGACCAGGACAAAGCCGATCCAGAACGCAATTGCGCAGACGATGAAGAAGAGATCAAACTCCAGCCACTCGGCTACGATAAAGCGCGCCAACCCCGTGCCGATAACGGCTACGACCTCGACGGCACGGAAGAACCGATGGGGAGCGTAATCGTCTCCGGACATGGCGTTCACTTCAGACCCATCGCCTTTCGACGCCCAAGAGCTCGGCATAGAGGTCCAACGTGTGCCGGGCGCTCTTGTCCCAGGAGAAGTAGCGCACCCGCTCGTATCCCCGGGAAATGAGCTCCTGCCGCAGAGCGGGATCGTCAATGACCCGGCGCATCTTGCCGCGCAAGTCTTCAACGTCCAGGGGATCGCGGATCACCAGGGCGGCATCGGCCACTACCTCCCTGACGGCAAAGGCGTCACTTGTGATTACCGGACAGCCGTAGGCCATTGCCTCCAGATTGGGCATGCCGAAGCCCTCGATCAGGCTGGGAAAGACGAAGGCGAAGGCCTGGGCATAGAGGGTGGCCACCTCCGCCTCGTCCAAGAAGCCGGCAAGGACCACTCTTTGGCCGAGGTTCCTCCGCTTCAGGAAGGCGAGGACCTCCTCGTTGTCCCACCCCGAACCTCCGATGAGCAGACGGTGCGGAAGCCCGGCGCCCACCTCCTCGACGAGCCGGGCGAAGGCCTCCAGCAGGGTCCAAGGGTTCTTGCGCTCGGAGTACTTGCTGATGTGGAAGAAAAAGGGCTCCTCGAGACCGAAGCGCTCCCTGATCTTTGACCGGCGGGTCTCTTCCGGCGGTGCGGGGAAGAGCTCGCTCACGGCGTTGTGCGCCACCAGCGGCCGTTTGGAAAGGCGCATGCGCTCCAACAGGTAGTCCGCGGTGGTGTTGCTCGGGGAGATGATCCTGTCGATCCGCCGGGCCAAGAAGGGAACCACGATCCGATCGTGCCAGACATGGATCCGGGAGTAGAGATGGGGCAGCATGTCGGGCTCGGCGCTATGGATCATCCCTACCGTCCGCCCGGAGAACCCGAAGACAGGAGAATAGATCGTAACGGGGTTGTAATGAAGAAGCTCAAACCGCTCCCTTTCCAGGCACCAAGCGGCCTTGAGGGGATTCCGGGGTACGATGAGCTCCGGAAAGCTCTCGTAGAGGGAATGGGTTCCTTTCACGTAGTGGATAAGATGAATGTCAAAGATATCTTCCCACTCCGATCGGATGTCCCGCATGGCCCGGAGAGTGTGAATCAGGGAAAAGGCGCTGCCGCTGGTTCCCTGGTCCACGGGCCGGGAGATGATGCCGATCTTCTTCCGTGTCATGATGTACGCACCTCCCGAAAGAGCTCTACCCACGGCTCCGCCCAGTCGAAATCGAAGACCTCCCGCCGGATGCCGCAGAGGCGCCGGACCTCCTGATAAGCGCCGGGGTCCCTCAGAAGGGTATCCAGACGCTCGGCAAGGGCACGGGCGTCTCGCCGGGGAAAGATCAGCGCCTCGTATTCGAGCATCGTGACGATCCCGGGAGTATCGCTTCCGATGACCGGCGTGCCGACGTAGAGGGCCTCCTGCACTGTGTTCGGAAAGCTGTCGAAGAGGGAGGGAACGATCAGGAGATCCGCCTGGGCCAGGAGCTCCAGGGGCTCCTCGACCCGACCGTGGAACGTCACCCTCTCGGAGAGTCCCCGTTCCTCGACGAAGCGCCGGCACCAGGGCTCCAGCGTGCCGAAGCCCACCACGTCGAAGGTCAGGCCCACATCGACAGGTGCGGCGGCGCCTGTTGCAAGCTCCGCCAGAGCCCACAAAAGGAAGCGCACGCCCTTGCGGTCGTTTAGGTGGCCGATGAAGATCCCCCGGCAGAGGCTGTCGCTGCGGTTGGCATGCGCCAAGCGCGTAGGCAACCAGGAGACACGAAAGCTGTTGGGGATCACCCTTCCCCGGTGGCCCTCGGCGGGATGCCGCCCGAGGATCGCATCACGATCAGCCTCCGACTGGAAGACGATGGAATCGGAGCCGCTGCAGATGGCGGCCTCCAGGCGGCGGTACCAGCACTTTGCGAGCCACTTTTCCAGGCCCCGTGCGAAGGGCAGCCTGCGCCGCACGGGGCCTACGGTGCGCAGCTCATCCAGGAAGTTGTTTCGCAAGGCCATCACCAGGGGGACGCCGAAGTGGTCGGCCGCCGCCCGGGCGGCGAAGAAGTTGTTTTCCCCGAAGGCAAGCACCAGATCCGGCGCCTCGCCCAGGGCCTCCCGTACCCCGGGAAGGCCCCGGCGGACCCACCGGCGGTAGCGCCACCACCGGGGAATCAGATAACCCGACAGATCGTCCGGAATAATACCGACACCCTTGCCGGGGAGGGAGGCTCCCAGACCGGGCCGGCAGATGTGGTAGACGGCGTGGCCCCTCTCTGCAAGCTGCCGGGTGAGCTCCACGTAGCGCTTCTGGCCGCCGGTCCGGACGTCCGATACCGGAAAGACACCGAGAATTCGCAAATCATCCATCGATCAGCTCCCTCAGTACTGCCGCGGCGCGCTCGGGAAGCTGGGCAAGGCGGCTCCGGTAGAGTTCGAAGGCGTTCTCCGCCATGCGCCGGCAGCGCTCCGGATTGGCCAGGTAGAACGCGATCCTCTCTTCGAGGTCGCTACCGTCCCAGGCGACGGGTACGTAGGTCTCCTGTGGGATGTAGACATCGGGCCAGGTGGCAAGATGGCCCATATCCGGCTTCACCATCACCGAGCCTGCACGAATCGCCTCGAAGTCGCGAAAGCAGAGCTCTCCCCAGCCAAAGGGGCTAAAGGTGATTGCCGAGCGCCGGAGATCTGCAGAGTAGCGGCGAATTGACACCCGGTCTTTTGCAACACTCCAGCCCCGCCGGTTCGCCGCGGCTTCGAGAATCCCCATCAGGTGCTTGCGATGGAAGGCGATGGTTGGGTGCCCGGGATTCCCGAGGCGGGCGTTTACGTCGATGACGCTTGCGCTTCGGGCCCACTCGAAAGTGGGGGGCGTCGGGTCGAGCATCTCTTTAAGGTGAACGATGGGTGCCGCGAGCCGGGGAGAGATCGCCCGCGAAAGGGCCACCCCTACTCGTTGACGGAAATGCCTCCGGGGAAAGTCTCCGACGCCGATATTCCACCCCACCCGGACCTTGGAGAGCGCCTCTTCCGGTGCCGGACTCGGCTCTATCTCCGGATCGTCGATAACGCCGAACTCGCGATGGTAGTAGTCGGTAAAGAGCTCCCGGCCGTAGAGGGCGCGCGTGTAGAGGCTCTTGTCTGAGAAGAGCGCCTTGTTGTAGAAGCGGTCGACGAAGGGGAGCACTTCCGGCCGCTGAATGGCTGCCCCGGCATTGCCGTTGAAAAAGAAGACTCTGCGGTAGCGCCGGCGCAAGCCATCCAGAAGGGCGAGATCGGTAACCGGCGGCTTGAGGAACATCCGTTCCATGATGAGGCAGTCGTTCTTGTCCTTGTGGAGGCACCAGTCTGGGTCGTCCGTGTAGGTCAGCTTAGGCGGGGGGCCTCCCCAGATACGGCTGTGAACTCCCCGGAGGTAGGGCGCCAGGGTATGAAAGAGCGACACCCGGTCGAAGAATGCAAGGATGGTAACCCCTGCCCGGGATCCGCTACCACGCTCTGCTTGAGTGCTCACGTTACTCCTTTTGGAGTACCCTATCACACTACGACGAAATCGAAACGCCTCAGCCACCCCTTTCTTTTCCCCGGCGACCTTCGATTCGCTTGAGCAGCTGGGCGATGTGTTTCGCCGGATAGACCCCGAGGGGACAGACCGCGCTACACCGAAGCGCCCGGTCGCAACCCGGGGCTCCTGCGGGGCCGGACGTCGCTTCGAGAATCTCCGCTTCCCGATCGGGGCGCTTCTCCAACTCCCGGTTCCAGGCGGCGAGTGCGGCGGGGCCCATAAAGCGCTCCTGGACCGGGCAGGCGGAAACACAGAGTCCACACTCTATGCAGTTCTCGAACCGGACGAAACCGGCTATCTCCTCCGGTACCACCGCCTCGGGATTCGCTTCGCTCGGCCGGAGGTAGCTCGCCTCCCGGGGGAAGTCCCGGTAGAGCGGTGCCGGGTCGATGGCCAGGTCGCCGACGACAGGAAAGGGCGAAAGGGGATGGAGCTCGATAGGTCCTTCAAGCTCGTTCAGACGCGTAAGGCAGGCGAGAACCCGCTTGCCGTTTGCGATAACGCTACAGGTACCGCAGGACCCGTGGTGGCAGCTGTGCCGGTAGAGGAGCCCCGGCTCCGATTCGTTTCGAATCTCTTCGAGGGCGTCGAGGATGCTCGTATATCGCCCGCTCCTCACCGTGTACTCGGCGAGTCCTTTGGTTCTCCGAATGCGGATTATCTTGATCCCGGTCTCGGGGGTGCGTTTCATCTCTTTCTCCGAAAGTAGTCGCGGTGGCTTAACAGCGGGGTTTCGGCGGTGCGACAGGGAATCGTCAGCCCGACCTCGTCGCAGACCACGTCGGCGACCTTTTCCCCCATCGCCCGGAGGACCGTCGCCTTTCCCCCGATAATGCTGTAGAAACCCCGGGCCCCTTCGTCGGCGTGGGAAACCGCCTCGAAGTCCCGGCTCAGCCGGCGTCCCGAGGCATCCGCCCCGTTCGAAACCGCCCGGCCGGCGAGGGGGCGTACGGCTGTCCACGCCGCGTGAAACGCCTTACTCGAAAAGGACGGGACCAGCAGGTCTCCCTGGGAAAGCAACCGGTCGACGTCCTCCTCCGGGGTCGTTACGCTGTCGGCGTCCTCGATTTCCCACTGCGTGGTGCCCACGATCGAGAGTTGCCGCTGGGGAACGATGATGTCGGCGTCCCCCGGCGGATGGAGGCGGCTTATCACCATGTTGGTCAGTCGTCCCTTGACGGCGACGAGGGTTCCCGGCGCCGGTGTAATCGGCAGGTCCATCCCCCCGAGGCCGGCAATCCTCCCCGCCCAGGGGCCTCCGGCGTTAATAACGATATCGGCCCCGATAAACTCTTCCCCGCCTCCGGATGCGCGCGCCGCAGCCCCGAGGTCCCGAACGCGGACGCCGGCAACGTTCCCGCGGCGGCTGTCTACTGCCACCACCTCGGTAAAGGGACGAACGACGGCACCCCCGGGGCTCGAGTAGCCGGCGGGGCCGTGGTCCGCTCCTGTTCCCGACACCGCCGTCGCGAAGAACTGCATCGGCAGCCGGTAGGCGTCCAGGGTCCCGTCGGGGACGACGACGGCGAAACGGGCTGCGGGGTTTATCTTGGGCTCGTAGCGCAGCGCCTCGTCGATGGAAATCCGGCGATTCGAGATGCCGGCGGCGCTGCAGGCGGACTCAAAGGTTTCGGCGAAGGCCTCATCTTCATCGTCGAGAGCAAGAAAGAGACCGTAGTTCATCTCGATGGACTCGCCCGCGATGCGCTGAAGGATGCGCACCTCTTCGATGCATTCCCGGGCGATGTCGACGTCCCCGACGGCGTACCGGGCGCCGGAGTGGAGCTGTCCGTGGTGCCGCCCGGTGGTCCCGGAGGTAAGCTCTCCCCGTTCGAAGAGGGATACGCGAAATCCCCGCTGGATAAGGTCGTGGGTAATCGCCGCACCGGTGCCGCCGCCGCCGATCACGACGACGTGAATGTCTCCGGCGCGGCGGACCTCAGGGCCCGAGGCCACCGGAGCCCGGGTGTCAGCCATCCCCTTCCCACCTGCTTATTCGGGTTACGGCCTTCTGCCATCCGGCGTAGAGGGTCTCCCGCTGATCTTCCGACATCTGCGGTTCGAACCGGCGGTCGAGCTGCCACTTCGAGGCAATCTCCTCCTGGTCCTGCCAGAAGCCCACCGCGAGACCCGCCAAGTAGGCCGCTCCAAGGGCAGTCGTTTCGGCGACCTTCGGCCGCTCGACGGGAAGTCCGAGAATATCGGCCTGGAATTGGAGCAGAAAGTTGTTCGCTGCTGCCCCCCCGTCGGCCCGGAGGGTCTTGAGGGGGAGTGCTTCCTGGCTCCGGACGGCCCGGATGACGTCGCGAGATTGGTAGGCGATGGATTCGAGAGCAGCTCGGACCAGGTGGGCCCGGCCGGCTCCGGCGGTCAGACCGAGGATTCCGCCCCGGGCGTAGCTGTCCCAGTGGGGTGCCCCAAGTCCGACGAAAGCGGGGACCATGTATACGCCGTTGGAATCGGGAACCGATTCCGCAAGGGCCTCGGTTTCCGAGGCGTGGACGATAAGTCCCACCGAATCGCGAAGCCATTGTATCGCCGCTCCGGTAACAAAGATGCTCCCCTCGAGGGCGTAACTCGTCCCCTCCGGAAGGGCCCAGGCCGGGGTTGTCAAAAGGCGGTGCTTGCTTCGAATAGCGTCGGAGCCGGTGTTGACCAGGACGAAGCAGCCGGTGCCGTAGGTGTTCTTGATCATCCCGGGGGAGTAACACGCCTGTCCGAAAAGGGCGGCGTGCTGATCCCCGGCGGCTCCTGTTATCGGAACCCGGACATCGGCAAAGAGCGAAGGGGCGGTCGCCGCCATCTTTCCGGAGGATGGGACGACTTCCGGGAGCACTGAGGCCGGGACGCCGAGGAGATCGAGGAGCTCCTCGTCCCACGTTCCGGTGTGAATGTTAAACAGCATCGTCCGGGCGGCGTTGGTCACGTCGGTTATGTGCACCCCGCCGTCGGTCAGGTTCCACAGGAGCCATGAGTCGACTGTGCCGAAGGCGAGCCTTCCTGCATCGGCGAGCTTCCGAGCCTCCGGAACGTTGTCGAGAGCCCACCGGACCTTGGTGCCGCTAAAGTAGGCGTCGATGACCAGCCCGGTCTTCGAGAAAACCATCTCTTCGTGCCCTTCCGCCTTCAGACGATCGCAGAAATCCGCGGTACGGCGGCATTGCCAGACAATGGCGTTAGCGACGGGCTTTCCGGTTTCCCGGTCCCACAGGATCACCGTTTCCCGTTGATTGGTAATGCCGATCGCCGCCAGGTCCCCGGGAGCGATCTTCGCGGCCTTGAGGGCATCGAAGAGGACCTCACGCTGAGATCCCCAAATATCCATCGGGTCCTGTTCAACCCAGCCCGGCTTCGGGTAGTGTTGACGGAACTCTTTCTGAGCGACACCCCGGATACTGTTGTTTCGATCAAAAACGATCGCCCGGGAGCTGGTAGTTCCTTGATCCAACGCGACGATAAGTTTCTCGGCCATCAAAGCTCTCCTTCAACCTGCCCTTCTGCGGCACGGGGTATGTCCATCGTCGCCACCAGGTCGATGCCTGTTCCGGCGACGTCGGCGGCTACGGTCTTTCCGAGGGAAATGGGAGCCTCGAGGCGAAGCTCGTAGATGGCGGCCAGAAAGGGAGCGATGCGATCGACGGGAACGGAACCGGCGCTGCGAACCGGAAGCCGCCCGGTGGCGCCTCCGGAGACTGCGGCGGTCGCGGTGACAACCCGCCGGGGATCATTGAACTCCTCCACAGCGTAGGCGACGCCCCGCTTGCACCGGTTGCCGGTAACCTTCAGCTCGCCGTCGGGTTGTCTTTCCACGGTCATCTGACACCCGATCGGGCAGACGATACAGGTGAGCTCCTTGTCTTCGCTCCGAAGTCGTATCAGCTTTTGGTTCTCTTTGATCACACCGCTGTCCCTTCTGACCGGCCTTCCTACCCCGGGGACGCTACACCAGCGCCACTTCTACCCGCACTCCGTTCTTCGTATCCCGGATAAGCTCTTCCGCCTCGGCTCCCGGGAGCTCGATACTAATCATCTCCGACGGTTGCACGTGATGTTGTTTCAACTGCTTCCAGACTTTGCCGGCGACACGCACCCGGACCACGGCTCCGACCTTGGCAATAAGGCTCCGGAGATAGAGCCGGTTCTCGCCGTCGAGTCGAATTTTCCCGGGAGCGACGTACCGGACGTTGCTCCCGGCGACCACCGGGAGCTCCCTGGGTTCCGGTTCTCCCTTCAGGTAGGCGGCTGCGGCCTTTCCCGCCCGGGAGGATTCCTCGGCGACAAAGTCAACCAGGTCGTGAATGTGAAGGACGTTTCCCGCCGCAAAGACACCGGGAATGTTGGTCATCAACCGGGAGTCGACGACCGGCCCCTGGGTCTGATGATCGAGGGTAACACCGATCTCCCGGGAAAGCTCGTTCTCCGGAATCAGTCCGACGGAGAGGAGTAAGGTGTCGCACTCCAGGTCGAAGCCGGCGTCGCTCCGGGGCACGCCGTTCTCGAGGGGTGCGACGGTCACTCCCGAAACCCGGTCGGCGCCGTGAATTTCGGTAACGACGTGACCGAGGTAGAGGGGGATCCCAAAGTCATCGAGGCATTGGACGATGTTCCGGTTGATCCCGGACGGCACCGGCTGGATCTCGATGACGGCCTCCACCTCGGCGCCGACGAACTTCATCCGCCTGGCCATTATCAGTCCGATGTCGCCGGATCCGATAATGACGACCCGGCGCCCGGGGACGTAGCCGTTTATGTTCACCAGTCGCTGGGCAGCCCCCGCGGTAAAGATGCCCGCCGGCCGTGTCCCGGGAATGCGAATGCTTCCCCGGTTTCGCTCTCGGCTTCCCATGGCAAGGATCATTGCCCTGCCGTGGATTCGCTCGAGACCCCGCTCTTCGGAAAGCGCCCGAAGGTCGAAGCCGCCGTTCTCCCGGGCAACGCCGAGGGCCGTCGTGCCGCCGAGAAAGCAGACACCGGTACCGTGGAGATCCGAGACGTAGCGCTCGGCGTATTCGGGGCCCGTCAGCTCCTCGCCGAACTCATGGATCCCGAAGCCGTTGTGGATACATTGCCGCAAGACTCCCCCGGGACGCTCCTCTCGGTCGACGATGATCGCCTCGAGGCCCTGGGCCGCCACCTCCTTCGCCGCGGCCATCCCGGCGGCCCCGCCCCCGACGATCAGGACGTCGGTCCGGCGGCTTCGAATGCCGGACCCCGGGGCCGGATT
>JBKHCS010000105.1:0-10750 GCA_046541715.1 Spirochaetaceae bacterium
ATCGCCGTTTTCCAGGAGCTCACCATATCCGGCAACCGCTTTTGGAGGAGGAGCAGTTTTTCCGGATCCAGGCTCTTTCGGTACATGTTTCGAAAAACGTGGCGGAAGGCCCGGAGTTCGTCGATCTGCTCCGCCGTTTGTTTATCGATTACCCGGGGCCGGATTCCATCAATGGAAAGGGTCATCCGGTGGAGAAGCTCCTTGTGCCACCCTTCGCTGCCGATATCGTTTTCGAAGTGCTTCGTGATCCGAAGAAAGGAATTCTCCATCAGGTTGTACAGATTATGGAGGGTGTATCCCAGGGCGGCATAATCGAGTTCTTCGGTTGCCCCGGCGCCGATGCGCTGCATGCTCTTGCCATTAATTTCCAGGAGCTCCGGAAGCGCTTCGAGGTCACCCTGTAGCTCCGCTATCAGTAGAGCGCGATCAGCGTCGTCGTTCATACAAGACCTTGCCCTTTGCTTGCACCCGCTCCCGGATATGGGGATAGAGATCATCCAAATCGACCACATCGATGGGTTCGGACAAACTCAAGAGCCACCCGCTCACTTTAAGAAAATCCGTGCTCCTTATGGCGATATCGATATCCCTGACGATTCCTTCGTTGTCTTCCGCCAGGGAACCAAAGAGAATAATCTGAGAGACCTGCGGATCTCGTTCCAGGATGCCGTCGACAATTCGGGGAAGAAGCGCTTCGTAGCGCTCCCGTTGCTTCCGGGCTGCTTCCCGTTTTCGTGTCGCTCTGTTCCGATAGAACTGTCGCAGCGTCTCCCTTGAATCCATTTGAACCATAATGGTACCGGGATGACCCGTGGTCAAGGGACCCAACGACGCCCCCCTTAGGCGGCGTGTAGACCGGGGCTCAGGCCGAGATCAGATCGAATCTTCGATGGACCCGAACGCCACCGCGCCTGCAGTCTCGCGTTCCTCAAACTCCTCGATAATGCGCCGGTCCCGAAGATCCTCGTACAGCTCCCAAAGCGCCTTCTTGATCACCGCGGAGGTATCCGCATGGAACGTCTCTTTCAGGTACTTCAGGGCTTTCTCTTCGCTTTCGTTGAATCGCACGGAAGTCACTCCCATAATCTGTATACCTCATCCCGTTTGCCGATATAGACGACGTAGATATCATCTTCGACGTAGAACATCGCACGGTATTTCCCTTTCCGCAGCCGGTAGTACGTGCGTCTGTAGTCGCCCCTCATCTCCTTGATATCAAACAGGGCGAAATCGCGAGTGGCGTCTATCGAGAGGAAGGCGTTATGGATTGTCTTTACGACTGCCTGGGGTAGTGTGCCTTTGGCGATAGCCTTCCTGACCGTAGACTCATAGTACACCACGTAAACATTGTATTACACTCGGTGCCCCAGGGCAAGCCCGCCGGCAGGAGGCGCCGCGCTCGGCACGGCTACCGCCGGTCGGTCAGAGAGCGAATGCCCTTACGTACCAGGTTGCCGATTCCCCGGGAAGCTTCCCGGTTGAGCTCCCGCTTTACCGAGCCGAGAAGCTGATCCTTCAGGGACCCGCCGGCGACAGGTGTGGCCGAACCTTCGGGGCTAGCCGGACGGTCCATCCGACTCGCTCCGCCGCCGCCGGCCTCTGTTTCGCCTTCGGCCTCACCGGTTTTCTCGAAGACGTACTGACCCTTCCAGGCATCGTCACCCGCCATTGCCGCGGCGAATATGCTGCCCACCGTCGCGGAGTCAAAGTCGGCCGTGGCGCTTTCGAAGAAACCCGAAGCGTCGGCGTACTGAATCAACAGCCGATTTTGACCTCCGGCTGTCTGTACAAAGGCGTCGCCGGGAAGGTGAAGAATACAGTGATCCAGGGAGTCACCGATCCGCGCTATCGTCGCCCTGATGTCGGCCTCCGAGGGGTTGTTCTTCCGCCCGCCGTCGGAATCCTCGAGAAACATTCCGTCTGTCGCCATGCCGCATACCTCCGTGTGAGATCAGTTGTCGTTTCGATGGCTGGTAAATACTCCCTTAGTTTCTGACCTGTACTATGTTGTTACCGCAATTCCGCCTGGGCATCGCCCTATCGGGGGGTGGGAACGTAATTCTCGAAGCTGGTCGAGATCGTGTAGTCCCCGTCTTGGGTGTAGGTTATGGGCGCCGAGAAGTCACTCGCGCCGTGAAACCAGTCCGGCCCCTGCGTGCCGGGATCGAAGGTCTCGAGACTCGTGATGCAGTAAACGGTGGGGTAGACGTCGTACGTGCTGCCCCCTGTTCCCTTCCATTGTGTCTCCGGGGGGCCTTCTCCTTCGGTCTCGAAGACGCGGGCTTCCGCAGATGCCACCCCGTCGACGATCTGTGCGAAGCCGGCGGCTCGGGGTGAGGTGTCTCCCCCAATGACCACCTCGGCGCCCGTCTCCATGACCCAGGCGATCAGATAGGGATCTCTGCCTGCGTCTAAGCCGCAGTTGCTGTCGAATCCCTCTATGGACACCGTCAAGGTGCCGTCTGCTTCGGTTCCTCCTGCGTCACGGTCGCAGCCGAAATAAAGAAGAAGGAGCAACGCCAGTACCGTGCCGAAAACCGCGCGGCGCATCATCCCAAGCCGGTTTCTCATCGCCGAACTCTCCTCGTCTCGTCTGTTCGTTGAGTTAGCATAGCCCGAGAGAAAACTCCCGTCGTCCCAAAATGCAAAATGGGACCTTTCGGCCGGCGGACTTTTCGCACCGGCAGGCAACAGGTCGGTTTCCCTAATTAGCCGAGAGAGCGGAAATCTGCGTCCGGAGATAGGCGATAGCCTCTAACTGCTCTTCCAAGGGGTTCTCGAGCTCAAGCGACAGCCACCGTGGCGGCAGGGCCCAGGTATAGCCCGCTAAGTAGTCAAAGTCCGAGAGCTCTTTGAAGTTGTGGTGATCCGGACCGCCGTTCCAGGCGTTGGGGTCCCCCTCTCGGATCGCGGCGATGTGGCAGCAGCCGATGGGGAACCGCCGGAGCTGGGCCTCTACGGTTTGCACGTAGTCTGCCCATCCGAGGCGCCGGGCGCTCTCGAGGTGGGAGTAGTCGATGCAAATGCCGCCAAGATCCGCCAGTTCCGTGTCTTCCGGCGGGTCCTGGGTGTTTTCGACATACACACTGCCGGCAAAACGACGGGGAACCGGTCCGAAGGCGTGGACGCTCTTCCGCGGATGGATGTTGAACACCTCGGTGCCGAAGGTGCAAACCAGGTAGTCCATCTCGTTCTGGTCGCAGTCGGTCCGAAGGTGAACGTGGGGTATCCGGAGATCCGGGATGCCCTCGAGGTCCCCGTAGAGCGCCTCCCGCTCGGGCTTTTCGAGGACCGTCGGGAAGAGGGCGATCTGCCGTACGCCGCTCGTGCGGAGGGCCCGGAGAAAATCGGGGATTCGGTCTTTTTCGGTGCTGGTCAGACCGGGGAGGATGGTCACGCTTGGACCTCCGGATTAGTCAGGGGCTCGTCGAGAAGAACACAGTCTGACGGCCCGGGAGCCTCCTGCACCGCTTAGATACTCTCGACCGCCCGCTTCAGCCGGTCCCGAACCTCGCTCGCGAGGGCGGCGAGATCGCCGTTTTGCACGGCCTGCATCGATGCTACCGGGTCAATCGATGCCACCTCGACCTTGCCGTCCTCCAGGTGCCGAAGGGTGACGTTGCACGGAAGCATCGTCCCGATCTGCGGCTCCACGGCGATCGCCTGTTTGGCGAAGTTGGGGTTGCAGGCCCCGAGAATCTTGTAGGGCCCGATATCGGTACCCGTCTTCTCCCGGAGTGTCTCTTGGATGTTCAGCTCCATAACGATTCCGAACCCCTCGGCGGAAAGGGCCTCCCGGATTCTGCTTTCGGCCTCCGAAAGGCTCGATTCAATTATCTTTTCTATATAGTAACTCATGAATGTAAGTTAGCCTCAGGACCCGTTCTATGCAAGTGGTTTCGGACTCTATCCGCCGGGCGGCCCTTTTTCGGTCGCTTCAACCAAGAAATTGACATCTTAGCCGGATCGGACTAACCTGGAGCCATACACGCGCATGTTTCCGAGGTTCCGTCCGTCAAGCTCCACCTGAGGTGGGCATCTTGCCTTCGGGCCCCGTAACGCTATTAACGACTGAGGTCTTCTATGCTTAAATCCGTTATTGTCGGCGGCGTCCATCCTTCGTACCGGAAGGGGCTTTCCTTTTCCCGGGCGATCGAGGACGCCCCGGTACCGCCGAAGGTTTCGATCCCCCTCTCACAGCACCTTGGTGCCCCGGCCACGCCGGTGGTTACGAAGGGCGACGAAGTCACCCCCGGGATGCTCCTCGCCGAAGCTCCGAAGTTGATTTCGGCAAACGTTCACTCTCCGGTTGCCGGAAAGGTCAAGAGCATTGTGAACAACCCCATGCCCGGCGGGAGTCTTGCCGACTACATCGAAATAGAAACCGATGTCGATGCTACCGTCGCGCATCACTGGCAGACTCAAGACGTGGATCTTTCGGCTGTCGACCGGAAATGGCTCTCCCGGACGATGCGGGAAGCCGGTATCGTCGGCATGGGGGGCGCAACGTTTCCGACGGACGTGAAGTATTCGCCGCCGCCGACCGCGAAGCTCGATACCTTTATCTTGAACGGCGCCGAGTGCGAGCCCTACCTTACCTGCGACCACCGAATGATGGTCGAGAAGGCGGCGGAGGTCCTCCGGGGCATCGCCCTTGTCCGGGCCGCCTTCTCCTTTGACCGGGTCATCATCGCGATAGAGAAGAACAAGCCGGACGCCATCGAAGCCTTCCGGCAGGCTCTCCGGGCCGCAGAAGAGCCGGATATCGAGGTGGCGTCCCTGAACGTTCTCTACCCCCAAGGGGCGGAGAAAATGCTCATAAAGGCGGTGACGGGCAGAACGGTTCCCGCCGGGGGGCTTCCCTTCGAGGTCGGGGTGGTTGTGTCAAACGTCCAGACCATCTTTGCTCTCTACGAGGCGGCCTACCTCGGGAAGCCTCTGGTTCAGCGTGTGTTGACGATATCCGGCGCGGGGATCCGGGAACCGAAGAACATCAGAGCCCTCGTCGGCACGCCCATCGCGGACCTGGTGGACTTCTGTGGCGGCTACTCCGAGGAGACGACGAAGGTGGTCGCCGGAGGCCCGATGACCGGCACCGCCCTTCCGACCCTTGAGTACTCGGTGACCAAGGGTCTCTCCGGGCTGCTCTTCCTTACTCAGAAGGATTTCCCCGACGAGCTTCCCTGCATCCACTGCGGCCGGTGCGTCGACGTCTGTCCCATGCGCCTGATGCCGTTAAAGCTCGCCGCCTTTGCCAAGGCGGGGAAGTTCGAAGAGGCAAAGGCGACGAACCTGGCCGACTGTTTCGAGTGTGGATCCTGTGCCTGGGGATGTCCCTCCCACATCCGGTTGGTCTCCTGGATCAAGTACGCCAAGAACTACATAAGGGTGAAGGGGATTTAGATGAGCGACAGCAGTAACGAGGGTTTCGTTCTTCAGACCGCACCCCACGCCCACGCCGGCGGCACGGCGAGCGTTCATAAGATTATGCACCTCGTAAACCTCTCTCTGGTGCCGGTCATCGTTATCTCGGCGATGTACTTCGGTGTCCGGGTTCTCGGGCTCTACGCCGTCGCAATCGTCGCCTGCCTGGCTACGGAAGCGGCGATTAAGGCAGTGCGAAAACAGAGTTGGAAGAGCATCCTCGACGGCAGCGCAATCGTGACGGCGCTTCTCCTGGTGATGGTCCTCCCCCCGGCGATATCACCGATTCTGGTGGCCCTGGGTTCCGTCGTGGCCATCGCGATCGGCAAGGAGGTCTTCGGCGGAATCGGCCAGAACGTCTTTAATCCGGCGCTGGTCGGCCGGGCCTTCCTCGCCGCAGCCTACCCCGTTCAGCTTACCACGTGGACCGCTCCCCGGGAGGTCTTTCGGTTTCTCCCTCCCTCGCGAACCTTGAGCGCCGCCGCAGATGCCGCGTCCGGGGCCACGCCCTTGGCTGCCGCACGTTTCGAATCAACCACCGAGCCGCTTATCCGGCTCTTCTTCGGTCAGACCGGAGGGTCCATCGGCGCGACGAGCGTTCTGTTTATTATGATCGGCGGTCTCGCGCTTATGGCGATAGGCATCGTCCGGTGGCGGATGGTCTTCTCCTACCTCGGTACCGTCTTTGTCGGAACCGGCATCTTTTGGCTGATCAACCCCGAGGGGTACGCAAACCCCGTGTTTCATCTCTTGGCCGGGGGCGTGATGTTCGCCGCCTTCTACATGATTACCGACATGGTGACGACGCCCTACACCAACAAGGGCACCGTGATATTCGGCGTCGGCGCCGGGGTACTGACGGTGATTATCCGGCTCTTCGGCGGCTTCCCCGAGGGCGTCATGTACGCCGTCCTCCTGATGAATGCCGTCACCCCCATCATCAACCGGATGAACAATCGGGTATTCGGGGCCCGGAAGGAGGCCGAGGGATGAGACAGATGGTCATTGTCCTTACGGCGGTCATGGTTCTTTCGGCGCTGGTCCTTGCCGGAACCTATGCGGGGTTGAGCCCCCAGATCGAGGCGAACCGCGTCGCGGCCCTCAACGCCTCGCTCTCGTCCATTTTCGCCGGGGCGGCCGACGGGGTTGACCCGGAGGATCTGCTTTTTGAGGAGCTCGAGAGTGACGGCCCCACGATCTACCGCGGATCCACCGAAGGAGGCGACTCTCTCGGTTACGCCGTCAGAGTTCAGACCCAGGGCTACGGGGGCAGCATCACCTTGCTGGTGGGCCTCTCTTCGGACCTCGAAACCATAGAGGGCATCGAAGTGGTCGAGCAGGTAGAGACCCCCGGCCTCGGGGGAAACATCACCAACGAATCGTTCAAGGAGCAATTCGGGGGACTCTCCACGGAAGAGCAAATCAGCTACGTCAGGAACGTCGAGCCGGACAAACAGCAGAACGAAATCCAGGCGATCAGCGGGGCGACCATTACGAGCCGGGCTATCGTCAGTGGAGTCAACGAGAACCTCGACGACGCGATCGAAATCATAGAAAGGCAGGGAGAGTGATGTCCGACACCGAAACCATACACAAATCCATAACGGTGGAGTTCTTTAAAGGGCTCGCCGAGGAGAACCCGGTATTCGTCCAGGTCCTGGGGATGTGTCCGACCCTGGCGGTAACTACCAGCGTAGTCAACGGCATCGGCATGGGGCTCGCGACCACCTTCGTCGTGGTCTTCAGCGCCTTAATCGCCTCCTTCGCGAAGGGAATCGTCCCGTCGACGGTCCGGATTCCGGTGTACGCCGTCATCATCGCGACCTTCGTTACCATCGCGGACCTGGTGCTCAAGGCGTACTTTCCGCCCCTCTCGGAATCCTTGGGTCCCTACGTACCTCTCATCGTGGTCAACTGCATCATCATGGGGCGCGTCGAGGCCTTCGCCACAAAGAACGGTCCCGGGATCTCGGTCGTCGACGCCCTGGGAATGGGAGCCGGCTTTACCTTGAGCCTGATGATTCTCGGCGCGGTCCGGGAGGTCCTCGGCGAAGGCGCCATCTTCGGTGCCCAGCTCTTCGGCGAGGCATTTACGCCCATGTTGGTGATGATTCTGCCTCCCGGCGCCTTCCTGACCCTCGGTATTCTAATGGCCGCCTTTAACGCGGTAAGAGCAAAGACCGACCCGGTACTGATAAGGACCTGATATGACCTACTTGGTAACCCTTATATCCGCCATTGTCGTAAACAACTTCGTCCTGACCTACTTCGTGGGCATCTGCCCCTTTATCGGGGTGTCCAAGCGGATCGACTCGGCCCTCTCGATGGGCCTGGCCGTTACCTTTGTTATGACGATTACGGCGATCGTGACCTGGATCATCAATCACTACATCCTCATTGCCTTCGGCCTGCCCTTTCTGGAGTATGTCAGCTACATCGTCGTTATCGCCACCCTGGTGCAGTTTGTGGAGATGTTTATCAAGAAGACCTCCCCGGCCCTCTACCGGACCCTGGGGATCTTTCTGCCGCTGATTACCACCAACTGTGCCATTCTCTTTGTCGCCCTCATCCAGGCAATGAGGGATCTCGGATTCGTCGAGTCGATATTTCACGGCTTTGGGGCGGGGGTCGGCTTTACCTTGGCCATCGTGATCATGGCGGGTATCCGGGAGCAGCTCGAGCTTTCGGACGTTCCGAAGCCCTTTCGGGGTGCCGCGATAACGCTGATCGTGGCCGGCATCCTGGCCCTGGCCTTTATGGGCTTCAGCGGCCTTACGTCCGCCTAATACGCGCTCTTCATAGGAGGAGAGAATGATTATTACTGCAGCAGCGCTCATGGGAACCATCGGCCTGCTCTTCGCCATATTTCTGGTTTTTGCAAGCCGCCGGTTTGCCGTGGAAACAGACCCCAAGCTGGAGGAGGTCGAAAACGCGCTCCCCGGTGTTAACTGCGGTGGTTGCGGCTACGCCTCCTGCGCGCTCTACGCCCAGGCCATCGTCGAAAAAGGGGAGGAGCTCAACCTCTGTGTCGTCGGTGGAGCGCCGACCACCAAGGCCGTCGCCCGCGTTATGGGGGTGGAGGTATCCGGGGAGCAGAAGGAAAAGCTCGTCGCCGTGGTCTTCTGCCAGGGGGACAACGAGGCCGCAAAGTTTCCCGGTGTCCACAAGGGCATCGAAGACTGCGCCGCGGCAATATATTCGCAAGACGTCAGCAAGCGCTGCAAGTACGGCTGTGTCGGCATGGGCTCCTGCGTAAAGAGCTGCCCCTTCGATGCCATCCACTTGAGCGAAGGGGGCATTCCCTATGTAGACGCAGTCAAATGCACCGCCTGCGGGAACTGCGTCCGGGCCTGTCCCCGGGACCTCATCGAGCTCCATCCGGTAAGCCACAACTCCTTTGTCTACTGCAAGAGCCAGGACCCGGGACCCATAGCCCGCAAAGTATGCAAGCACGCCTGCATCGCCTGCAAGATCTGCGTAAAAGCCGCCGAGAAGGACGAGAACCCGGAGGCGGTTACGATGCAGGGAAACCTCGCCGTCGTTACGCCGGACCCCTATAGGGCCAAGCCGGAGTACGGAGCCAAGTGCCCGACGACGGCCTATAACAGCGGCAGCAACAGCGTGCGCAAGGAAGAGGTGCTCGGACATCCCCCTGCAGGGGAAGAGCCGGAGGAGACAGCCGTTGGAGCCGCCGCAGGGGGCGACATAGGTGCCGGATCCGGAGCCGGTTCCTCGGACGAGGCCGGCGAGTGAGTCTAGAGGAGCACCGCCTCCTCGAGGCGGAATACGGAGTCGTCCGGGAAGTCGAACAAACGGCTTTCGGCGGAACGCAGTACGGGGTAGAGATTACCGTTCCCGGCGTCTGCGACAAGTGCGCCATCAAGGACAACTGCTACGGCAAAGGCTCTCTGGTCTGGGCCGACGCGCCGCGCCCCTTGCGTCCGGGAGATGCGGTCTGCCTGGAGATGAAGAACGGCACGGTGCTTGCGGCGACGGCCTGGGTCTACGGATTGCCGCTTGTCGCCGTTCTTCTGGGGACTCTTTTGGGGCACGAGGTGGTCTTCGACGGATTGTCTCCCGAGCCCCGGGTGTTACTCTCCTTTGGCGCGGGTCTCGCGCTGATGGGGCTTGTAGGGATCGCAATGCACCGGTTGAGGCACTGGATAGCACAGCGGGTCCGCATTACCGCCGAGCCGACTGGAGAACCACCCCGCCGATAACCAGCACGGCTCCCAGGTAACCGGCAACGCCCAGAACCTCCTGCCAGAAGAAATATGCCAAGAGCGCGGCAACCACCGGCTCCATCGTCGCGATGACCGCCGCCTGGGACGAGCGGAGTCTCAACAGACCCTTCGAATACACAAGGTAGGCACCGTAGGTCGACACAGAACCGATAAACAAAAGCGCCCCGGCTGCCCGGGGCGGGGGAACCGAGAGCGAGGCAAAGGGCAACAGGCCGAGGGCCCCGATTATCAGGATCCAGGAAAAGATGGTGATCGGCGAATAGCGTTCGAGCAGCCGGCGTCCCAGGATGTAATAGAGGGCGTAGGTGAACCCCGCTATCAGGCCGAAGACAATGCCGGCCCAGTGGAGCACGCCGCCCGGGCCGGTGTCCGACACCGTTACCCCGCCCGACGCCCGAGAAAACGAGATGAGCGCAACGCCCGCCATGGCGACCACGATGCTCACCACCGTCCGGGCTCCGATCCGCTCGCCGAGGAACAGGGCCGCCATCACGGCGACCCAGGCCGGCGCCGTGTACAGGAGCACCGAGGCCCGGGCCGCTCCGCCGAACCGGATAGCCAGTTGGTACGACCCGTAGAAGCCGGAGACCGACACCAGAGCGAAGGCAACGAGAAGCAGGACGTCCCCACGCCGGACGCTAAAGGCCCGACGGACCGCCGCATGAGAAACGAAGAATACCCAACCGACGACCGCCCGCCAGAAGGCTACCGTCAGCGGGTCGATTCCCTCGGCGAAGGCTACCTTGGCCAAGGGACCTACGGCGCCCCAGAATGCGGCGGCGGTCAAGATGAGTAGAACGCCTCCCAGCGTTCGTTTCGCAGTTTCCATCATAGGCCCTCGAACCGCAGGGTATTCTACCGGCGGTCTTTCAAAAAGCCCCCGCTTGGGGCATTCTACCCCAGATGGATACGAAGAAGAGCGGGACCGAGAAGGATGGGCGGCGCCGGGGCGACATAAAACCGGGCCGGCACGTCTCGATAGTCCTCAAACGTGACCAGCAGACCGGCGCCTTGACCGAGGGTATCGTCGAGCGCATCCTGACCAACTCCCCGAACCATCTTTACTGGTCCGAACCTTGGTG
>JBKHCS010000106.1:0-10393 GCA_046541715.1 Spirochaetaceae bacterium
CAGTCAGTTCGATCGTGCTGTCAGATACTCCGATCGGAGATCGATACCGCTCCCGGGATCGAAAGCCTACAGCTCGATCCGGAGGAGGCCAGGCTCGTAGTGCGCTACGACGGGCGCGCCGTATCCGAAGAGCAACTCGCAGCCCTCACCGAGCGTCTGCGTCCCGCTCTGGAGCTCAACCTCGCCGGCTGCCCCGTCCTTCATGGCCGGGACAAGGGCGACTGGTGCGATTCTTGCGTAAGAATAGCCGAGGAGGAGTGCAGCAGCTTCGACGTCCGGGCCGGGGCGGTCCACGGGCTTATCTCGATTACCCCGGAACGGCAGGCAAACGGAGGCCCGACGGCGGCCGAGGCCACCGACGAGCTGGCCATAGACCTTGCGGTACCGAGTACACAAGCGCCGGGACCCGCGGGCATCGGCGCCCGTCTGCACAGCTTTTGGCGCCGGGCCACTAATCTTCCCTGGGAAGCAATTCTGACGGCTGCGACCTTGGTGTTGATGTTTACCGCTCTCGCCGTCGAGCACTTTGCCGACGCGCAGACTCTTACGACGCTCCTCTACGTTGCCGCCTACATAACCGGAGGAATCTTCGGTGTAAGGGGGGGCATCGAGTCCCTCAAAGAGCTAACCATAGACGTCGATCTGTTGATGGTTCTCGCGGCCCTAGGCGCCGCGATCGTCGGCGCCCCCTTCGAGGGTGTTCTGCTCCTGTTTCTCTTTTCCCTCTCCAACGTCTTGCAGGAATACGCGATGGGGCGCACCCGGAACGCCATCCGGGCCTTGATGCAGCTGCGGCCCGCCCGGGCTTCGGTTCTCCGGGGGGGAGAGGAAGTGATTCTCCCGGTAGAGAGCTGCCGGGTGGGTGATATCTTCGTAGCCCGTCCCGGTGAAAGCATTGCCCTCGACGGACTGGTGGTCGACGGCGCGAGTGCCGTCGACCAGGCGATTATTACCGGCGAGTCGGCGCCGGTCGGGAAGGGTATCGGGGACTCGGTTCTCGCGGGGACCATCAACAAGAACGGCCTCTTGAAGGTGCAGGTAACCAAGGCCGCCAAAGATTCGACCCTGGCGAAGGTTATCAAGCTGGTGGAGGAGGCCCAGGGGCAGAAGGCCAAGACCCAGCGCTTCCTCGACACGGCGGAGCAGTACTACGCGATGGGGGTAATCGCCGCCACGGCCCTCGCGGTGATCATCCCCGTCTTTCTCCTCGGGGAGGGCTTCGACGGCGCCTTCTACCGGGCGATGACGTTAATGGTCGCCGCGTCTCCCTGCGCCATCGTCATCAGCACCCCGGCCTCGATTCTTTCCGGCATCGGGAACGGCGCCCGCCGGGGCATCCTCTTTAAAGGGGGGATCTACCTCGAGCAGGCGGCGGAGATAAAGGTGGTGGCTCTGGACAAGACCGGAACGCTGACCGCCGGCAAGCCGGAGGTTTCGGACGTGGTACTGATGCCCGGGGCGGAAGAAACCCTTACAGCCCTGGGAGCGGCGGCCGTGGCCGGCAGCGGCAGCGGAACAGATGGCGGGCCCGCCGGGATCCCGGCCGAAGGCCCTCCGGGGGAGGAGCAGCTTCTTGCCCTGGTAGCCGCCGTCGAGGGCGCCTCAGAGCACATCCTGGCCAAAGCCACCGTCGAGGAGGCCCGCAGGCGGCGGTTGGCGGTCAGCGAAGCGATCGCCTTCGAATCGGTCTCCGGCCGGGGCGTCCGCGCCCGAGTCGACGGGCGGACCATCCTTATCGGGAACCGGAAGTTTATCTCCGGGTCGGAGGTGGCAAACCTAGACGACGCCCTCCCGCCCTTCGAGGCCCTCGAGCGGCAGAACAAGACGGTGGTATTGGTCGCCGAAGAGACCGGCCCTGGGAACCCGGCCCCGGGTGTTACCGTACTCGGTCTGGTAGCCTTTAGCGACCGCCTCCGAGACGGTGCCGCGGATGTCGTTCGGGATCTGAGAGAAACCGGTGTCCCGCGCATCGTGATGATTACCGGGGACAATGCCGAGACCGCCAACCGGATCGGCCGAGAGGTCGGCGTCGACGAAGTCTATTCGGAGCTCCTGCCGGACGAGAAGCTCTCGGTCATCGAGGAGCTCGAAGCGAAGTACGGTCCGGTTGCTATGGTCGGCGACGGGGTCAACGACGCTCCGGCCCTCGCCCGGGCCTCGATCGGCATCGCCATGGGGGCCGCCGGGACAGACGTGGCCCTCGAGACAGCCGACATCGTGCTGATGGCCGACGACCTGTCGAAAGTTGCCTACGTTGTGGACTTGAGCCGCCGGACCCGAAAGACGCTGGTATTTAACCTTGGCCTTGCAGGGCTATTGATTGCTATAATGATCCTGGGAATATTCACCGTGCAGTTGCCTCTGCCTTTGGCGGTTGTGGGACACGAAGGGGGCACGGTTTTGGTTTCTCTAAACGGCCTCAGGCTGCTCTTCTTTAAGCGGCCGGGAAGAGGCCCGATGAAAAAGGTCCGATGAATCGATACGGCGCGGCAAAAAGGGGTAGCGGATGAATCCATGGCACGATATCGACAAGGACCGGGTAACCCCGGAAAACTTTGTCGCCATTGTCGAAATTCCCAAGGGAAGCAAGAAGAAATACGAGCTCGACAAGGCGACCGGTCTGATCCGCCTCGACCGTATTCTGTTTACCGCCACCCACTATCCCTCGAATTACGGTTTTATTCCCCGGACCTACGCGGACGACAAGGACCCCTTGGATGTCCTCGTCCTCTGCTCGGAAATTCTCGACCCGCTTACGATAGTAGAGTGCTACCCGATAGGCGTGGTCAAGATGGTCGACAACAAGGAGGTCGACGAGAAGATTATCGCCGTCCCCTTCCGGGATCCCGTCTACTCCGGATATCGCGATATCTCGACCCTGCCGCAGCACATCGTGCAGGAGATTTCCCACTTCTTCGAGGTCTACAAGGAGCTCGAGCATTCCGAGACCTCGGTAAAGATGACGATGGACCGGGAAAAGGCCGTAACGATCATCCGGGACTGCATCCGGGCCTACGACGAGGCCTTCAAGCCGGTGGAGCCGCTCGGGCTCCCGGATCCGGGACACGTCTCAGAAGAGGTTAAGTAGCCCCAGAGCCGCCGGGCGGCCTTCCCCCGGTGGGAGAGGGCGTCTTTTTCCCGGTCGCTGATCTCGGCGACCGTAAGCCCTTGGTCGGGTAGGTAGAAGATCGGGTCGTACCCGAAACCGCCGGTTCCGGTGGAGGCTGCCCCGGCAATCTCTCCGTGCCAGGTTTCCTGGACCACGCCGAAACGGTCATCCCCCTCGATGGCGACCATACAGCAAACGTAGTGGGCACGCCGGTCGGCGACGCCCTGCAGTTCCGACAGCAGCCGTTCGTTCCGCTCGGTGTCCGATAAGGTCTCCGATCCGTACCGCGCCGAGTAGACTCCCGGGCGTCCGTCGAGGGCCGCGACGCAGACGCCGGAGTCGTCGGCGATAACGACAGTTTTCCGGTCGGGGCTCCGATTCCGGCTTCGGTACTCCGGTGGAAGGAGCGCCTCAAGCGCCGTTGCCTTTCCGAGGGCGTTTCCGAGAAAGGTCGTTTCGGTTTCCTCGTGGGAAAAAGCAATGCCGAGATCCTCCGGGAGGAGCACCCGGGCGTCTTCGAATATTCGTTCAAACTCGCGCTTCTTGTGGTGATTGTTTGTGGCGAGGAGTAGATCCATCATGGCGATGAGTATGTCGCAAACCCTTTTGCTTGCGAAGGTAGTAGAGCGTCGAATCGACGCTTCCCTTGGGTATCCCTAAGATCAGGGCGATCTCGTCGTTCGTCGGTCGAAGGGGCACCCGGGCGATAAGAGATCGAGCCGTCTCGAGGCGCTTCCGGTGGACCCTCAAACGGTAGGCCAGCTTTGCCCGGCGACGCGAGTCGATGCACCCGAAGAGCTCCCCCTGCACCTGAATGATGGTTGCGTACGCGATGTTACGCCGCCTCCGAAGAGTCTCGAGACGGGGATCCTTCTTCCGGAGCCTCTCCTCGAGGCGGTCCCGCTGAAGCAGGAGCCACGGCGGCGAGATCCCTATCCGCCGGGCGACCCGTTCGAGTTGCCGGTCGTCCATCCCGGTACACCCTTTGAGGGCGAGGACGATCAGCCTGCGCTTTTTCGGGTCGGCAATCGACGGCGTTTGCCCCGCCCGGTCGAAGAACTCGGGGCCGTAGAGCGTGCCGGCCTCGTGGACCTCTTCTTCCCCGTAGACGCACCCGTCGGGCCAGAGCCCGGGGCACTCCTCCGCCTTGTACCGGGCCCGGCGGGTTCTCATCTTCGTCGCGTAGCTCTTTACCTGCCACCGTAAGGATCGGCGAAAATAATTTTCGAACGGCTTTCCCTCGGGAGAGAAGTTCTCGACAAAGCGGTGGAACTTCGGGTAGAGAAAGAGGAGAAACTCTCCGGAATCATCCTCGTCGAACCCGCGGTACTGCGTCGGGAACTCGTACACCAGAGCCGACATACGGCGGGCTATTTCGTCGAACCCCTTCCCGGTCTTCTTGTAGCTAACTACAAGCTCGGTGAGCGTCGCCATCACATTCCTCCCCGTGAATAGTGAGGCGTCTAAAGCAATCGCCCTGCCAATGCGATCAGAACAGGAGCCCCCGCCGGAGGCCGTGATCGGTTACATTCTGTTACCGTTGATGCGCTCCGGCGTCGAGGCCGGTAGACACTCTTAGGGGCCCGCGAGCTCCTCGAGAAGGGACCGCATTTCCGGTAAGACCTCGGAAAGCGGCTTCTGAACCAGGAACCCGGCGGCCCGCCGGTGGCCGCCGCCCCCGAACCTCTGAGCGGCGGCGGCGACGTCGGTATCGTCCCGGGATCGGAGGCTTCCGGTGCAGCTTCCGGAAGACTCCTCCCGGATAAGGCAGATAACCGTGCATTCGCCGGTTCCCATCAGTAGCTGGTAGAGGGTCTCCGAATCTCTGTTCGTCCGGCCGTACTTCTCGGTCTCTTTGAGGGTCTCGTACGCCAGGGCGGCTCGGCCGTCCGCCAGAAACTCCGCCCGCGAGAGGATCACGCCGAGGAGTCTCCTCGATTCGACGCTCTTGCCGCCGTACATCTCGAGGTGGGTATCCTTCGGAGAGGCTCCCGCGTCGGCCAGGCGCCCCGCCGCCCGGAACGCCGGCCCCGAGCCGACGTCGAGATGCCGGAAGAAGCCCGTGTCCGTGGCGAGGGCAAAGAGAATCAACCGAGCCTCTTCCTCCGTCGGTCTTCCGGCCACCGCTTCGATGACGAGTTGTATGAGAACACCCGTCGCCGGGGCTTCGCGTACGACGTAGGTAACATCTCCGTAGGGGTTCCCGGATGCGTGATGGTCGATAACCGCGGTCGGATAGGGTGCAATTGAGTCGCCGAAGACACCGACACGATCCGGTGTCGAACAGTCGAGAATGACGACCGCCGGCTCCGCGGCTTCTCTGAGGTCCTTCGGATCGATGGAGGTCTCGAAATGGTGCTCGAGTCGCTTTATCTCCGGTCGGAAGAAGGGACCTTCGTTCAGCAGGACGACGTCTTTCTTGTGCCGCTTCAGAAGCGACTGGAGAGCGAGAGCCGACGCCAAGCAGTCTCCGTCGGGCTCGGTGTGCCCGACGACGAAGTAGGTCTGGTAGTCCGAGAGGAATGAGAGCAGTTCGCTCGGAGGCGCCGGGTAGCTCAACCGTTAGGGAAGGTCACCGATAGTCTCTTTGTCAAATCGGGAGCCGACATCTTCTCCCTCGAGGCGACCCCAACTAATGTGGTTCCGGTCCTGCTTGACGTAGAGACGTACGTGAGAGAACTCCCCCTGGTTGTAGTAGACATCCATATACGGAGCGGAGCCCGACGGAGTGTAGACAATTTCGGCCTTACCCGCGGCGGTCGAAAACCAGTCGTTGGGAATGTAGACCTCTACCCGGGAGTAGTCGGCGGCGGTGTAGTTGACCTTCAAGCCGGAGCGATGGGTCAACACCTCGTTCAAGTAGATGGTGCGAACAAAGTAGTCGGATTCGACGATCTGGCCGAAGGCGGCCAGGGCAACCAAACCGAGTACCAGTATAAAAAAGAGTTTGGCGAGACTTCTCACATTGACCCTCCTGGAGGCTTCCTTGCCGAGAAGTATACTACGCCGGGGGCACTACTTCAAGATTGAACAAGGGACGCGAGCATCACGGCCTTGATTGTGTGCTTTCGGTTCTCCGCCTGGTCGAAGACCCGGGACGCGGAGCCGTCCATCACCTCGTCGGTGACTTCGTTTCCCCGGACCGCCGGGAGACAGTGGAGAAAGATGGTGGACGCCTTCCCCGTGGCCGCCATCAGCTCTGCGTCGACCCGGTAAGGAGCCAGAAGCGCCATTCGGTCGGCGGACTTTTCTTCTTCCCCCATCGATACCCAAACGTCGGTGTAGATTGCGTCGGCATCCTTTACGGCGCTCTTCGGGTCAACGGCGACTTCGACGGCGCCTCCCGAGGCCTCGGCCAAGGACTGACAGGCGGCGAGGGTCTCGTTGCGAGGCGCGAGGGCTTCCGGGGCCGCGATTATGATGTCGAGTCCCACCTTTGCGGACGCTATCATCAGGGAGGTAGCAACGTTGTTCCGGCCGTCACCGACGTAGGCCATTCGCCGGCCCCTAAAGCCGCCGTGGGCCTCCCGGAAGGTTTGTAGGTCCGCTAAGGCCTGGGTAGGGTGATAGTCGTCGGTAAGGCCGTTATAGACCGGTACCCCGGAGTATTCGGCGAGAAGCTCTACGGTCCTCTGTGCGAAGCCGCGGAACTGGATGGCGTCGAACATGCGGCCCAAGACCCGGGCGGTGTCCTCAACCGTCTCTTTTACGCCGAGGTGGATGTCCTGCCCCGAAAGGAAGACCGGATACCCCCCCTCTTCGGCGAAGGCGGTCTCGAAGGCGCACCGGGTCCGGGTAGAGCGCTTCTCGAAGATAAGCGCCATCGTCTTCCCTTCGAAGCGGCGGTGTACCTCCCCCGCCCGGCGTTCCCTCTTAACCCGGTCCGCCGTGTCCAGAAGAGAGAGAATCTCCTCCGGTGACAGGTCGAGGAGGGTCAGGAGGGACTGTCCGAAGAGGCTGGAGTGCACGCCGTGGGTCTCCTAGGCGGATTTCTTGTCTTGTATAACGACCGGTTTTTCCGATTTTTGGATAACGTCCCGGGTGATGACTACCCGCTTCTTTCCCTTAATCGACGGAATATCGTACATGATGTCGATCATCACCGCTTCCACGATGGACCGAAGCCCCCGGGCGCCGGTCTTCCGGAGGTGCGCCAGATCGGCGATGGCCTCGATGGCATCGTCTTCGAAGACCAGCTCCACATCGTCGAGCTTCAAGGACGCCTGATACTGCTTGAGAATCGAGTTTCGCGGCTCTCGGACGATCCTCACGAGGTCCTCGTGGTTTAGGTCGTTCAACGCCACCTGGATCGGCAACCGCCCGACGAACTCGGGAATGAGACCGAACTTGATAAGGTCATCCGGGTGGAGGTGGGAGAACACTTCTTCGAGATCCCTCTCCTTGTGCCCCTTGACGTCGGCGCCGAACCCCATGGGGTTCTGGGAAACGCGCGCCTCTACCATCCGGTCGAGGCCGACAAAGGCTCCTCCGCAGATAAAGAGGATGTTGTTCGTGTCTATCTTGATCATCTCCTGGCTCGGATGCTTCCGGCCACCCTGGGGGGGCACCGAGGCAACGGTGCCTTCGATAATCTTCAAGAGCGCCTGCTGGACCCCTTCGCCGGATACATCCCGGGTAATCGAGACATTCTCCCCCTTCCGGGCGATCTTGTCGATTTCGTCGATGTAGATGATGCCTCGTTCCGCCGCCGAAACGTTGTTTCCCGCGGCTTGATAGAGCTTGAGCAGGATGTTTTCGACGTCTTCCCCGACGTACCCGGCCTCGGTAAGGGTCGTCGCATCGGCGATGGCAAAGGGCACCTTGAGGCGCTGCGCCAGGGTCCGGGCGAGGAGGGTTTTGCCGGTTCCGGTGGGACCGATCAGAAGCACATTCGCCTTCTCGATCTCGATACCTTCCTGGAGCCGCCCCTTCTGGGTAATACGCTTGTAGTGATTGTAGACCGCCACCGAGAGCGTCTTTTTCGCCCGCTCTTGACCGATCACATAGCCGTCTAAGTACTCTCGGATTTCCTTCGGATTGGGAATCTCGTCGATAAACTCGGCGGTAATGACATCGTCTTCCTCGTCCAGAATCTTCTTGCAGACGTTTACACACTCGTCGCAAATGTAGACTCCGGGGCCGGCGATCAGTCTTCGGGCGAAGTCCGCGCTCTTCCCACAGAAGGAACAGACTTTCGTGCTATCGGTCTTTTGCTTGCTCATCCTTTAGACTCCGGCGCAATACCTGGTCGACGATGCCGTACTCAGCGCTTTCCTCGGCGGACATAAAGTAGTCCCGCTCCATATCCTTCTCAACCATATCTTCGGCTTTTCCGGTGTGCTGGGCAAAGTATCCGATAATCATTCTTTTCAGCCGGCCGATCTCTCGGGCCCGAATGCTTATGTCGACGGCTTGGCCGGAGACATCACCCCAGGGCTGATGGATCAGAACCCGGGCCGACGGCAGGGCGTAACGCTTGCCCGGGGTGCCGCAGGCCAGAAGCATCGCCCCCATACTCGCGGCCTGCCCGAGGCAGATAGTCTGTACGTCCGGTTTGATGTATTGGATGGTGTCGTAGATTGCCAGCCCGGCAGTTACCGAGCCCCCGGGGGAATTGATGTAAAGGTTGATATCCTTCTCCGGGTCCAGGCTTTCCAGAAACAGAAGCTGCGCGACGACAAGATCCGCCGTTACGTCGTTGACCGGCCCGTCGAGAAAGACAATCCGGTCTTTGAGGAGCCGGGAAAAAATGTCGTAAGCCCGCTCTCCGACGCCGGTCTGCTCGACTACCATCGGGACAAGCGTATTCATCTGAGGCGGCCTAGTGGTTGTGAAACTCATCGGCCAAATTTAACCGTTTCCACCCATGACGTCCAGGAGTTTGGCCTTCTTGCCCTGCTTGACCTTGCTCTCTTCCAAGAGCTTGTCGAAGACCTTCTCCTCGGCGACCTGCTGACGGAGGTAGTCCATCAGGTTGTTCTTTTCGTAGTAGTCGCGAATCTGATCGACCCCCATCGAGGTGCCTTCGGCCTGGTCCGCCAGGCGGGCGTCTATGTCCTCGTCGGAGACTTCGATATGTTCGGTCTCGATGAGCTTGCCGAGGACCAGCTGAGACCGGACGCGCTTCTCCGCCTCCGGGCGCCACTCTTCGATCAGTTGCTCTTGGGTCCGCCCCTGAGCTTGTAGCAGTTGGAGTACCTGCTCCTCTTGAACCTGGAAACGTTGGACGAACTGGCGCCACATCGACGACAGCTCGGCATCGACCATCGACTTGGGAACCTCCAGGGTGGAGTTTTCCACGATCTGATTCAGGAGGGACTGGGATTTTATCTCTTTGAGACGGGCGTCGACGCTCTTCTGCAACCGTTCCCGGATGTCTTTCTTCAGGTCGTCCAGGGTCTCGAACTTGTCGCTGACGTCCTGGGCCAGGTCGTCGTCTATCGCGGGAATGTCCCGCTGCTTGAGAGACTTGACGTGAACCGCCACGCGCTTCTTCTGCCCCTTGAGCTCTTCGATTTCGACGTCGTCCCCGTACTCCTTCTCGATGACCTTTTCTTCGCCGATAGCCATCCCCAGGATGTCGTCGTCGAACTTGTAGTAGTTGTAGCCGCTTCCGACGGTAAAGACATAGTCTTCCCTGCGGGTTTCCGGGACCTCGTTCCCCTCTTCGTCGACTTCCCAGTAGTTTACCGTGGCGATGTCGTCTTTCTCGACGGCTCCCTCGGTCTTGTCCACCACCAGGGCGTTCTGTTCCTGTATGGCCTTAAGCTCCCGTTCTTCGTCTTCCTTGGTAACGGAGACCTTCGGAACCTCCACTTCGAGTCCCTTGTATTCGCCGAGGGTAACCTCGGGGAAGACGTCGTACCGGACACTAAAGGTATAGTCCGATTCCAGGGCGAACTCCGGCTCTCCGTCGAGGACCGGGCGGGCGTAAGGAATCGGCTTCTCCTCTACCGCGTCGAAGGCCTCCTTGAGCCCCTCTTCGAGAACCTGCTGCTCGACTTCCGCCCGGATACTTTCGCCGAACTTTCGTTCGAGGACCTCCGGGGGAACCTTGCCCTTCCGAAAACCCTTGATCATCGCCGTCTTGGCGTACTTGTTTAGGAGGGTGTGGTACTCTTCCTTGAGAGTCTTCTTGTCTACGGTAATCGTGAGCTTCCGCTCCGCGTTCGGGAGCGCTTCTACTTTTGTATCCGAAATCATCGGTGGGACCAGTCCTGTTTTGGGTTAGAGCGGGAGACGGGATTCGAACCCGCGACATCCACCTTGGCAAGGTGGAGCTCT
>JBKHCS010000107.1:0-10366 GCA_046541715.1 Spirochaetaceae bacterium
TGAAGCAAGAACCATGCCTGAAGGTGGGCTCTTTCGGTCTCTCGACGCAGCCCAAACGGCCTATGCACTCGCGCCCAATCCGTTGGCACCTTCGTCAAGGACACGAGACGATGGGCAGGTGATGGGAAAAAACTACTCTTCGAACCGTTTAGGAGTACTAAGAAATGGAAGTAACACAGATACCGAGAAAAGACTATCTCGAGAGCCAGGCGGATCGCATCCGGCTTCTCTCTTTAGAAGCAACGACTAAGGCCGGCTCCGGACATCCGACGACCGGCATGTCGATGGCAGATATTCTGAGCGTTCTCTATTTCGATCAGATGCTCTACGACCCCAAGAATCCGGAATCACCCGAGGGGGACGACCTGGTGCTCTCGAAGGGGCACGGCTCCCCGGCACTCTACGCGGCGATGGATCTCGCCGGCATTCTCGACGGACTCGATCCGATGACCCTCAGGGAAACCCAGAGCCCTCTGGAGGGTCATCCGGTGCCCCGGATACCCGGTATCCGCCTCGCCACCGGCTCCCTCGGACAGGGGCTCTCCGGTGGTATCGGCCTTGCACTTGCCATGAAGCGGGCCGGGGTCGACCGGTTTGTCTATGTCATTCTCGGCGACGGGGAGATGGCCGAAGGCAACGTCTGGGAGGCCGTTAATCTCGCGCCGCACCTCAAGATGAATAACCTTATCGCGATAGTCGACGTGAATCGCCTCGGGCAGAGCGACCCGACCCTCTACGAGTGGGACACCGAGTCCTACGGCAGGCGAATAGAGAGCTTCGGGTGGCACGTCCTCTCTATCGACGGCCATTCGATAGACGAGATTACCCATGCCCTCGAGGAGGCCCGGCAGGATCCAAGGCCGAGCGCCATAATCGCTCGGACGGTGAAGGGAAAGGGCGTCGACTTTCTCGAGAACGCGGCAGGGCGCCACGGTAAGGCGGTACCCGCGGAGGAGCTCGAGGAGGCACGGAAACAGCTCGCCGGCGGCATAAAGGAGATTCGAGAATCGCAGAACAAGCCACCGAACGTCAGGGACCTTGCCCAACACGAGAACAACCGCACTACCCCGCCGCCCCCCACGTTGAGCTTCGGCGACGGCCCGGTCGCGACCCGGGAGGGCTACGGCCGGGCGTTGGAGGCGTTAGGCGCCTCGGATCCGTCGGTGATGGTCTTGGACGGGGACGTTAAGGATTCGACACGGACTACGTTCTTCTTCTCATCCCACCCCGAACGAGCCGTTGAATGCTTTATCGCCGAGCAAAACATGGTCGGGATTGCCGCGGGACTCCAATGCCGGGGCATCCGCCCCCACGTGGCAACCTTTGCCGCCTTTCTGACACGGGCCCACGATCAGATTCGGATGGCCGCCTACTCCCAGGCCGACATCAAGTTCGCGGGCTCCCATACCGGGGTCGCCATCGGCCAGGACGGACCCTCCCAAATGGGGCTCGAGGACCTGGCCATGATGCGCTCGGTATACGGAAGCGTCGTGGTATCCCCGGCGGACGCCGTCTCCGCGAGCAAGCTTCTTGGTGAGGTTAACGCCTTCCACGGTATCTCCTACCTGCGAACCACCCGGGGAAAGACTCCGGTTATCTACGAGCAGTCGGAATCCTTCCCGATCGGCGGCTCGAAGCGGTTCGATCCCCCGGGCGCCACCGACGACACCCCATCCCGGGGGGCTATCGTTGCCACCGGCACCATTCTCCACGAGGCTCTGAAGGCCCAACGGCAGCTTGGAGAGGAAGGGTTTCCGGTCGTGGTAATAGACGCCTATTCAATAAAGCCCATTGATGAAGGTACTCTCAAGAAAACGGCTAACGAGGTATCCTTTATGATAACCGCCGAAGACCACTATCCCGAAGGCGGTCTCGGGGAAGCCGTCGCGGGAGTGGTTGCCGGAATGGTACGCCTAAGAATCGTGGCGGTAACGAGCCTTCCCCACTCCGGGAAGCCGGAGGAGCTTCTCGCGGAGCAAGGCATCGACGCAGCGGGCATTGCCGCTACCGCGCGACAGTTGAGGGCTAGTTGAGAATGGACAAGAACTTCGTCTATCCGGAGCAATTCGTCGAGGAACAGGCCCGGCGCATGGAGTCGACGTCCGGACAGCTGCTAATCGCCGGGTGTCGCGCCGGGGATTACATGGCACGCCGTGTGGTGGAGCAGTACAAGGGCCTCCTCCAAGAGGCGGGAAGCGCCTCGGACGTCGAGTTTCTGAGCGCCATCGATACGACCTTCCGGGACACAGAAACGGGGGTTCGCCTCGAGAAACACGTGGGGGGAGCCGACGTGTTCCTCTTTCAGGCACTTCTCTCCCCGGGGAGAAACATGCCGGCAAACCACAACTTGATGTCTTTTCTTATCGCAGCCCGGGCTTTTCGGGAGCACGGAGCCAATCGTATAACCGCAGTATTGCCCTACCTGACCTACGCCCGGCAGGACAAGCCGACCAAGTTCCAGCGGGAGCCGACGACGGCCAAGCTCCTGGCGGACCTGGTCAAGACGGCGGGAGTCGACCGCGTAATCGCCTGGCACCCCCACTCCAATCAGATTCACGGCTTCTACGCCGACACGCCGGTCAACATGCTCGATCCCTTGACCGCCTTTAACGACGAGTTTGCGGAGTTTCGGGAGAAGGAAGACGTCATCGCCGTGGCGCCGGACGCAGGGGCGGCGAAGCTCATTCTCCACTTTAGCCGGGAGATGGGAATAGACTCGGCCATCGCGTCCAAGCAGAGGCCCCGGCCGGAAGAGGCGACCATCACCGACATTATCGGGGATTTCCGGGGTAAACGCACGGCGATCGTCCTCGACGATATGATCGCCAGTGCCCGGACCATCTCCGAGTTGGTCGAAGCCCTCGTCCGGGAAAAGGGTATCGAAGAGGTGCAGATCGGGACCTCTCACAACCTCTGCCTCCCGGACACCCGGGAGCGGTTGGAAGCCCTCCACCGCGACTTCAACCTAACCAAGGTAGTGGTTACCAACAGCATCCCCCAGACTTCGGAGTTCGAGGAGCTGCCTTACTTCCACGTTCGCTGTCTCTCGGACATCTTCTGTAGAACAATCAATCGGGTCCACTACAATCGCTCGGTGAGCGAGGTGTTCAGGTCCCGGTAAGTCCAGTCATCGCCAAGGAGGCTCCGATGTTCAATAACAGATCGTCAGCCGGAAAAGAGCTCGCAGAGGCTCTCTTCCAGTACGAAGACAGGGAAGACACCATCGTCCTTGCCCTCCCCCGGGGAGGCGTTCCGGTCGCCTTCGAAGTAGCCCAACGTCTCCACCTGCCCCTCGACGTCTTGGTAACCCGGAAGATCGGGGTCCCGGGGCACAAGGAGCTCGCGATGGGAGCCATTTCCGCCGGAGGCGTTCGGGTTATGAACGACGACGTCGTCCGGATGGCGGGGGTCTCCGAGTCGCAGATTCAGGAAGCGGTCGATGTGGAGCGGCGCAGAGCGGAGAAACAGGAGGAGACTTTCCGGGGAGACAAGGAGGCCCTGTCGGCCGAGGGCAAACACGTAATCCTCGTCGACGACGGACTCGCGACCGGCGCCAGCATGCGGGCGGCGCTGAAGGCGGTCCAGGCGCAGGAGCCCGCCGAAACCATCGTTGCGGTCCCCGTCGGCAGCCCGGATAGCGTCCGCGCTTTCGAGAAGTTGGCCGACAAGGTGGTCGCCCTCGAGACACCTTCAGGCTTTCAGGCGGTCGGACAGTTCTACTCCGTCTTCGACCAGACCACCGACGAGGAGGTCCGAAGGCTTCTCAAGAAGAGCAATGCCTGAGCTACCGGACGTAGAGGTCTTCCGCCGTTACCTCGAGTCGACTTCTCTGCACCGGAGAATCGACGCCGTGGAGATCACGTCGTCGCGGCTTCTCCTAGGCGTATCCCAACGACAGCTGGGAAAGGCTCTCGAGGGCCGCACGTTCGTGGAGGGACGGCGTCACGGAAAGCATCTGTTTGCGAAGATCGAAGGTGAAGATCGCTATCTTCTCCTCCATTTCGGGATGACCGGTTTTCTTTCCTACTACAAGGGCGACGAGGACCCGGAGTACAGTTACCTCGTCCTTCGTTTTACCGAGGGCTACTCCCTGGCGTACGTCAACAAGCGGATGCTCGGCCGGGTCGGATTAATCGAAGACATCCCGGCCTACGTGGAAGAAGAGGGCCTCGGCCCCGACGCCATGGACGTGAGCCGGGAAGAGTTCGGGTCGATTGTCGAAGGCGGTCGGGGAAGCGTCAAATCCACCATCATGAACCAGAAGCGCATTTCCGGCCTCGGTAACGTCTACACCGACGAAATTCTCTTTGACGCCGGCGTTCACCCGAATCGCAACTGCTCGGAGCTCTCGGAAGCGGAGATCGATACCCTCTTCGCCTCGATGAACACCGTTGTCGACACGGCGATAGACGCGAAAGCCCAACCGGAAAAGATGCCCCAAAGCTTTCTTCTGCCGCGACGCGCGGAAGGAGCAAGCTGCCCCCGTTGCGGAGGCAGCGTAAACAAGATTACCATCAGCGGACGAAGCACCTATTTCTGTCCGTCTTGCCAGAAGTGAGAGATCGTGGAGTATCCGGTGATCATTATCGAAGGTCAAATCGGGGTGGGCAAAACCACCATGGGGGAGCTTCTCGAGGAGCGGTTCGGCACCCCCCTCTTCCGAGAGCTCACGAACCCGGACACCTTAGCGCTGTTAGACCGCTTCTACGGGGATAAGCCGCGGTGGGCCTTTACCCTCCAGATCCACTTTCTGAACGAGCGATTCCGGATGATCAAGGAAATTTTTCGGACCGGCGGCGGGTCGCTGGACCGGTCGATATTCGGCGACCGGATATTCGCCCAGATGCTCCACGCCGACGGCGATATGTCGGACGAGGAGTACCGAACCTATTCGACGCTCCTCGACAACATGCTCGAGCACGCCCAGGACCCCCGGCTGCTCATCTATCTCGATTGCAGCGTCGACACGGCCTTAGCCCGCATCCGGAAACGCAACCGGGGCCTCGAATCCGATATTCCCCGGGGCTACCTGGAAAACTTGAACCGCCGGTACCTCGATTGGTACGAGTCCTACGACCGGTCGGAGAAGATCTTTATCGACACCGAGGCATACCCTTTGGAGAAGCCGGAAACCCGGGAGGCGGTCTTAGAGCGACTTGCGCCGTACTTTTCCTAGGCCCCGAGGCACCCAGCGGGCCCCCTCTCCGGGTGCTGGGAAGACTACTTCCCGGTATGTTTCGATAACGTGAACTTGTCCGGATCGAAGCGGTCGCCCCCCATCCAGAGGTCGATCTTAGTGCCGCTGTCCGTTCGGCTAACCGTTGCAGCCTTTATCTGCCAGCCGATGATGTCGAGCCGGGCAGAACCGAGGGCATCGAACCCCGCCATGGAGCCGTAGTATCCGGCGAGCTCCGGTCGGTCCGGGTTCTTCAGTGCGTTGCGTATTGCCTCGAGCTCCTCGTCACTCCGCTTGTTATCGTCCAGCACGGCTAAGTGCAAACCGTCTTCCTCTTGGTGGAGGGAGATAACCATCCTCGACGGGTCGGCGTCGAGGAGGTAGTGCGAGATTTCGCTTATCAGATTAATGAATACCTTGCGTTTCATCGTCCTATTCCTTGGCCGGGGCTTCGCGGTTCGCCTGGTACCATTCGATCACGGATACCAACAATGTCGCGGTAAGACCACCGGCAAACCCATTATTGTACAGGTTGACCCCAAGATGCCATGCCCCGGTTCTCTCGACAATAGCCAGATGGAGAAAGCCGGCGAGAACACCTATTGGCCAGCCGAACTCTCCCGCAATCGGTGCCAAGGTTAGGCTAAAGAGCGCCGCGAGGATCGGCCCCGGGGCGGCGAGGTCCTTTCCAAAGAGCAGACAGGCGATGACCACTCCGGCCATGATGGGCCAGCTGTTGGAAGGATGCTTGCCGAAGGAGGCGAACCCGATGGCGGTAAAGATGCCGCCCAACACCGGGCCGTTGAGGTCCCCACCCACGACCATGACGTACCCCCAGGTCAACAACCCGACGACTCCCATGTTGACCAGGCTACCATCGATGGAGGACATGCTCATAAAGTCCGACGGCAGTCGCCCGGGAAGCTTGGTGATCTCTCGAAAGCTGGTGAGGGCCTGCCTGGGCCCCGGCAAAAACCCCGCGATCAGGAACACCAGAGACATAGCCGGTATGAGAACGACGAGCGGAAGGGTTGGTGAATCGTTCCAGACAAGTGCCGAAGAGGGCGACCGGCCGGAGGCGACTAAAAGGGATGCCCCGAAAAGCCCGATGAAACCACCGGTGAGCCCGATGTTGTAGAGGCTAAACCCCTGGTGCAACCGAAGCATCACGATGGCAACCGGAGGTAAGAGGATTCCTACCACAACGCCACCGACCACCGCCGTGGCAAGGGCGCCGGCTATAGGTAAGCCCGCCTCCACCGCCAGGGCCGTAATCAGGGGCCCCAAGGTCGTCCCGAAGAGGGCCATCAATATGTACTCTTTGAACGACTTTCTCACGATCCGCGCGGAGACGGCGACGCCGAGGACGATGGGAAGCACGTTGACCAAGGTCTTACCGAAGAGTCCGAATCCGAGGATGGTGAACACTGCGGACACCGTGGGACCGGAGAGACGGACGCCGTTGGCCCGTACCAGGAGCAGACCGAGGAAGGCTACGAGAGCCGCGTTGACGAGCGCAGCGCCTTCGCCACCTACGAGGGTAAAGTCGTTCAATAACCGCGCCGGGTGGTACTGAATCTTTACGACGCCCTTGAGCGCCGCCTCGGGCCCCTGGATGACGACCCCGAGGACGATACAAGCTACCAGAAGCAGACTCACGAGACTATAGAGACGTTTCTCTTGCAGTTCCAGTGGGGGCCTCCATTGTTGCGTTCGGTTTGCAGGTGTGAGTCGGTCTTATTCTACACCATATCCAAGAGAGCGCAACTCTATCCGTAGCCTCTCTATCCGAAGGCGCGCAGGCCCACCATCAACAACACCCCCACCGCCGCGGACAGCAGCGTGCTCCGGGTCGCAACCATAAGCCCCGCCACGAGGCCCCCGGCCGCGATTCCCCGCCACCCGAAAGATACGATTTCGGGAGCAGCGAGGGAGACTAGAAGACTCCCGGGGAGGGCGTCGAGAAAGCGGCGTGTCCGGCCCGTCTTGGGGAGGCGGTCCGCCAGGGCAAGGCCTCCCAGCCGCCAGCCGTAGGTCGCTGCGGAGCCTAGAAGAAGAATAAGGATGCCCCGAACGGTGGTAGAGGTCATGGCGCCCCTCCTCCGTCGGCCGGCGCATCGTCAGGCGCTTCGACAACAGTCCTCGGCACCGGCCCCAACGCCGCCGCCAGGGCGCCGGCCAGTCCTCCGGCGACGATGTACCAGGTCCCGGGGAGCACCCGGCGGCCGGTGACGGCAACAACGAGGGCCACCGCGTAGGGAATCGCGTCGCCCTTACCCCGGAACGCGGAGACCGCAAGGGCGGTAAAGACGGCGCCGAACACAAAGTCGATTCCGTAGCGGCTCGGGTCGACAACGACCGAGGCGACCTGGTGCCCGATAATCGTTCCGGCGAGCCAGAAGGTTATCATCGCGCAACCGGTTCCGAGGAGAAACCAGGGTGTGGTCTTCGGGTCTTTGCGAAACTCTCCGATGGTGACGGCCCAGTTTTCGTCGGCGACCAGGTGGATAAAGGGGGCCGAGGCGGCCAAGCTCCGGCCGGCGAACATCGGCCGCAGCGCCGCCGTCATAAGGAGGTAGCGCAGGTTGAGGGCCGCGACGGCTATGGCGATAGCACCGACCGCCATCCCCTCGCCCCACTGCCCGACGACGACGAATTGAGCGGCCCCGGCAAAGAGCACGACGTCCTGAAGGATCAACATGGTCAGAGACACCCCCTTGCCCGCGGCTGTCGCGCCCACGGCCAAACCGTAAGCGGCCGCGGAAATAGCGACGGGTATGCCCTTGAGGTAGCCCCTGAGGTAGTCGTTCCGGCGGTCCATTGGCCGGGAATGATATTCACCGATTCGGGCCCCGTCAATGCGCCCCCCGCGTCGGGTCCTTTTTCCTTGCGGGAACCCTTCCGGGAAACATTGCCCAACGCGCCACGCCGGTTTACAATTCCAAATATGAGCGATCGAACGATGCGTCTCCGGGCGCGGTTTCTCGATGCACCGCGGGAGGTGGATATAGAGCGGGCGGTGGCGGTTACTGAAGCCCATCGGCACTACCTCGACAAATCGGCGTCGGTACAGCGCGGCCTGATTCTCCGCGACATTCTCGCAACCAAGACGATTACGATCTGGGACGACGAGCTTATCGTCGGCAACCACGGGTCTCGGACCCGGTCCGTTCCCCTCTTTCCGGAATACGCCGTGGACTGGATTCTGGCCCAGATGGACACCTTTCCGACGCGGCGGGGCGACCAGTTTGCGATTACCGAGGAGCAGAAGGCTGTCCTGCGGGAAAAGCTGCCGTACTGGCAGGGTCGCTGCCTCCGGGACCGGATAAAGGGCTCGGCGCCCCCGGAGCTCCTTTCAGCCCTCGGCCACGGGGTGTTCCGCAACGAGAACTACACCATGTCCGCTCCGGGGCATATGAGCCCGGACTACGCCACGCTCCTCGACCGGGGCTTCGAATCCCTGCGTCGGGAATGCCTGGAACGGCGGGAAGCGTTGGATATCTCCAACCCGGATTACTTCCAGCACTACGATTTCTACAGCGGCTGTATCGTTACCTGCGAGGCGGTTATCGACTTTGCCGGCCGGTACGCCGACGAGGCCGAGCGCCTGGCCGTAAAGACGCCGGACCCGGTACGCAAGCGGGAGCTCCGGACGATCGCCGAGAACTGCCGCCACGTCCCGGCCCATCGCCCGGAAACCTTCCACCAGGCGCTGCAGTTTATCTACTTCGTGCAGCTAATCATGCAGCTCGAAGGAAACGGCCTCGCGATAGCCCTCGGGCGCCTCGACCAGACCCTCTACCCCTTCTACCAGGTCGACCGCTCGTTCGGGCGTCTGGAGAAGGAGCAGGCCCTCGAGCTCTTGGAAGCGTTCTACCTCAAGATCAACGAGATCGACAAGATCTACTCCAATGAGGCGACCCGTTACCTCCAGGGGCCGGGTCACGGCCAATGCATCACCCTCGGCGGCGTGGGGCCCGACGGCAGAGACGCCGGCAACGAGCTAACCGTCTTGCTTCTCGAGGCGGACTATCGAATACGGCTCGCCCAGCCGGACATCGCCCTGCGCATCAACCCGCACATTACCGAAGAGGTCCTCGCGCCGGCGGTCCGGAACATCCATGCAGGACTCAACAAGATCAAGATCTTCAACGACGAGGTGATTGTCCGGTCGATGGAGAGTATCGGCGCGACGACCGAGGACGCCCGGGACCACTGTTTTCTCGGCTGTAGCGAGGCCGTCATGTCCGGAAAAACCAACAGCTGGGGCAACTCGGGGCACATCAATCTTGCAAAATGCCTCGAGCTGGCATTAAACGACGGCAGGTGTATGTTGACCGGCACCCAGATGGGCCCTAAAACCGGAGATCCCACCGGGTTCGCCGGATTCGACGACGTCCTAAAGGCTTTTCGAACCCAGGTGAGCTACTTCGTGCATTACCTTGTGGCCTGGGACAACCTCCTTGACTATCATCACGCTCACTTTGCTCCCCTTCCCTTCTATTCCTTGACCATCGACTCCTGCATCGAGGGAGGACTGGATTTCAATGCCGGCGGCGCGAAGTACAACACCACCTCTCCGTTGGGCGTCGGGCCCATTACCGCAGGGGATTCCCTGGCAGCGGTAAAGAAGCTGGTCTTCGAGGAGAAGCAGCTTTCGATGGAGGCCCTGGTCGAGGCCCTGCGCTCGGATTTTGCCGGCGCGGAGAAACTCCGCCTTACCCTGGAAAAGAAGGCTCCCAAGTTCGGCAACGACGAGGACTACGTCGACGAGCTCTGTAACGAGGTGCTCTTGGCGTTTGTCGAGGAGCTTGCGAAGTACACGAACTACCGCGGAGGACCCTACATTGCCGGCCTCTACTATCTCTCGGCGAACATCCCCTTCGGCTTTGCCACCGGAGCGACCGCCGACGGCCGCCGGGCGGGAGAGCCCTTGAACGACGGGGGGATATCCCCCTCCCATGGGGCCGACGTCAAGGGTGCCACCGCCGTGGCGAAGTCGGTAGGGAAGCTCGACCACGTTCGGGTCCCCCACGGATCGGTGTTGAACCAGCGCTTTCATCCCTCGATATTCGAAGGCGAGGGAAAGGAAAAGCTCTTCGGGGACTACATTCGGGGCTACATCGCCCTCGGCGGATGGGAGTCGCAGTTCAACGTGGTGACAAACGAGACCCTCCGGGCCGCCCAGAA
>JBKHCS010000108.1:0-10268 GCA_046541715.1 Spirochaetaceae bacterium
CGTGTTGATGATCACGGTGGAGCCCAGGAGAATAAAGACCAGCCCGATGATGTTGTACGCCGCCTGAGCGCTTTGGACGATCTCGTAGGAGCTGTTGACCTCCTGCCAGGACCGGGCGATGAGCGCCTGCGGGAGCACGCGCTCGCTTTCGGCGGCACCTTCGAGAGCGGCGGCGAAGAGCCGAGGGTCCGCCGGGTCGGTGGTCTTCAGGAGCACCTCGGTAACCTCGTCCTCCATCCGGGTCAACCGGGCGGCGGCCTTGAGGGGCACGAGAAAACGGCCGTCGTTGAGCCCGGCCACCGGAAAGCCGAGGATACCCACGACCTCGAAGCTCATGGCGTTGGTGCCCCGGAACTTGGTGGTGGTAAGCACCGTCAGGGTGTCCCCGATACTCAGGCCGGCGCGCTCGGCGAGGCCGGCCCCGAGGAGCGCTTCCCGAGCCCGGGGCTCCGGCATGCGCCCTGCCAAGAGAATCCTCTCGAGATCGCCGAAACCTTTCTCCCGTTCCATGTCGACGCCGAGGCCGGACATGGCCACCCGGTCTTGATCCCGGAAGAGCGTGGCCGGAAAGGGAATCCGGGGAGAAACCGCCGCCACCTCGGGCATCGCCTCGAGACGGGAGACCAGGGCCCCGGCCTCCGGGATGGAGAGATGCAGGGGGTTCAGGTAGTCGTAGCGGTCGTACTCGGCGTTTCGGATCCGTACCTCACCGGTGTAGTAGCTCTGAAGGTTGTAGGCGATGTCGGCGGCGTAACCGGCCAGAAGCGCAAAGAGAAGGCTTACGCTCATTGCCGCGACGGCGATGGCGGTAGCCGACAGGATGCTACGGCGGCGGTTTCGAGAAAGGTTGCGAAGCGCTATGGTCGAGAGTCTCATCACCTTCTCCTTAGCGCTGGTAGCGCAGGCAGTCCGGTACGCTCCGCCGGACGGCGTGGTTTGTCGGCAGGTAGGCCGATGCGGCGGAGACGAGGACGCCCGAAACGAGGGCCCGGACGAAGGCAGCCGGGTTCCAGGCCCCCCTCATGATCCCCGCAGTCCGGTAGCCTATATCCATGTTCTCGAGCATCGCCGAATAGTCGATGCCCCAACGAACCAGGGCGTAGACGACGCCGGCTCCGACGATCAGACCCGCGATGCTCCCGAGAAAGCCCACCGCCCCGGCCTCGTAGAGGAAGAGCAGGCGCACCCGCCGGTCGGGCATCCCCAGGGCTCGCAAGGTGCCGATCTCCCGGGTCCGCTCGAAGACCGCCATGATCATCGTGTTAGAGATGCCCACCACGGCGATGACGAAGACTAAGAACAGGATGATTCCGCTTCCGGACTTCTTGGTTTCCGCCAGGGCCACGTAGTCCGCCGCCAGCTCCCGCCAAGAGAGAACGCTCAGTTCCCCGGCACCGGCGCCGATGGCCCCCCGGGCCTGAGAAAGAGACTCATGTAGCTTTGCCGTCTCGGGCAGGCGGAGCGCTATCTCGGTAGCCTTGTCTTCCATCTGCAGGTAGAGCCGGGCGACATCGAGGGGCAGGTAGACGCTGCTCCGGTCCACCACGGGGTTCGGCGTCTTTACGATGCCGACGACTTCTGCGTCGATGGTCTGGAAGTAGCCTTCGGCGGTGCGGGTTACGATAATCAGGGGAAAGCCCACCTCAGCGCCGAGACGGTCCGCAAGAATCGCGCCGAGGACGACCCCCGCTTCCCCGGGCTTTAGCCGGCGTCCGGCGACCAGATGCTCGTCGATCCGAAAGACCGTGCCGTCTCGATCCGGATCGACACCGTAGCCCCGGACCTGCAGGGAGCCGTCCTCGGGGTAGGGGTTTCGGCGGACGACGAGCTCCGCTTGGAAGACTATTCGCGGGGTCGCGGGAACGCCCGCCTCCTCCAGGTCTTCAACGAGCCTTTCCGGCTCGGCGATCGCCAGGTCAAGGGGTAGCTCCTCGTGTTCCTCCCAGTACCCCTCGTGGAGCACCTTGGCGGTGCCGGTTTCGTACCAGATGAGGTTTCGCTCGCTCTCCAGATCCATGCCCACGAGCAGCGAATCCATGGCAATATACGCGACGAGTCCGACCGCGATGGCCGCCGCGGTAATCGCGGTACGGCGGCCGTAGCGCAGCATGTTCTTCCAGGCCAGGTTGGGGAGGCTCACGACTCTATCCTCCCGTCGTGGAGGCGAACCAGGCGTCCGGCAAAGTCCATGACCATCCGGTCGTGGGTGGAGAAGACAAAGCTCGTGCCGTGGCGCTCGTGTATCTGCCGCATCAGCGCCAGAATCGCCTCGCCGGTTTTCGAGTCGAGGTTCGCCGTCGGCTCGTCGGCAAAGACTACCATCGGCTTCTTGACCAGGGCACGGGCAATGGCGACCCGCTGCTGCTGTCCCCCGGAGAGCTGCGCCGGGCGGCGGTGCTCCAGGCCTTCGAGCCCCACTTCGGCGAGAATCTCGGAGACTCGGGCCCCGGTGCCGTTTACCCTGGTGCCGTCGAGGGAGAGCGCCAACTCGACGTTCTCCGCGGCGGTCAGGACCGGAATAAGGTTAAAGGACTGAAAGACGAAGCCGAGATTCTCCCGACGGAGGCGCGCCCGGTCCCCGTTCCCGAGCTCTTCGACGGCAATATCCCCGTAACGAACGCTCCCGGAGGTGGCCCGGTCGATGCACCCGAGGATGTTCAACAGGGTGCTCTTCCCGGAGCCGGAGGGGCCGGCTATCGCCAAGAACTCACCGTCGTTGATCTCCATATCCACGCCCCGCAAGGCATGAACCACCGTGTCTCCGTCCCGGTAGTCTCTGGTTACCGCTCTTGCCACGATCATCTCGAACCTCCGTCTGTGCCAGGCTTGGGGAGTACCATGGCTTCTACCGTCTCCCGGCTTACGATCTGAAGGCTCCCGGCGGGGGCCCCGATAATGCGTTCGATACAGCTCATATAGACCGTGACCATCCTCCAGAGCTCCTCGAAGCGCTCCGGTGTCGGGTCCTCTACGGTTGCCAGCGTTAGACGGGCCGAGGTGTCCCCCATCCCCTGGGAGAGCTGAAAGACGATTCTCCCGGCCTCTTCGGCGAAGGGGCAGTCGAGGCTCCCTTCGGTGGCGCCGTCGGCGACCATCCGGCTGATGAGGGGGGCGAAACGCTTCTGGTAACTCTGGTAGATCACGTCCCGAAGGCGGATGTTCTCCGGGGCGTAGAGCATCCGGACCGTCTCGACCATCACCTCCCGGTTCTCAACCTTCCAGGCGCTGATTGCGGCGAAGAATTCCCGGAGGCGCTCCAATGCCGGGCGGGAGGAGTCGGTCGCGATCGCTTCCAGGTGGGGCGTCAGGGTTTCGAGCTGCGCCTGGACCATCGCCTCCAAGAGTTCTTCTTTCGACGTGAAATGATGGTAGAAGGTTCCCTTGGCGATCCCCACGGCGGCGATGATCGCGGCGATCGAAGTCGACTCGTAGCCGCGGGAGTAGAAGAACTGCTGCGCCGTAGAAATGATGTTTTCCTTGGTAGTCTCCATCAGGTTTACCTGAGCCTCCCATTTGATTAGACCGACGGTCGGTCGGTTTTCCCGCATAACATAGGCCGATACGAAAGCTTCGTCAAGGGGACCGACGGAGAATTTTGCCGCCGGAGGCTCGCTTCGTTATTTTTGCCTCACTCAATTCATCAACGAATCACGGACGAGGAGTAGCCATGTCACGCCACGAATTCCAAACGGAAGTAAACCAACTTCTCCACCTTATCATCCACTCGCTCTACTCGAACTCGGAGATCTTTCTCCGGGAGCTGGTCTCCAACGCGTCGGACGCCCTCGACAAGCTCAAGTACCTGACCCTTACCGACGACGCCTTCAAGAGCCTCAGCTTCGACCCCAGAATCGACATCTCCTTCGACGAGAAGGACAAGAAGACCATCACCATCTCGGACACCGGAATAGGAATGGACGAGGCCGATTTAGTCGAGCAACTCGGGACCATCGCCCGGTCGGGAACCAAGAGCTTTCTCGCGCAACTCTCGGGGGACGCGAAGAAGGACTCGAACCTTATCGGGCAGTTCGGCGTCGGGTTCTACAGCGCCTTTATGGTAGCCGAGAAGGTCGATGTTCTGACCAAGAAGGCGGGAACCGAGATGGCCTACCTCTGGAGCTCCGACGGAAAGGGGAGCTACGAGGTGCAGGAGGCGACCCGGGAGGGGCACGGCACCACGGTAACCCTTCACCTGATGGAGGATGGAAAGGAGTACGCTTCCCGGTGGCGTCTCGAGGGCATTATCAAGAAGTATTCGAACCACGTAGCCTTTCCCATCTACCTTCACTTCCCGAAGATCGAATACGACGACAAGGGGCACGAAATCTCCCGGAGCGACGCGGTGGAACAGATCAATTCCGCGTCGGCGATGTGGCGCAAGCCGAAGAGCGACCTGACGGAAGAGGACTACGTTACCTTCTACAAGAATCTCGGCCACGACACCGAGGAGCCGTTGACCTACCTCCACACCCGTGCGGAGGGGACCCTGGATTACACGACCCTCTTCTACGTCCCGAAGAAGGCGCCCTTCGACATGTACCAGGTCGACTACCAACCCGGCGTGCGCCTCTACGTAAAGCGGGTCTTTATCACCGACGACGCCAAGGAGCTGATGCCGGCGTACCTGCGCTTTCTCCGGGGCGTAATCGATTCCGAGGACCTTCCCTTGAACGTAAGCCGGGAGATCCTCCAGGAAAACCGCGTCCTTGCTTCGATCCGTTCCCAGTCGGTCAAAAAGGTGCTGAACGAGTTCTCCCGCCTTGCCCAGGAGGAGCCGGAGAAGTTCCAGATCTTTGTCGAACAGTTCAATCGCCCGATGAAGGAGGGGCTCTACACCGACTACGGCAACCGGGAAACCCTCCTCGAATTGGTGCGGTTTAAGTCTACCAAGGTCGACGGCTACACGAGCCTCGCCGACTACAAGGAGCGGATGCTTCCGGACCAGAAGGCCATCTACTATGTTACCGGTGACAACATCGAAGCCTTGCGAAAGTCGCCTCTCCTCGAGGCGTACCGGAAGAAGGATATCGAAGTCCTGCTGATGGACGACGAGGTCGACGAGATCGTCGTCCCGACGATCGGGAGCTACAAGGAGACAGACCTCAAACCGATCAACCGATCCGACGCCGGGGAGGACCTAAAGGATGACGCGGCGGGGGATAAGGCCGAACACATCAAGCCGATTCTTACCAAGATCAAGGCCGTGTTAAAGGATCGCGTCAAGGACGTCGTCGCTTCGGTCCGGCTCTCGGATTCGCCCTCCTGCATCGTTCTCGACGAGAGCGATCCCTCCTTGAAGATTCAGGAGCTCTTGAAGTCGATGGGACAGGCGGATATCCCGGAGGTAAAGCCCATTCTCGAGGTAAACCCGGAGCACGCGATTATCCGGCGCCTCGGCGAGGTGGACGATACCGCCCTTGTTGAGGACTTGAGCATCCTGCTTCTCGAAGAGGCGATGATGGCGGAGAACGTGCCCCTGAAGGACCCGACGGACTTTGTCGCCCGGCTGAATAGGGTGATGGAGCGGGCGCTGTAGCCTAACCGGGACCCGAGCCCTCCGCTAAAACGAAGCAGTAGCTCAAGGGGCCGAGGATGACGGAATCGTCGGTCGTGGGCATGCCGAGGGCTTCCAAGTCGGCGCCGATTCTCCCGCAGGTCCCCGGGAACTTCGTCCCGGGGTCGCCGGCGTTGCCGAGGAGCTCGGCACCGGGCTCGGCCCCGTTGATTCGAAGCTCCCTCGCGAAGGGGTCCGGGGCCGTCACGCGATAGACCCGGAGTCGGATGCTTCCGGCGAGGATCCCTGCTAATTCGATTTCGAAAGCATCACGATCGCTGACGTTGATCGCCAAAAGGGTCTTCCGGTTCCGGGGGCCGTCACTCTGGGCGTAGAGCCGCAGATGGGGCGGTCTATCCTCGGCAACCACTGCGTGAACCCCGGGTCCCATCAACTGCTTCCAGAGTAGGGAGTTCCAGTAGTCCGGATTAGGGATGTAGCTCTCCGACCGCAGCAATCCGTACTCCGAACCAAAGAGGGTCTGCCGGAATACGCGGTCCTCTCCGGCCAACGCGGCGCTGCTGAGGGCGTCGAGCCACCAGAGCCCCGAGAGAAAGCGGTCGGACAAGCCGGGCTCACCGCCGTAGAGCGCCGGGCCCAGCTCTCCGAGCCACCGCTCCCCGGCGAAACCCCGGCGCGTTTCGATCATTTGGATATGCCGGGAATAGCGCCCCAGCTCGTCGAGGTTCTTGGGTGCCAGGAGACTTTCGGGGCTCGCCCACCGGGTGGAAAAGAATCCCCGGTGCGAGTGGACGGGGTAGTAGTGCCAGGTGACCACGTCGCAGTCGCCCCCGGCGAAGCGGAGAAACCGGTTGATCTTGGGGTTCTGCTCCCCCACGACGGGCCAGAAGGAGCTCGCCGGCCCGGCGGTCAAGGCGTCCGGATGTGTCCGGCGGACAAGTTCCGAGAAGAGACGGAAGGCCCGGCTGTACCGCCGGGCTCCGATAAAGTGCCTCGGGCCGTGGACGAAAGGGTAACCGTTCACCTCGTTGCCCAGGGCCCAGACGGTAGCGGGCCTCTCGAGGGCGGCGTCGAATTGCAAGAGCTCCAAGGCGTTCGTCGAGTCCCACTGACCCCGGGAGCTCCAGGCGTCCTTTCCGCAGTTGAGGGTCATCATAAGGGAGAGGCCGGTATTCGAACAGAAAGTACTGACGGCCTTCCAGGTGTCGGCGGAAAGCACCAGGTTGTCCTGGGCGCCGTGTTGTCGACTCTTGCTCAGACGGGGCTCGAGATCGTACCGTACCCGGTCCGAAGCCGTGCCGCCGAGGCGGAGAACACCCCCGGCGAAGGCCCGGGTCAATTCGATTAGCCGGGGATCGGACAAGTCTACCGGTGCGGCGGCTGCGGTACCGAGACCCCGGGCAATCTGTTGGCTTCCCTCCCACCAGAGTCCCCCGAGGAGCTGGGACATGTCGATGGATACGGAGAGAAACCCCGGAGAGAGACTCCGAACCTCGCCGCTGATTTGCGGTCTGACGCGTGTAGCGCTAGCTCCCAAGGCTCAGCCGTTTCCAGATCGACCGGGCGGTTTCCTCGGACCGCGCCGCGACGAAGTGCCCCTGAAGTCTCCAGGGCTTCGGACGCGAGAGATCGAGCTGATAGGTTTCTGCGTCGACAACGGTGGTGATACGCCGACCGTCGGAAAAGCCGCTGTAGTACCCCAGGGCGGAGAGTACGCCGAAGCCTCCGGCGATGTCCCAGAGCTTGACCTTCCCGACATAGGCGATAAAGCTTCCGAGCGCCAAGTAGAAGACGGACCAGACGCAGGAACCGGTTGCCTGGAGGGGATTCCTCCCGGCGAAACGGCCACTCTTTACGACGCCCTGGGAGACGCTGATAACGCCCCGGTCGTCGCTGCCCCGGCTCTCCCCCGTTATCACCGTAAACTCGGGGCGTACCCCTTCGGGATCCTCCCTCGAAAGCCGCCCGTGGAACACCCGGCCCCCTTCGGTAATCAAAATCTCGCCGAGGCGCGGAAGAAGAAGTGCCCCCTCGACGATCGTGCCGGCTTGCATTAGTGCGAGCGAAACGCCCCAGTTCGGGAGCCCCGCGGCGTAGGAGGCGGTCCCGTCGATAGGATCCACCACCCAGGCGGATCCCCGGAGCGCCTCCGCGAAGTAGGACTCGTCGTGATGCTCGTGGGTCTCCTCCCCGAGGAGGTAGGAACCCTCTTCCGGGTAGTCGAAGAGCGACTCGAAGTAGCTTTCGATCTCAATGTCCGCTTCGGTGACGATCGACTTGTCGCCTTTGATGCTTATCTTGGGATCCTGCCAAGTCGCTAGGGCAATCTCGCCGGCCCGAGCCATAATCGGCCACACCGTATCGATGCTCCAGGGGTTTGCCGTCGTGATCATAGCATCAGTCTCCAGGTACGAGTGGTATCATCGGCGAAAGACCCGCGTCTCCCATCCGAGAACCCACGCGTGAAGGCGCAGTATGAAGTCGGGATTCGTCGGGACCGGGTGGCCTATGGCCGTCAACAACGGCAGGTCGTGGTAGCTATCGGTGTAGAACCGGCAATCGCTTAGGGAAATTCCGAGCCTCTCGAGAAAAAGGAAGACACGACGATGTTTCTCCCGGCGGAACACCGCGGGACCCGCGGTCTCGCCGGTGGCGAACCCGTCGCTGTACTCCAGTTTGGTGGCGATAACGTCGTCTACCCCGAGAAATTCCGCCAGAGGAGCGACGATAAAGTCAAGGGAGGTAGTCGCCAGGACGATGCGCTCTCCGGCTTCCTTAAGGCGCCGAATCTCCGAGAGTGACTCTTCGAAGATATCGTACCGGATTACCTGGTCGAAACACTCCCGGCCGAGGCGCTCCAACTCCCGGCGGTGGACCCCGACGATAGGCCTCAGTGCCCGGCGGATCATTCCCTTCGTTATCCACCCCATGCGGTAGCCGAGGTAGAAGAGCGGTACCGGCACTAGATGGCGACGGGTGATTAGCCCTAACCGGAAGCAGTATTCGGCGAAACGGCGGCCGGTGGTGCGGCGGGTTAGAGTGTGGTCGACATCGAGAAAGACCATAGTCTACGGGGCTCCTCTACCGTGCCGTCAGTCGCCGGAGCTCGGAGAAGAAGGCGGGGTAGGTAACCTCCGCGGCCTTCCAACCGGCGATCTCGGTGGGACCCGTAGCACCCAAAGCGGCGACTGCCAAGGCCATAGAGACGCGGTGATCGTCGTGGCTTTCGACCGACGCGCCACGAAGCCCGGGTTTCCGGCCGGTACTCCCGGCCGCGGCCTGTGCCCGTCCCCGGATTACCAGTCCGTCGGGGAGCTCATCCACGTCCGCACCCATCTTTGCAAGCTCCGTCGCCATAACGGAGATGCGGTCGGTCTCCTTGAGTCGTGCCTGGGGTACATTGAGCAGCCGGGTTTCTCCGTCGGCGTAGCAGGCGGCGACGGCCAGAGCCGGGAGGGCGTCGGGAATACTGTTCAGATCGAAGGTTCCGGCCCCCAATGGCCCGTCGGGACCCGCAACGCGCAGGAGCGGCGGCGCGGTTCCTGGGGAGCCGGTGTCGCCGGAGTCCGTCTCCCTAGGTAGCGTCTCTACCCGGCACCCCATTTCGCTAAGGATCTTAAGGACCTCCTTGTCCCCCTGGGGGTCGCTCATGTCCAGACCGTCGAAATCCAACGTCGAGCCGGTTACCGCCGCAGCGGCGAAAAAGAAGGTTGCCGAGGAGAAGTCGCCCGGTACCGCGGTGTCGAAGGGACGGTAGGCTTGGCCCCCGGGAACGGCAAAGCGGTCGTAGCCGTCGCGCTCGTAACGGATGCCCTGTCCGTCGAGCCACCAGAGCGTCATCTCGACGTAGGGCTTCTCGTTCAACAGCGGTACGGAGATTTCCGAGGTGGCCGCGGCCAGGGGGGCGGCGAGGAGGAGGCTGGAGAGGTACTGGCTCGTTGGGCAGGAGATGGTTGCCCTGCCCCCGGCAAGGGGGCCCTGGATGCAGACAGGTGCGGCGTCGGCTTCCCGGGTCGTAAACGCCCGGGCACCCAGGCTCTCAAGGGCCTGGAGAAGATCCCGTATCGGCCGCCTGCGAATCTGCGCGTCTCCGGTAAAGACCGTCCACCCGGGTGCCAACGCCGCAACGCTCGCAGCCAAGTAGAGGGTCGTCCCTGAGTTTCCGACGTCGATAACGTTCGGGGGCACCTGCGGCGAGCCTCCGACCCCCCGGACCACGAGCTCAGTTAGAGCTGGGCCATCCCCGGCCGCGCCATCCCCGGAGCCGTGGACCTCCTCGATTTCCGCCCCCAGGAGGCGACAGGCATTGATGCAGGAGCGGGCGTCCTTCGAATCCAAAGGTCGGCGAATGGTGCTTTCTCCGGAGGCCAGGGTCGCGATAAGGAGCGCCCGAATGGTATGAGACTTCGAGGAGGGGACTTCGACTGTACCGGAGACCGCACCGGGGTGTATGAGCTTCGCCATAGACCCGCAGATTGTAGCTGAGTTATCGTGTCGGGGTCAAAGCGCGTGGTCGACGGAGCCCGGCCGAAACCCCTGGCCGCCGGCTACCCGAAGAGCCGCAAGACCGTCATCATGCCCGCCAGAACCGTAAAGAACACCGACATCAGGGCCACCACCATGGCGAACCGTTTGTTCACGTCGTCAAAGCGTTTGTCGACCGCCTCAAAGCGCTTGTTCACATCGTCGAAGCGTTTGTCGACCGCCTCGAAGCGCCGGTCCATTTGCAGCTGCAGGGCCTCGAAGCGTTTGT
>JBKHCS010000018.1:0-37847 GCA_046541715.1 Spirochaetaceae bacterium
CCTTGACGAGGATCAAGTCCAGAGGCTTTTCTATGTCCATGAACAATCAGGCGTCGAAGGTGCCCCTCTTCGAAGGGCTTCCTCACCGGTCCTTGGTGCGGCTGGAGCGGATCCAGCGGAGCCGGGTGATCCCGAAGGGGCAGATTCTCTTTACCGAGGGAAGCGAAGGGGACGCGGTCTTTATTCTCGACTCCGGGGCGATCAAGCTCTTTCGAACCTCCGAGGAAGGGCGGGAGACGGTGGTCCATGTCGTGCGTCCCGGAGAGCTCTTTGCCGAAGTGGTGCTTTTCGGCCGTCCGGACTATCCCGTTAGCGCCGAAGCTGTCGCGGTCAGCCGGGTCCGGTCGCTGTCGGTAGAGGGTCTTCGCACGTTGCTTGACGAGGAGCAGTTTCGGCTGGATTTCTTCGCGAACATCATGGACAAACTTCGCCTCTTGGCGGATCGGATCCACATCCTCACCAGCTGCGACCTTACCGAGCGCCTTCTGCGTTTCTTGGAGGGACGATACGGCCGGGACGACGGCTACGACGTAGACCTTCCGAAGAAGGACGTCGCCGCGGCCATCGGCACCACCCCGGAGACGCTCTCCCGGTTGATCACAGAGCTCTCCCAGCAGGGGATGATGAGCTGGAGGGGCCGAAAGCTGACCCTCTCCCCTGAGATCTGGGAGCGTTAGCCCCCGACGGCGACGGGGACCCGGAGGGCCTCCCAGAACACCCGGTAGCTATCGAGGACCCGAGGGAGCCAATCCTCCGGCGGCGCACCATCTTTCCAAGGATGGGTTATGCCGCTCGAAACGTTGATGCGAGCCTCCTCCGGGGGATAACCGGAGCTCTCGATGGCGGTAAGCACTTCTTCGGCGGCGGCGCCCTGGCGCCCGACCCCCGGAATAAGGGCGGGCACCCGGGCGGATGAGAGCCGGTAGAGTGCCCGGCGAAGCTCCTCCGGGTGCGTGGCGCCTACGACCGCTCCGGCCGATCCCTCTTCTCGGTGCCAGTCGACAATGGCGTCGAGGACGCTGTCGGCCACCGTAGAGCCGTCCCGGAAGGGAAGCTGCTGAAACCGGGAGGCCCCGGGGTTGCTCGTTGCGGCCAGAAGATAGACCGTTCCCCGAGCCTCTCGGGCCCGGCGGAGCATCACCTCCACCGAATCGTCCCCCATGTAGGCCGAAGCGGTCATCGCGTCGGCGCCCCAGACGCCGAAGGCCTCTTCCGCGTAGTTGGCCCCGGACCGGGCGATGTCCCCCCGCTTGGAATCGAGGATGACCTCGGTATTCGGAAAGAGCCGTCGCACCAGATTGACGGCCGCCGCCAGGGCCGAAGACCCGTCGAAGTCCCCCGCCAACGGACGGTCGAGAACAGCGTAGAATCCGATGTTGAGCTTGACCGCCCCGGGGGGCAATCCGGTCCCGGCAATCGCTTCAAGGAGGGCTCCAAGGTAGTCCGCGACTCGGCGCCCCGGAGGCCCGGTGAAGCCGGCCGGAATAGCCGCAACGACAGGGTCCAAACCGAGGCAGAGGAGGGATCCGGAGTTCCAACCGTTCACGAAGCTTCCCTCCCTTCGGACTGCTCCTCCCACCGGCGGCCCCAGGCGTAGGGATCTTCGAGCCACCGTCGCAGCTCGAGAACCTCCGGCGCCCTCAGGAGCCCGTTCCGACGGCCCCGGTCCAGAAGTAACTCGATGTCCACGAGGGGGTGCATCTCAAAGGGGACCGGAAGACTGCCGTAGACCTCCTCCGCCTCCCCAAATCCGTAGGAGAAGACGCAGAAGCCGTGCCGCACCTCCGCTCCGGCGGCGATAAGCGCCATGAGGGCCGCCACCGAAGAGTGCCCCGTCGAGACCAGATCTTCGATAAGCACCACCTCCTCGTCGCGGAAGGGCTCTGCCCGGCCCTCGATGCGTTGTCCGAGACCGTGGTCTTTTTCGACCGGCCGGACGTAGTAGAGGGGCAGGCAGAGGTAGTCCGCCAAGCTGGTCGCCGGGGCGATTCCCGCAGTGGCCGTTCCGACGATCCCCGAAGGCCGAACGTGATACAGGCGCATCTGTTCCGCCACGCCGTCGACGACCAGCGCCCGGGCCACCGGATCCGACAAGAGCTGCCTGTTATCGTTGTAGACCGGCATCAGGTGGCCGGAAACCCACCGGACCGGCCGGTCGGGTCTAAACTGAAAGCTCCTTCTCCGAAGCATCCGGTCCGCCAAGCGTACCGCTACGTCTCCCATCGCATTGCTCCTCGTCTGTGTGGCCGCTCTCGTTCTGATTCTGAGGCCAAAAAAAAGGCGCCGGAAAAACCGACGCCTTCGTCCATAGAAACAGCACTTCGACCCCGACGCCTACCGAGGCGCCCGAGGGCCTTCCAGCTATCGGGATGTCTCTTCACTCCCACCTTCTGCATAAATTGTCCGAACCATAATGGAGATCAATTGTTTATGCAAGGGGTACTGAGTTGAACGGCCCCCGGTTCGACCGGTAGAATCGTGGCGGAGGGGAACCAAGCATGAACTGGGATGCAGATTCCTCCACTCCCTTAGCCGGCGCCGTCTGGGGTATCATAACCACACCGTGAAACCAAGAATACTCCGGGTCTTTTTACCTTTCGCCTTCGGCTTTTTCGTCTCCTACGTCTATCGCGCGGTAAACTCCATTATCGCCCCGGACTTGGCAGCGGACGTTGGAGTCGATCCGTCTCAACTCGGACTCCTTACCTCCACCTACTTCTTGGCCTTTGTAACAACGCAGCTCCCCCTCGGTGTCATCCTGGACCGCTACGGCCCCCGGCGCATCGAGGCGGCGATGCTTCTGGTGGCGGCTTTAGGGGCCCTCGTCTTTTCCCGGGCCCAGGGCCTCGGCGCCTTGATCCTGGGGCGCGCCCTCATCGGTTTCGGCGTCTCGGCGTGCCTAATGGGCGCTCTAAAGGCCTATGTCCTCTGGTTCCCGAAGGAACGGCTTCCCCTCATCAACGGGTTGCAACTTGCCGCCGGTGGATTCGGGGCCCTGGTGGCCACCGCGCCGGTTCAGTTTGCCTTGGGCTTCACCGACTGGCGAGGGGTGTTCCTGGGCCTTGCCGCCTTAACCCTCATTACCGCGGGATTGGTCTATTTTGTGGTGCCGGAGCACGAACGGGAAGGGACGCCCCAGAGTCTGAGAACGCAGATGGCCGCGATGCGGAAGATCTACGGCAGCCTCCATTTCTGGCGGATCGCCCCCTGGGTGGCCTTGAATCAGGCGAGCTTTCTGGCGCTCCAGGGACTCTGGGCGGGGCCATGGCTCCTCGACGTCGCCGGTTACAGTCGGGAGACTACTTCGGTCATCCTTATGCTTATCGCGGTCTCGATGGTAACCGGCTACGTCGGCATAGGGTCGATTGCCCACCGTTTGCACCGCCGGGGAATCCCTCTCGTCGCCGTCTGTGTCGGTGGGATGCTCGCCTTCCTGGGAACGCTCTTGATGTTGATGCTCCCTCCCTGGGGGGCCACGCCCATCCTCTGGATGCTCTTCGGCTTCTTCGGAACCTCCGGCGCTCTCGGCTACGCGATTCTCGCCCAGCGGGTACCCCCTGAGGCCGCCGGAAAGGTCAACACCGCCCAGAACCTGCTGATCTTCGTCGGCGCCTTTGTCGCCCAGTGGGGAGTCGGAGCGGTTATCGCCGGCTCCCCGGCCGCCGACGGTTTGGGGTATGCTCCGGTGGGGTACAGGAACGCGATGCTCGTCCTCGCGGCGTTCCTGGCCCTGGGAGCCCTCTGGTTTTTGGTCGCGGGCTTGCTTTTGCGTATCAACAAGCCTGTTGATAGCTAATGGTCTGCCGGAACACCCGGATCCAGTTACGATGGGCTATCTTCTCCAGCTCTTCGGCGCTCCACCCCCGTTCCCGGAGATGCTCGATAAGCGATGGAAGCCCCCGGACACCCCCGAGCTCCGTGGGAATCAGAACCCCGTCGAAATCCGAGCCGAAGCCGACCCGATCTATGCCGACGCGGTCGGCGATGTATTCGAGATGATCGACGATAACGGAGATGGGGGTATCTTCCCTCCGGCCACCGTCTCCCCGAAGAAAGGGGACGCCGAAGTTTATCCCGACCAGTCCGTCGGAGTCCCGGATTGCCGCAAGCTGATCGTCGGTCAAATTCCGGGTGCTTTTGCAGAGGCTCCAGGCGTTCGAATGGCTCGCCACCAGGGGCGCCTTCGAGTATTTCGCGACGTCCCGGAAACCCGCGGCGTTCAGGTGCGAGAGGTCGACGATAATGCCGAGGCCGTTGCACCGGGCCACAAGCTCCCGACCGGCCCGGGTCAGCCCCGGTCCGATGTCCGGGCTCCGGTCGAAGGCAAAGGGCACCCCGGTGGCGAATCTATTCGTCCGGCTCCAGACTAAGCCCAAGGAGCGCAGGCCCGCCTCGTAGTAGAGATCCAAGGCTTTGAGACCCGAATCGATCGCTTCGGCCCCTTCCATGTGGCAGACCGCTGCGACCCGGGGAGGAGCAACCCGGGGGCTCGGGGTCCCTGCATTAGCCGGAGTCCGGTGGCTCGCCACTGCACCTTCCAGGTCTTCCGGCCGGCGGGCGGCGACGAGGCGCCCTTGGGACTCCTCGACGTAGCGCCGCAGCCGAGAGAACATATCGAGGACCGCCCGTTGCGCCCGATTGAGGGGAATCGGTCCCGGCGTGGAGAGGTTCCCGTCGAAGCTCCGCTTCCGTGCCTCGTCGGCGGCCGTCGAAGGAACGTAGATAGCGAAGAATCCACCGGCGAACCCCGAATCGAAGGCTCCCTCGAGGTCCAAGTGCCCGGCTTTCGCGCCGGTAACGAAATTGTATTCCTTGTCCCGGTATCCCCGGGATAGGATGTCGTTGTGTCCGTCTATAACCGGAACCGTCGGTTCGGTGGCCACGGTTAGCCTGAATCCCGCACGCGGGGGAAGGTGCCGGTGACACGTGTGTAGTCCATGGTTGATTGTAGAGCGAATTCCGGGAGAATGTGAAACAGCATGAAACGAGCGCTTTTCTTCACTACCTTGGCCGCAGCCCTGATGCTGGCCCTTCCGCAGGATGCCTTGGGGCAGAGCTTACGGGAAATCCACAGCGAGCACTTCTGGATGGGGATGCCCCTCGGCGCCGACGCAACCAACGACCTGATTATCCGGGATCTCTACGCGGCCTGTACCAACGACACGACGAAGTTTGCCGACTGGGTGGCTTACCGGCTAACCCCGAAAGAGGTCCTCGGGAGCCTCGATCTGGAGCGAAGATGGCGGGCCGACCCCTGGCTCGAGCCGTCTGAAACCCTGGAGCCTTACGGGCCGGACGACTACGCCGGGGCCTATGGCGCCCTTGGATACGATCGCGGGCACCTGGCACCCTTGGGATCCTTTACCGGATCCACCGAGGCGTCTTCGGTCAACTACTACTCGAACATCGTACCTCAGACCCGGGAGCTCAACCGGGGGCCCTGGCGTGTCCTCGAGGAGGAGGTACGGGCCCTGGTAATGGCTCACGGAGAAGTCTTCGTCGTAACCGGGTGTCTCTACGACGGGGCGCCGATGCCTTCGCTTCCGGAGGCCGACGAAAGCCATACGGTCCCAACGGGGTTTTTCAAGGTGGTCGTCGTCCCGGACGCCGGCGGCGGGTCGCCGGAGATCCGGGCCTACGCGATGCCCCAGCGCCTCGGTTCCGGCGACGCACCGGAGAATTACCGGACAACGGTCGATGAGGTGGAGCGCCGCAGCGGCCTCGATCTCTTCTGGCGATTGGAGGACGCTGTGGAAGCGTCACTCGAAGCCTCCGCAGAGTGACGCTTTCCGAAGTAGTCTCCCACGCCGCACCTCAGAGAGTCTCCCGCAACCCCGAGTAGTCGTTCTCTATTCCCATGGCGTCGAGAATCTGGGAGATTTGGCCGCGGTGATGGGTATGGTGGTTCAGCACGTGGAGGAGCGCCCCTTCTCCCGGAATCGAGACCGGGTTGCCCCGGTGTTCCCGGTAGCCGATTGTCTCCGGTATCGAACCCGCATCCAGGGCCGCCCCCACCTCTTCGGAGAGACCCAGGAGAAACTCGTCGAGGTTCGACTGCTGCTCTTCAAGAGCTTCGAGAGTCAAGAGGGGTGTCGAAAAAATATCCTCCGTCGTCGACCGTAAAGAGGCGGGGCGCCGGGCGAAAACCGGGAGGCTTCCCCAACACCGCGAACATGCTGCGGTTGGCGTGTTGACTGTATCGGCCAAGGGTGACGATTGCGTCTATTCTGCCTGGCACCTGGGTTTCCTTTTCCGCCTTATAGTATCCCGATTGACAGAGGGATGTCCCGGACCTATCGTAGGGGCGTATGAACTTTCGAAAGGTCCTTTCTCCTCAGACTACCAAGGTTGGCCTTAAGGGACAGACGAAGAACGACATTATCGAGGAGCTGTTGGATCTTATCTGCAGCACCGGGAAGGTGTCTGACCGGGACGTCGCCTTGCAGGCGCTCTTGGAACGGGAGCGGAAAATGTCTACCGGCATGGAGCATGGCGTCGCGATTCCCCACGGAAAAACCGAAACCGTCAAAGAGCTCTTGGTGGCTCTGGGGACTCACGAAACCGGGGTGGATTTCGAGTCCCTCGACGGGGAGCTGTCCCGAATCTTTATTATGACTCTCTCTCCGAAAGACCGCTCTGGTCCCCATATTCAATTCCTCGCAGAGGTAAGCCGCATACTCAGAAGCGAAACGATCCGGGAGATGCTTCTGGCGGCGACTACCCCGGAGGATCTCCTGCGGATAATGACCGCATAGTAGGTACGATAATGGCCCATCAAATGACCCTCCTGGTAATCCAGCTCGCCCTCATCGTGGTCTCAGCGAAGCTTCTCGGTCACCTCTTCTCTCGCTATCTCAAGCAACCGCGCGTTCTCGGAGAGCTCGCCGCAGGGATGGCGATCGGGCCCTATGCCCTCGGCGCCCTGGAGGTGCCGATTCTCCACGGGGCCGTTTTTCCCTTAACCGACGGAACGCTTCCGATCGCCCCGGAGCTTTACGGGTTCGCCACCGTTGCCTCCGTCGTCCTGCTCTTTCTCGCCGGTCTCGAAACCGATCTCCCGACCTTTCTGAGGTTCTCCGCTGCCGGATCGGCGATCGGTCTCGGAGGGGCGGTAGTATCCTTTGTCCTCGGCGACCTGGCGGCGGTGCTCTTTCTACCGGGAATTCGGTCCTTTATGGATCCGCCGGCACTCTTCCTTGGAACCCTCGCGACCGCCACCTCGGTGGGGATTACCGCCCGGATACTCAGCGAGAAACGCAAGATGTCGAGCCCCGAAGGCGTCACGATTCTTGCCGCGGCGGTCCTCGACGATGTCCTCGGGATCGTGGCCCTCGCCATCGTGGTGGGTATTGCAAAGGTTCGTCTCGACGGCGGAAGCGTCGAATGGGGGCGCATCGGCGTAATTGCAGCGAAGGCCTTCGGCTTCTGGATCGGCTGCACCGTAATTGGGATTCTTATCGCCCCCCGCCTGACCAAGGGGCTCAAGCGGTTCCGCTCGATGGACATGGTTACCACCGTAGCCCTGGGCATTGCGCTCTTCTTAGCCGGGCTTTCGGAGCTCGCGGGCCTCGCGATGATTATCGGCGCCTACGTAACGGGGTTGGCCCTCAGCCAGACCGACGTCGCTCACGAGCTCCGGGAGAATCTTCAGGGACTCTACAGCTTTCTCGTTCCCATTTTCTTCTGTGTAATGGGGATGCTGGTGGACTTCTCGGCCCTTCGGGGAGTGGTGGTCTTCGGTCTGATCTACAGCGCCGTTGCCATCATAGGAAAGTTTCTCGGGGCCGGGATACCGGCGTATCTCGCGGGCTTCACCCTCCGGGGATCATTCAGAATCGGCGCCGGGATGCAGCCCCGGGGAGAGGTAACCTTGATTGTCGCCGGTATCGGTCTCTCTGCCGGGGCGATCGGCCAGGATCTCTTCGGGGTAGCGATCATGACACTGCTCATCTCTACCGTGCTGGCACCGCCGTTGTTGATTGCGAGTTTTCGGGGCGCCGCGGGTTACCGCAAAGAGGTTCCCGAAGAGCGGCCCCGGGGACTCACGGCGCATCTCGAGCTTCCCCTCCCGTCGGAAGCCACCGCGGACTTTATCCGTGGCCGCCTTCTTTCGGCCTTCCGTAACGAGGAGTTCTTTGTAAACCGGATCGGCGTCGACCGCCCCCTCTACCACGTTCGAAAGGACGAGGTATTGATTATCGTCGGGCAGGAAGACCGGAAGATCACCATAGCCACCGGCGAAGAGCACTCCCAATTCGTCAGGCTCTTGGTCCTCGAGGAGCTCGTGGATTTGACGGATCTTCTCGACGGACTCAAGCAGATCGGCAACCCGGGGCGCCTCGGGCAAAACCTTGCCGAAGGCCTCTTCGATGCCCCGTAAGCAGCCGTAACCCGGCTTACTCCCCTAGGGGTCCGATGCCGAGGCGGCGCCGGGCGGGGCATTTTGACGAATCGCTGTGGTGGAAGCAGCGCGGCTCGCACCGGACGCACCGCTCTATCTCGCCGGAGCGCCCGGAAACGACCTTGGCCGACCATCCGGGGTCTGCGAGAATACCTCGGCCGACGGCAATCATCCGGCCGTACCCCTCCCTTAAAGCCTCCTCGGCCTCCTCCGGGGTGGTAATCCCTGTGACCGCTACCACGGGAACCGCAATCTCTTGCGCCACGGGGCGGGCGAGCTGCAGAGTGGAGGCAAAGCCGGAGCTCGGGTCCGGGGGAAGCGGTGGGGTCCCTGCATGGGAGACGTGGACCAGATCGAGACCCGCCTCGACGAGCTCCCGGGCCGCTTGAACCCCTTCTTCTATTCCCAAGTGTGAGGTCGATCCGGGCGGCTGCCTCTCGTCGGTCGACGGCGCCTCGGCGGCCCCGAGACGGCAGGAGACAAGGGCCCGTCCGTCGACCGCCCGGCCCACCGCTTCGACGAGCCGGCGCAAGAAGCGCAGGCGGCCGGAGAGGCCACCCCCGGGTCCCGGAGCGCCGCCCCATGCGTCGGTCCGGCGGTTGGTTCTCGGGGACAGAAACTGAGCCCCGAGGTAGCCGTGGGCACCGTGGATCTCGACAAGCGCGAAGCCGGCCTCCACCGCCCGCCGGGCACCGGCGGCGAAGGCCTCGATTATCCGTTCTATGCCGGCTTCGGTGAGCTCCGCGACCTTCCCTTCGGCCCCCGGGAGCACCGAAGGGACAAGGGGCGTCGCGCCGTAGGTTTTCTCCGGGTTTGTCTTTCCTCCGGCGTGGTTTAACTGTATTCCCGGGAGGGCACTGGCCTCTCGTATGATTTCCGCAAGGGAACGCAAGCCCGAGACGTGACGATCCTCGAAGATGCCGAGTTGGGTCGCCGCTAAGCGCCCCTCGGGACTCACGGTGGTCGCCTCCACGATAACCATCCCGCACCCCGGGGAAGACTGCCGGTAATGCCGCCGATGTGCATCGGTAACCTCCGCCGACTCGTCTGCCCGCCAAATAACCATCGGCGGCATGACGATCCGGTTTCTCAACGAGACACCCGGGGCAAGCTCCAGGGGAGATAAGAGACGATCAAATGGTGCCATACTGCTCCTGGTACTAACGGAACCGGGGCCGGGACCCGGCCGGGACCCGGCCGCCGGGGCTACCCCACGCTCGGGAGTCCGGCAAGGGCCATCGCAATCTCTCCTTCGGGATACTCGTAGGCCTGGAGTTTGCCGGCGTGATAGTCCATGTAGGCCTGGAGATCGAAATAGCCGTGACCGCAGAGGTTAAAGAAGATGGCCTCGCTCTTCCCCTCTTTCTTGCACCGGAGGGCCTCGGTTATCGCCTGGGCGACGGCGTGGTTGGCTTCCGGAGCCGGGAGTATCCCCTCGGCTTTGGCAAACTGAATGCCGGCGGTAAAGGTCTCCATCTGGTCGAGGGAGGTAGCTTCGATCTGTCCGAGCTCGAGAAGGTGGCTTACGAGGGGAGCCATGCCGTGGTACCGGAGCCCTCCGGCGTGGAATCCCGGCGGGACAAAGGTGCTACCGAGGGTATGCATCTTGACCAAAGGTGTCAGATGCGCCGTGTCGCCGAAGTCGTAGGCGTAACGCCCCTTGGTAAGGCTCGGACAGGCGGCGGGCTCGCAAGCGACAATCCGTACGTCCTTCTCGCCCCGGAGCTTCCTTCCGATAAAGGGAAAGGCGATGCCGGCGAAGTTGGACCCGCCGCCGGTGCATCCGACGATAACGTCGGGATAGTCATCGGCCATCTCGAATTGTTCGAAGGACTCGAGGCCGATCACGGTCTGGTGTAGAAGCACGTGGTTTAGAACGCTCCCGAGGGCGTACTTCGTCTTTGGGTCCTTCGCGGCAACCTCGACGGCTTCGGAGATGGCGATACCGAGGGAACCGGTAGAGTCCGGATGCTCCGCCAAGATGGCCTTCCCGGCGTCGGTCTGTTCGCTCGGGCTCGGGATAACCGTCGCACCGAAGGACTCCATCAGCCCCCGGCGGTAGGGCTTCTGCTGAAAGCTCACCCGGACCATGAAGACCTTGAGCTCCATGCCGAAGAAGGAACACGCCATCGAAAGGGCTGAACCCCACTGCCCGGCGCCCGTCTCGGTCGAAATGCTGGTAATGCCCTCTTCCTTGTTGTAGAAGGCCTGAGCAACCGCCGTGTTCGGCTTGTGACTCCCTACGGGACTCACCCCCTCGTACTTATAGTAAATGCGAGCCGGAGTATCGAGGGCCTGCTCTAGACGCCGGGCCCGGTAGAGGGGGGACGGGCGCCACTGACGGTAGAACTCGCGAACGGGTCCGGGTATCTCGATCTCCCGGTCGGTGCTGACCTCCTGTTTGATCAGCTCCATGGCGAACAACGGCGCGAGATCCTCCGGGCCGACCGGTTGCTTGGTCGCCGGGTGCAAGACAGCCGGAGCCGGCGACGGAAGATCCGCCTGAATATTGTACCAAGCCTTGGGAATTCGCTCTTCGGGAAGAACGTACTTAACGGTGTCCATCGTCAACCTCCGGTCAGTGAATGGCGCGGATTCTACCACGGCCACTACGAGGGGTCAATAAAAATACAGTCACGACGCATACGTTCCGCCGCCGTTCCCCGAGAGATATACGGTCCTGGTCGGGAAGGCGAACTTTATGCCTCGTTCTTCGAACGCTTCGTAGATCGCAAGGTTGATGCGCTCTTGAATATCCATATAGATGTTGAAGTCCGGGCTCAGAACGTAGTACACCACTTCGAAGTCTAGGCTGGAGGCGCCGTAGGCCTTAAAGTGCGCTCGGTCGAAGCGCGCCTGGTCTTCGGCCTCTACGATGCCCCGGACCACGCCCGGTATTTCCCGAAGACGCTCCGCCCCCGTGTTGTAGGTTACTCCGAAGGAAAAGACGACCCGGCGCTCGGACATGTGCTTATAGTTCCGAAGCCGGCTCCCGGTCAGAATGGAGTTGGCCACGACGATAAGCTCGCCTCCGAGGGAGCGAATGTGGGTTGTCTTGAGGCCGATATGCTCCACGGTTCCGAGAATATCGTCGAAGACCAAGAAGTCTCCGAGCTCGAAGGGCCTATCGAAGAAGATGACGAAGTAACTGAATAGATCGCCGAGGAGCGCCTGGGCGGCAAGGGCAATCGCGATACCCCCGATACCGAGGCCCGCAACGATAGCAGAGATCTCGATATCGAGGTTATCCAGGAGAAATATCAGGGCGACAACCCAGACCAGGAGATTTATTACCGCCATAAGTGGCCGGATTCGCTTGGTCCCGGTTTCGCCACGCTTTTCCGCGTAGGCCGAAAAGGCCGCATCGACCGAGCTGTCTATCAGCCTGACCACATACCAGGTGATCAGAATGATAACGACGATCCGTAGAACGACCATCAGTTGCTCCGAAGGCTCGAGAAGCATGACCGCAAGATAGAGGGCACCGATTCTCGAGGCCGGGAGCAGAGTCCGAAGCACCAGACGGAAGAGAAAGAGCGAACGGGGAACCTGGGTCTCGCCTTCGAGGTGACGCCTCTGGGCCCGCCGGACGGAGGCCCCGATAACGCCCAGAACAAAGAGCGCGACAAACGCGAGTCCGATAGATATGGCGTAGTCGGCAACCGTGCGTCCGAAGAATTCGGTACTAAGTAGTTCTGTCATAGCTCGTTTTACCTCTCCTTCAGTATACGGACGATAGGGGGAACGGCAAAATCAGGCTATTGAAGGTACCGCTTGGCTACCTTGGACCCCACGGTGTACGCCGGGTTAGAAGTGTCAACAAGCCTGTTGATGGAATTGGCTCTAATTTCTTTTCAGGAAGATAGTTCCTGCCAATTTGACCGACGGTTACGAGTGTTCTCTATCAATAGCCGCCCTGGAAACAAGTTAGAACGGATTATCAACAGGCTTGTTGACACTTGACGCCGGGTTGTAGAAGTTCCCGATCTCGTATTCGACTACCTGCCCGAGAAGAATCCGGGCACCGACGGGATCGAATCCGTTTTGGAGACGAAGAGTAAACTCGACGTCGAAGGAGATTTCGACCCCGGTCCCGCTAATCTCCCCGTCCCCGGGGGCGCAACGCCCACACAGCCTACCATCGGCGACAGGGGCAGCGTAAAATCAACAAGGGTGCTTCGGGAATCGCCTCCGGATCGACGACATTCGGGGCGAGTACCGGGGCGCTCCAGGCGGTCCAAGGTAACCACGAGGGTATCGCCGGGTTCCGCCCCTTCGACAAAGAAGGGTCCCGTCATTGGGTTCGGGCCCTCGGCGACCACCTCTTCCCGGGCGTTGCTACCGTGGGCATCGAGGGTCGATGTAGCAATCGCGTCGCCGTCGGCAACCCTCAGAACCGGTTCGTGAGAGCCGAGGGTCGGGTAGTAGAGGGAGGGCTCGAATCGGTGCCTTGCCACTTTGTATCTCCTCTCTTTCGCATTGTAATTGCTCGGGCATGCGGATGGTAGTAACCTTGAGCCGTGGCTGAATTGCCGACAAGCGAGGCCCTCGGGAAGAAGGTGTTTATCCTCAATCCCCCGAGCGTCTTCGAGGAGGACCTTCTTCACGAAGTCCTTCGACACGAATACGAGATCTATCTCCTTCGAGACACCGGAGCGGCCCTGCGGGTCTTTGCGAAGTACCCGAACTCCATCGCCTTCATAAACATCGATAGCGGACTGAACGAGGAGCAATGGGAGAAGTACATCCGAAGGCTGAAGGGGGATTCGAAATACCGGGGGCTCAAAATCGGCGTCATCTCGTACAATCCCTCTCCGGAATTGACCCAGAAGTACCTGATGGATATCGGCATAGAGTGCGGATTCGTCCGCTTGAGCCTCGGCTCCCAGGAAAGCGCGAAAATCGTCATCCGGGTGCTGGAAGCCAACGAAGCAAAGGGGCGCCGCCGGTACGTCCGGGCCCGGTGCGAGAAGGCGCCGAACACGGGATTCAACCTGGAGTACGCCGGCCGGCAGATGTCCGGACCGATTCTCGACATCAGCTCGGTGGGAGCGGCTATTCGCTTGGAACCCGGCAACACCTTACCACCGAAGAGTCTGGTTCGCAAAGTGCAGCTCCGCCTCCGGAGCCGCTTGGTACACCTCGATGCCGCCGTTTTGGGTAGCCGAAGCGACGATCCTGGAGTCCACATTCTTCTGTTCAGTGGAGACGGCGTGGAGAAGCAGAAGAAGCAGATACGCCACTTTATCCACAAGAGCCTCCAGGCAGAGATCGAGCGCGTCTAGCCTGGGAGGCTACTTCACGATCTCGGCTTTCTTTACCTTATCGAGCTCCGGAAAGTTTTTTTCCAGATACGGATTCCCCGACCGCTGAATCTCGGTCTGATCCGGCCCGTTCCCCCGGGGCGCCCCCTCACCGTACCCGCTGTAAAGCGATTCGACGACGTCCATCCCTTCGGTGACTTCCCCCACCGGAGCAAAGCCCATGTCGTCGAGTCCTTTGTTGTCCGCAAGGTTTATAAAGAGCTGCGTGGTTCGGGTATTGGGCCCTGCCATCGCAAAGGTGACCGCCCCCTTGGTGTTGGAGGCCTTTACCGGGTCGTCTTCTATCGGCTTGTTCCGCCACTCGGCCCCGATTTCCGGCGCTCCGCTGATGCCGAACTGGGCTACGAACCCGGAGAGCACCCGAAAGAAGACAACGCCGTTGTAGAACTCGGACTCGACGAGCTCGTGCACCCGGTTGGCTCCCTTCGGAGCCCAATCCCGGTGCACCTCGACCGCGAAATCTCCCTTCGTCGTCTCGAACCGTACGGTAAAAGTTTCCGGTTCCATCTTATCTCCTTAGCTTGTGTTGCTTCTCGACCTTTGTCACTATGGGTTCATGATAACAGCCCTGCGCCTCTGTGCAACCCATCGGCATCGCGTTCGGCATTCCCGGAATATTGCCTTTGCGCCGGGGCTCAATGCCATCGTCGGACCGAACGGCACGGGGAAAAGCACCGTCTTGCGGGTTCTCCACACCTGTCCCGATTGCCGTATCGAACGAACCGGAAACGGACAAACGATTCGGTTCCATTCCGAGGAGGACAACCCCCAGACGGCAGGGTTTGCGGCGAAGAGTCCCCTCGACACCCTGCTCAAGACCCGGGGGCTCTTCGCGTCCCACGGGCAAATAATGCGCGACGTCCTCGCAACCCTCCCATTCGGCCCGGGGGACACCCTTCTCTTGGACGAACCGGAAGCGGGGCAAGACCTGTCCTGGATCGAGGGCATTCGAGACGGGCTTGCGGAGATCTCCGAAGAGTTACGGGTCCAGGTGATTATGGCGACCCATCATCCGCTTCTGTGGGTCGGCGCACATCTTGTCGAGTTTGCCCCGAACTACGCCGAGACGATCAGAAGCCGCTATCGCACCTATCTCTGCCCGGGGGTTCAAAACCAGAGGGCGGAAGAACCGGCTTGATATGCTGGAACTCCTGTGAGATAGTGCTATCTTCTAAGAGGCTATCACAATGACATGAAAAAGCGTTTTAGACGCTTTGCCATAGGTAAAAATCGAATTCTGCGTCGCCGAGCCCTCTTCTTCGCGCTCCTATCCGTCTGGTCGGGCGTCTCCATCCCGCCGGCGGAGGGACAGCAGTTTTTCGAGGCGGGACAGGTACCTCGATTTAACCCGATCAGCCGCGCGGAAGGGCTGCCGAGTAACGCTGTTTCCTCGATCCAGCAAGACGGACGGGGATTTATGTGGTTCGGCACCCAGGGCGGCCTGGCAAAGTACGACGGAAGAAAGTTCGAATACTATCGGAACATCCCCTTCGAGGAGGACTCGCTCCCCCACGACCTCGTGCAGACTCTCTACTATCACGAGGAAGAAGATACCCTCTGGGTGGGCACCTACCGAGGTCTCGCGAGGCATCGAATCGGTGAGGCGGGCTTTACCACCTTCAGCCACGATACGGAGGACCCGAGCTCCCTGAGCAACGACGTCGTGATCGCGATCGACCGGGACGACGAGGGAACGCTCTGGATCGGGACCCAAGACGGCCTTAACCGGATGGTATCAGAAGGTGTCTTCGAGAGAGTCGATACCGTTAGCGAGGTCATTCGTGATCTCTTTGTCGACCGCTCGGGAACCCTCTGGGTCGGGGGCTACGGCGGGTTAGAGCGATGGGACCCTCGGTCGAAAAGACTGGAGAAAGCCGATATCGATCTGCCGAGCGACTACGTCATGGCGATCGAGGAGCTTCGTCCCGGGGTCCTGCTCTTGGCCTGCTGGGGTGGAGGCTTGGTGGAATACCACACGAAGACCGGAATGACGGAGACTCGAGCCTTCGCCGACGACCGGCTCTACGCGGTCCGCGCCGGGAGCGACGGGACACTGTGGGCGGGTAGTTGGGGAGGAGGGCTCTTCGCCGTTGCCCCCGACGGAACCGAATACCATTTTAGCGACGCGGACGATAGTCTTGCCTCTCCGGTTATCTATTCGATTCACCAAGACAAGGCGGGGCTTATCTGGATTGGGACCAACGGCGGAGGTCTCTACCGCTTGAGTCCCCGGCAACGGAACTACCGCGCGTTCCATCATGACCCCGAGCGCCCTGGGAGTCTCCCTCCGGGCAAGATCAACGCCGTCCACCGGGGAGCCGACCGAACCCTCTGGGTCGGCACCTACGGCGGCGGCCTTGCTCGTTACGACGAAGCCACCCGAAGGTGGGTCACTTACCGTCACGAACCGGAGGACCCCTACTCCTTGGCAAACGATATCGTAACCGGTATCAGCGAGGACTCGCAGGGCAACCTTTGGATATTGAGTAACGGCGGTCTCCAGCGGTTCGACCCGGAACGGGGTACCTTCCTCCGTTGGGGTGTTCACGTCTATCCGGAGGCACCCCTCACCGGCGAGATAATCTACGCCTTTACCGAAGACCGCGAGGGCAACTATTGGATCGGAAGCTATAGGCACGGAGTCGAGCGATACGACAGAGAGTCAGGAACCCTGGTTCGGTATTCGAATGACCCGGAAGACCCGGCGACCTTATCGAACAACCTTGTCTACGACCTCTTGGAAGATAGCGAAGGAACCGTATGGGTCGCGACAAACGGTGGGCTAAACCGGTATCGACCGGAAACCGACGACTTCCAGCGTTTTCTCTACGATCCGGACGACTTGACCGGCCCCAGCGGGAACACCATCCGGGTCCTCTACGAGGACACGAAACAGCGGCTCTGGATAGGAACCGTTAGCGGCGGCCTGAATCGATTCGTCCGGGAAACCGAAACCTTCGTTCATCTTACGGCCAAAGACGGACTATCGAACAACACCATCCTCGGCATTCTCGAGGGTGCCGACGGCCGTCTCTGGCTTTCGTCTCAACAGGGCATCTCGTCCTATAACCCGGAGACCGGGATGATAGATGTTCTCGACGAGCGGGACGGACTCTACGGCAGCGAGTTCAACAACGGTCACCACCAGGATCCGGACGGGACACTCTACTTCGGCGGAAGCCATGGCGTTACCCGGATCAACTCGGCAATCGGAGGAGTCAACTTCCACGTTCCGGAAGTGCAGATTACGGACGTTACCGTGTTCCAGGAGTCGCTCGATCCCTACCGCCCGACCTTCAACGGTGCCGAGATAACCTTATCTCCGAGCGAAAACTTCGTCGGGTTCGAATTTGTCGGAATCGATTACGAGTCCCCTCACAGTAACCAGTACGCGTACAAGCTGGCGGGTTTCGACGAAGACTGGGTCTTAGCGGGGACCCGCAATTACGCCACGTATACCAATCTACCGCCGGGTCGCTACCGCCTGATGGTCCGTGCGGCGAACGCAGACGCGGTCTGGAGCACCGAGCCGGCGGAGCTCGTCCTCCGGGTAGAGGCACCGTGGTATGTTACGTGGTGGGCCGTTGTAGGGTACGCACTGATCCTTGTCCTTCTCTTTCGGGGAATCCTTAAGCTGCGGGAGGCTCATGTTCTCTCGGCGAAGAACCGCGCCCTCGAGGAATCGAACAGCAAACTCGCACAGGCGAACGCGGAGCTCGGTCGGTTGAGCATCCGGGACTCACTAACCGGAGCCTTCAACCGCCGCTATTTCGACGGCAAATTGACCGAAGAATGGCACCGGGCCCGGCGTTCGGGAGATTGGATCGCCCTTCTTATGGCGGATGTGGACTACTTTAAGCTGTACAACGACACCCACGGCCACATCGCCGGGGACAGCTGCCTGATAAGCGTCTCCCAGATTATGGAAAGGCAGTTGGTTCGAACCACCGACGCGGTGGCCCGGTACGGTGGAGAAGAGTTTGCGATACTCCTCTACGGAACCGACCTGCCCGGTGGGCTCGCCGTGGCAGAACGGCTCCGGAAGGCAGTCGAATCGCAAAACCACGAAGTCACCATCAGCATCGGCGTTGCCGCGATGCAGCCGGCCAAGGGGCAATCGGCCCTCGACCTGGTCGCCGCGGCGGACCGCGGCCTTTACCAGGCGAAACACACCGGCCGTAACCGGGTAACTGCCGACCGGGTGAGGATTTAGGCGTCGAGGTTCAGCCAGCCGGTGTAGTAGAACTGGGTTGCCGTTCTTTGAAACGGACCGTACTCGAAGAACTCTTCGGGGTTCATCCCCCGGGGTTCGTAGGACCTGCGAAAGGCCGGGAAAGCGAGCAAGCGGTCGATAACCCCCTTGTCCACCGGGTCGGTAATAGTCGCACCGCGCGGCAGATCCGCCTCGAGGAGCTGCTGCTGCGCATCGGGGGCAGCGGAGAAGACCAGACCGCCACCGAGAAGGGTACCTACGTGATGTGGGCCTCGAAGGGCGGCTACCATGATGGTTGCCCGGGCGCCGATCTCCTTGAAGACCCGGTAGGCTTCCTTGGTTGCCGCGACACCGGCCCACTTGAGATCCTCCTCGGATATCCCGGCGTTATTATCGGCAATCAGGTCCCGAAGATAGTCGTCCAAGCGACCGATCATAATGACGGCCCAACTCCTCGGTGGCGTAATTCCCGCGTCCTCCGCCCGCTTGCAACCTTTTAGATGCCGTTCCGCCGAAGCGACCATTTGGGGGACACAGAAGCTCACGGTCATCGTCGTCGGAATACCCTCGGCGGTACACTCTTCGAGAACGTCGAGTCCCGCGGCGTTAGCCGGGAGTTTTACGGTAATCTGCGGGCTCCAGGAATGATAGGTCCGGGCCGTCTTGAGCATTGCGTATCGGTCGTAGGCCTTACCCGGGTTGACTTGGGCGCAGACGTACCCGTCCCGGCCGCCGGAGGAATCCCAAACCGGCTTGAAAAGCTTGCACGCATCGAGGACCGCCTTTCGGACCCGGGCCTCCGCCTTACCACCGCACTCGTTCACCTCGTTTCCGTCGGGCTCGTAAAGCCCCTTGCCGGTAACCCGGCTCGCGAGGATCGGGTTGGTCGTCGCACCGACGGCGCCGTTTGCGATTGCCGCCTCGATCTCCGAGGTAGCGGCCGAATCGTTCCACCATTCGTCGTCCGATGTGGAGAGCCATTGAAGAAAGTTCTGTTGTTCCATGGGGTTCTCAGTGTAGCACACTTGGTTTCGATCAGGAATCGCTTGGCACTTTAGTACCCGAAACCGACGGCAAAATGGAAGACCCATCTCCCGTCGGTCACAGCGGCGGCGACGGGGTTGTAGGCAAGATCCGCCCGAAGAGGTCCGATCGGCAGGTAGTATCGCAACCCGGCCCCTACCGCCTGGCCGAAGTCTCCGTCGAGGGAGAGCCGGTTCCGGCTGACGATCCCGAGGTCGTAGAAACCGGCGATGTGGAGAGAATCGATAATACGCAGCCGGAGCTCCGCGGTGGCCAGGGCACTCGTCAGGCCACCGACGACCTCCCCGGATTTGCTCGTCGGTCCGAGTTGGTCTAAGGTGTAGGACCGCACCGAGTTCGCGCCACCGAGGAATAGGCGCTCTTGGATCGGCAGGGTCTCCTCCCCGAGAAGGGGTAGCCGGGTAGTCCCGCCCCAGACCAAGGTAAACACCAGAGGATCGAAGAGCCGCTCGTGGTAGTTTCCGAAAAAGGAAGCCTCGACGTACTCTAGCTCCGACCCGATAAAGGATGTCGAGTACTCGACTCGGGTTCCGACTTCCGTCCCGTCGGTCGGGAGGATAACGCTGTCCCGGTCGTCGCGGATCGCCCCGGCGGAAACCCTAGACGTGCGGTACTCCGTGGCCGTCGGCGTACCCTCCTCTTCCACCGCTTCGGAGACCCGGTCGACACCGAAGGAGTACTCCCCTTCTATCCTCCAGGGCGAAGGGAGACGATACGAAAGATCGAGTCGGCCCTCTGTCGTGGTAAGGTCGTAGGCTGGGGCGTCCCGGTAGTCTAGGGCCCCGGTTAAGGAGATAGTACTGTTCGGACCGAGGAGTATGCTGTCGCTCAAGGAGGTTTCCGCCCCGTAGGTCTTAAAGCTACCGTAGACGCTCGTCGACCAGTAGCGGCCGATACCGAAGATATTTCGGTCGGTAAAGGTGGCGTTCGCCTTTGCGAGCTCGTAGCTTCCCCACCCCGCGGAGAATTGGACCTGTCTGCTCTCGATCTCCGAGAGGCGGACTACCACTTCGGCGGGAACGGGATCCTCAGACGCAGGCGAGGAGTCCTCCTCGTCCGGGGGAGATAGGGGCCGCGCTTCGAGGTCGACCAACCGAAAAAGCCCGAGGCCGTAGAGCCGGTCCTCCGATCGGTTGAGGACCTCCAAGTTCACGGGGTCTCCCTCTTCCACCGGAATGAACGAGTGAAGGAACCACCATCTGGTACGAAGCTCATCCTGCTCCCGGGGCTCCACCCGAAGGTCCTCGACCACCATCGGAGGGCCGGAGTCGACATCGTAGCTTACGACCACCCCGGATGCGTTTCCCGGGCCCTCTCCGGGCCTCTTATCGATCTGGTAGTCCACTTCCGCGAGGTACCCTTCCCGCCCCAACACGTTGCGGATGGTGATCGCGCCATCCGCAGCCCGGCGAGGGTAGAACCTTTCTCCCTGAAGGCCGACTTCCTCCTCGAGGGTCCGGCGCCTCTCGTCGGTCAGCCCGGGAGCCTCCACGTCGGTCTCGGTTATGACATAAAAGTCCCCCTCTTGAACCGGTACTTCGATGTCAAAGTAGTGGACATCCTCCTCGGTACGCTCCGAGAGCTCCATTGGTCCCACCGAAACGTCGGCGTACCCTTCGAGCTCGTAGAGCCGGGCCACCTCTCCCATCGCCGTCTCAATCGCCTGCCTCCGGAAGGGGGTAGCCTCCTGCTCCCCGCCTTCGGGAAAGAAGCTCAAAAGGCGGTCGCTATCGAAGACCGAAACGTCCTCTATGGTGACCCGGCCGACCAGAAAACGGTCCCCGGGCCGGATCGTGTACTCAACGCGGTCGACGCGGTTCCAGTCATCCGCCCGACGGACTTCAGCCGGCTCCTCCCCCGACGTATCGAACATGGAAAAGGTGACCAGAGCGTCGGGATAACCGTCCCGTCGCAACATGGTCTCGATGCTATATGCGCCGTCGGCAAGGTCCGCCGGCCCCCCTTCTCCCCGGCGGACGGTGCGAAAATTCTGCCGAGCCGCCCGCCGGAGTTCGGAGACCGAGTAGTCCGGAATCTCCGGAATCACGATTTCCGGTGCACCTTCCGCTCGGGGAGCTTCTTCCCCCGTCGTCGCATCCGCCCTGCTCCCGGCGGCGAAGAGGGGTGCCCCGGAAAGAAACACCATGGCGCAGAATAGGAGGAGCCTCCGCAAAAACATCACCGGAACGAAAACCTCCAGGCCAGGGCAAGATTGTACCGGTCGAAGCGGTCCCGCTCGAACTCGAGGTACCATGTATCGCCGGAGCCGAGGCGGAAATCGACCTCGATCACTTCGTTTCCCTCTTGGGAGAGACGGCGGCCTACGGATATTTCGAGACGGTCGAAGGCCGTCGCGTCTTGCGCCTCCTCCGGACCGAAGAGAAACGACGCGAGGTGTCGCCCAACCAATCGCCCGGCGGTGACGACGCTCCGCTGTCCCTCTCCGAGGGCCTCGATGTCCGCGTATCCGGTAGTCAGGAGAAGGATTGCCTGCTCCTGGGGAAGGGGAGGACTCGAGCTGACCTGCACTTCGATAGCCGGCAGGGTGCCGTAAGCCTGGACGAAGACGTCGTGGTCCCGAATCTGGGTGTCGCCCTGTGCCTGCAGGCGGGGAGAAAAGGGCTGATCTTCCGGGAACTCGAGGGAGATACTGGTCAACCCCAGGTCCGTTACCGGAAGTCGAACGGTCCCGGACTCCGCAAAGAGTCTCCCCGTCAAGACGGGGACTTCGAGGTTTCCCGAAAGCCGCGCGTCGGCGGAGAGGCGCCCCCGGTAGACATTGTTTTCCACCAGCATCGAGTCTTCCGCAGTCGCTTGAATATCGAGGGAGGTCGACGCTCCGAACTCTCCGGGAACGCTAAAGAGCTGCACCTCTTCCTCGTCGACCGTCGGCGGAGCATCAAACCGGAGAAGCGGCACATTTCGGGTGTATTGCCCCTCGGTAAGGGCGACCGAACCGGATACCTCCAATGCCGAGAGAGTCCCGGAGGCTGCAAGATCCACGTCGCCTCGGATGCGAATTCCCTCTTGGGAGACGATCAGCAAGTTTTCTCCCTCGATGGTCCCCTCGAGGCTCCTCTCGTCGAGACCGAGGGTACCCGAGGCGGAGAAGGGAGATCGGCCAAGCTCTCCGGTTATCGATTCCGCGATAATCTCGGATCCGACAAGCCGAATCTCGCCGTTAACGGCGGTAAGGACGGGTAAGGGCTCGGCGAAGCGAGCCCCGCCGTTGTCGACCTGTAGTCGTCCCTCATGCTCGAGAGAGCCGGGAGCACCCTCGGTGGTGAGATTGCCCCGGAGAACTCCTTCGGCATAGATGAAGGCAGAAGAAAGCGTGGGCATTAACGAAAGCGGAACGTCCATCTCGATTTCGGACACGAGTCGCGTATCCTCGGAGGCGAAGCGTGGCGCTGCGTCGCTAAGGCCGGGTATCGTAAGGCTGCCGGTCTGACGAAGGACTTCCCGATCGTCCAGGTGAAGAGAAGCCTCGGCGTCTATTCTGTCTTGTGTTTCCTCTACCAGGCGAAGCGACAGGGCAACCTCCGAGTATTCAAGGGGAGCCGCTTCGTCCTCCACGTCTTCGCCCCGTTCTGCTTCGGCGGTAAGGCGAAACGTCAGGTCTCCGGTATCTTCGAGGAGGCGTCCCTCTAGTACGGTAGTCCCCCCGGGAACGTAGGGTTCGGCCTCCTCGGGAACGAACCTGCCGACACCGGAGAACTCCCCGTCCACCGTAAGGGAGCTACTCCGGAGATTCTTTACCGAGACACCGCCCGTTCCCACGGCGATCGGCAGCCGCCCGTCGACCGAGAGGGATACCGCATCCTGTGCCTCGGTATTCAGGCGCCGAATTACCAAGCTCCGTTCGTCCTGGACGATCAGGCCCTCTACATCGAAGCGGACGTCGCCGAAGTGGACCCCACCCGCAACAAAGTCCAGCTCGATCCGAGGATGATCCACCGGACCGGCAACCGTAAGAGTCCCGGTCAACGAGTCCAACCGCCCGTCGGATCCCGAGGCTACAAGGGGCGGCAGCGCCAGATTCTCGAGCGCCAGTTCGAGCTCCGGAGCCATCTCCCCGCCCTCGTCGAAGAGGCGGCCGGAGAAGCTACCGGAAGCCGACAGCGCCCCTAGCTCCGGGCCGGAGGTCTCTTTCGGAACGGAAAGGTCGAAACTCCCCGATTCGACACGACCGGAGAAAAGACCGTCTCCCCGAGCCTCGAGGGAAAGTTGGGGAGCCTTCTCGGGTCCGGAAACCTCCAAGGTCAGACCCGTCTCTGAGACGGTCGCCTCGACGGATACCCGAGCGTCGAGGGTACCAGGCTCCTCGTGGCCTGCGATGCTCAGCACCTTCGAGGCATCCGGAACCAGGATGTCAAGAGATTCCAACTCCGTTACCGGAAGCATGCGGGCAAGATCGACGGCGGCCCCGTCGGCGACAAGATGGCCCAGATCTCCGGCGTCGACCGCAAGATGCCTGATCCGAAGCGGCTCTTCCGGGCCTTCCCATTCGGCAGATAAGTTCAGATCCGTTTCGGGGCTTCCGCCGTAGCGCCAACGGTAAGCGGACAGCGTAAGCCGGCCGGAGAGGGCCTCCAAAGGTGACACCGAGGATGCGAGAGCAAGGGAGACGAAGTCCGGCGGGAATCCTTCCTTGAGCGTCAGGCTACCGGAAAAGTCCACACGCCCGGGGACGACCTCCGGGGGTAGGAGGATCACCTCCCGGGAAAGCCGCCTCGACCATTCGGTAAGGCGCTCTGCAAAACCCTCGGCAACCCGGCCGGAGAACTCCAAACGCCGTCCCCAGGTAACGACCTCGAAGGCGAACGGTTCCGAAGTAACCCGGAGGCTCCCGGCGATCGAGCTCACGGGAGACACCGGCGCCGCCACCTCGCCGGACACGTCCATCTCGATAGTCGACACCTCCGGGTTGGAGAGGAGACGGAGGCCGTTCCGAGAAGAAGAGAAATCGAGGGCAAGGAGATCCTCCCCGGAGGACAACTCCACCCGGAGCGCCTCCTCGAGGCTACCGTCGACAACGACACCGATGGGTCGATCATTCTCGGACGATCCGTCGTCAGATTGAACGAAGGAAACCTCGCCGTCGAGCGTGATGATGGGGGTGCTCCCCTCCCGGAGGAGAAGCCGCCGGAGATCCCGGATGGTAAAATCCGGCTCGTCCTCGATTTCCTCTTCTATTGTCTCCAACGTCGGCTCCCGGTTAAAGAGGACCCGGAGCCCCGTTACGTTCACGGAGGAGACGGAAGCTACAACGTCGGCATCGAAGAGCCTAAAGGGATCGTAGGTAAGCGAAACGTCTCCCGTAGAGGCTGAGTTAAGCGGGAAAGCCCCCTCCCCGTAGTCGAAGGAGGCATCCTCCAACGAGAGATCCCAGAACCAGCTGCCGGAGATCCTTCCAACCTTCAGCGAGACCGGCCGCCCAAGGTTGCGCGAGACAACCTCTTCGGCAATTCCTACGGCAAGAGGCGCTACCACGAGATTCCGGAGTGTGTAGGGAAGAAGCAGAATAACGGCCGCGAAGAGGACCGGAAGGTAGTATCTACCCCTCCCTAAGGAAGGACTCACTCTAGGAATATACTAGCCGACGCTGAGAAATCGAATTCGTCGGAAAACCACCCGAAAGAGATTTGATGGTATGATGGGCTCGTGAAATGAAAAACGACAACCCCACCGCAAGACCGGCGAGATACTTCGGCCGACCAAGGCCTAAGGAGGAGTCGCGGTCCCTCTACTTGTGGCTTCTTCTCTGGCTTCTCTTCTGGGCCGTCGGTACCCCACCGGCATCCGCGGCCGAGTACGACGTAACCCTGGGATTCGGCCGGCAGTACCTCGTACCGGCTTTCGGTCCCGCCCGGAGTCTCGAATCTGATTTCGGCCCGGTTATCTCCTTCTCCGTCGCGTCGCCTGGTTCACGGCTCGCGGTTGTCGGCCTAAGCGGCATCTGGCACTTCGTCGGCGGATCGGACGAGGCGCTCGCCGTGTCGTTAGCACCCTTTCTAGCCGGGGGCGAGTACGCGGCACTCCGGAGGGGCCGGGCTTCGGTGGTCGCCCGCCTCCTTGCAGGGGGAGTGTGGCTCAAGGTTCGCACCACCGAGAGGGAGGCGGATCCTCCCTTCGAGGAGGCCCGAGTTACCGACCGGTCGTTACGCCTCGGCGGGAACGCTGCCCTGCTGCTTCGCGTCGCCCTGACCCGAACCATGTCCTTCGAGTCCGGGGTGGCCGTGGACCTGCTCTACTTCGAGGAGTCGGACTATCCCGGGTTCATCGGGGTCCCCTTTAACCTCGTCGCCCGCTTCTAGAGGCCGAGCTCCCGGGAGAGCTTGTCGTATTGCCGGAGTATCTCGTCCCCGTAGCGGCCAATGGACAGAAGCCGGTTCCGCGCTTCGGCGTACCAACCCTCGTCGATACGGCCCCGATACCGAAGGAGAAGGAGCATCATCAGGCTGTTGTAGTAGTCGAGGCCCCTTCTGCCGGCCTCCTCCAAGAGCCCCCGGTCTTCGGAGATAACCGGGAGGCCGAAGGCGGCGGCAAAACGCAGGAGCCGCTCGTCGTTGGAGAGCTCCTCGACCCCTGGGCCCGCCCCCCCGGCCTCGAGAGCCGGCTCCCGGCGGACTTCCACCTCCGGGGGCTGCCACCCGGTTTCTTCCCGGATCACGTCGATGGTTAGAAGGCGGACGGTATGCCCGAGAAGCCCGAGAAAGCCCGCCTTGAGCATGTAGATAATCGACGAGGCGTCGATTGCCGCCTCGGTAAGGCTAAGGAGCCGGTTTATGGAGCACCTCTCCGGCGTGGTCCACGAAGAGGATCCCCTCGTCTTCACGGTCCCGGTAGGAGTCGACGTCGACGGATTCCGGGTCGAGGTAGCTCAAGTTCATCGCCTCCGTCTGCTCCCGGGGGATGCTGCTCGCGAGGACCACGTCTATCCGGGGCTTTTCGACGCCCTCCGCCATGGTTCCGGTTCCCCGAACGTGGCAGCTGTGCGCCAACACGCCCCGGGGGATATCCGAGAACTCCTCCATATGCTCCAACAGATAGTCCCGGGTGTGGTAGCCAACCCGCTCGAGGTATTCCCCCCATGTCGAGGAAAACTCTTTGATATGAGGGGCGTAGATGATGAGCTTCCCGCCGTCCTCAACGACCTCGTTCAACTTGTACATCACCTTCCCACCGACCCACATCTCGTCGTACATCTCCGGAGCGACGCCGAAGACGGTATGATACTTCCGGGGCGTGTAGCGAATGTGCACCTTCGCCGAAAGATCGGCGGCCTCGCTCCAGGCGTCGGTGACGCTTCCGGCGAAGAGACCGGCAAGCTCGCTTTCGGATTTGACGACCATCGCGTAGGTGTGGGTCGGAATGTCTATCATCTTGGCCGCGGCTTCGACGAGGGCCCGAGTCGGGGTGTCCTTTATACCTATGACCTTCGGCGTCGTAATGACGCCGCTGAGCCAGTGGAAGAATTGCAGAAACTCGCCTCCGGAAATCCCCGGGAAAAAGTACTTGTTTCCCCCGGAGAAACCGACGACTTCGTGAGGGAAGACCGGCCCGAGGATGATGATAGCGTCGTAGTCGTAGATGGCCTTGTTGATGTCGACCACGACGGATTCTCGAAACAACCCCCCGGTGGTCTCGGCTATCTCGTCCTCGGTAAAGGTGCCGAGCTCGACAAAGGTGTCGGGTTTGTTCCACTCGTGGTTGAGAAAGCGTGACCGTGCAAAGAGCGACTTACGGTCGACGGGAGTCACCCCGTAGAGATGCATAATCTGTTCCTGGGTCATCGGGTGATGGGACCCCAGGGCAACCATGTAGTCGAGTTGTGCAGCTTCCGGGGCAATAACCTGTTGGACGGCGGATACCATCATCGGGAGGGGACAGGTCCGGGTCGCGTCGGGGGTCAAAACCAACACGCGCTTCCCCTCGTAGAGCTCCGCCGGAGTACCCTCGGAGATAATCCGGAGGACATCGTCCTTGGTCAAGATCGCGTCGGGAGCCCCCTTTCCGTGTGTCATCGCCTACTCCTTGGAAACCGTGGCTCTCGTCGAGCCGGTAGTGAATCCCCCGTCGACCACGAGGTTGTGGCCGTTGACGTACCCCGACTCTTTCGCCGCAAGAAAGACCACCGCGCTATCGAGATCCGACGGCTGCCCCGGGCGGTTCGCCGGAATCCGGTCTGATATGTACGCCAGCCATTCCTCGTTGCTGTAGAGAACCTCGGTTTGCTGCGTGCGGAACCAGCCGGGAGAGAGGCAGTTGACCGTTATTCCCTTTCCGCCCCACTCGTCGGCGAGCCCCATGGTCATCTGCCGTACGCCTCCCCTGCTCGCCGAGTAGGGAACGATACCACCGAAGGCGAAGACCGTGGTTGCCGACCCGATATTGATAATCCGTCCGTACCCCCGGGGGATCATGCGCTTCGCGACTTCCTTGGCGACGAAGAACTCCCCTTTCAGGTTCGTGTCGACGACGGCGTCCCAGTCTTCCCAGGTAACCTCCACCGAGGCTTTCCGGATATTTCCTCCGGCGTTGTTCACCAGAATGTCTATCTTGCCGTAGTGCTCTTCCGCCGCGGCGACCATCGACTGGATGCTCTTCTCTTGTCGAACGTCCAGCTCCAGAGGGAGTGCCTTTCGGCCGATTGCCTCGATGTCCTTTACCGTCTCGTCGAGGCTCCCGAGGGTCCGGCTGGTTACGACCAGGTCGGCGCCGGCCCGGGCGAGGGCCCGGGCCAGGTAGTGCCCGAGGCCCCTACTCGAGCCGGTTACAATGGCCACCTGGCCGGTTAAATCGAACATGGTATCCTTCTCCTTCCTTCCACCGGCGTCTACCGGGCCGGGTCGAGGACAACTTTCAGGAGGCCCTCTTCCGCGTTGTAGAGTCGCTCGAACCAGGCGACCCCATCCGAGAGGGGGGCGACCGCGGAAACAAAGCTCTCGGTGTTAATTGCCCCTTGCCGCAAGAGCTCGAGGCACGCCGGGTATTCGCCGTTCGAGGCGTTGGACCCTTGGAGGCGGATCTGCCGGGAAACCACCACCTGAAGGGGAATATCGATCTTCGGAGAAAGATTTCCGATCAATGTCATCGTGCCGCCCCGGCGAATCGCAGGGATGGCGCTATTGATCGAAGGGGTGTTGCCGACGGCGTCGAAAGCTGCGGCAACGCCGTGGCTCTCCCGTCGGCCAATCGCCTCTTCGACGTTCTCTTTCGAGGCGTCGATGGTAATATCGGCCCCGAACTCCTTCGCCTTCTCGAGCTTGAAGGCGTCTATGTCCGAGGCGTAGATGCGCCCGCATCCCCGTGCCCGGAGAACCGCTATCGTCAACAGCCCGATCATCCCGGCCCCGACGACCAAAACGCTGTCACCGACTGCAAGTGGGGTAATCTCGACGCCGTGAACCGCGATCGAAAGGGGCTCGGTCAGGGCCGCATCGACAAAGGAGAGCTCCTCCGGGATCCGGTAGCAGACCCGGGCCGGAACGACGACGTACTCCGCGAAGGCGCCGTTTTGCCGGTACTCGTCGCAGGACACGCCGAGAACCCGCCGGTTCTCGCAGAAGTTGATCTGTCCCCGTCGGCAGTAGTAACAATGCCCGCAGGAGAGGGTCGAATCGAAGGTTACCCGATCGCCGACGGACAGACCTTCGGCACCCGGGCCCACCTCTTCGACGACCCCTGAGGCTTCGTGCCCCATTACGACCGGGGGTATCCGCCTTCCGGTCGAGCCGTCGTAGCCGTGAATGTCGCTCCCGCAGATGCCACAGGCCTTCACCCGTATCAACAGCTCACCGGGTCCCGGTGAGGGTTCCGGGGTATCCTTGTAGACCAGCTTCTTGTATGCCTCGAGCTCTAGAGCCTTCATGTTTGTCCTTATCTTGTTGTTGGAAATAGCCGGACCTCCGAGTATAGACCCCGCCCCGGGGGCTGTCAATTTTCGGAACACGGAGGACCGGCGGCGGCCCTAGAGCGACAGCTTCTTGAGCTTTGGAGCGATTACCACCCGACAGTAGCCGGCAAAGGGGTGGCTGTTGAAATAGTTCTGGTGATAGTCTTCCGCCGGGTAGAACCGGTCCAAGGGGGCAACCTCGGTGACGATAGGCGCGGAGAACCGCTCCTGCGCTTCGGACATCGATTCTTCGGCGACACGGCGCTGCCCTTCGGTCGAGTAGTAGATAGCCGAACGGTACTGGGTGCCTACGTCGTGCCCCTGGCGGTTGGGGGTGGTCGGGTCGTGGGCCTTCCAGAATAGATTCAGGACCTCCCTAAGGCTGATCTTTTCGGGGTTAAAGGTTACCAGCACCACTTCGGCATGTCCGGTCTCCCCGGTGCAGACCTGTTCGTAGGTAGGGTTATCGACCTGCCCACCGGCGTATCCGGAGACGACCGATTCTATCCCATCTATTCTTTGATATACTGCCTCGAGGCACCAGAAGCAGCCGCCGCCGAGCACTATCTGATTGTCCTGTAGCTGTTCCACGGTTCAAAAGTAACCAATTCGGTTATCATCGTGTATCCGAAGCGAGGAGCCGCCGGGCACCGACAATCCGCTGGATCGCCGTAAGAAGGGTCAGGGTCGCCATAATAAGGAAGAGCTCCGTTGCCATGGCCGGAAGAAGAAGAAAGATGCCGTAGAAAACGACGGTTTCGCTCCCTTCGACGATTCCCGCCGGCATGACCACAGAGGTGGGCCCGATTCCGCCGGCCATCCGCTTCTCCAAGAGAGCCGAGAGGTACATCCAAGAACCGATGTTTATGTAGAACACCCCCATCAAGACCGCGGCTGCCCGTACCGCATCGGCGCCTCCGGGGCCGAAGGCGAGGGCGAGGGGAACAGCGGTATAGACGACAATATCGAGGACGATATCGAGATAGCCACCGTAGTCGCTTTGCGTACCGGCCTCCCGGGCTATGGCACCGTCGAGGCCGTCGAGAAACCGCCCTAGGAGCCAGAGCGCGAGGGACCAGGGGACGCTCCCGCGGTAGGCGGAGATAGCGGCTCCGATTCCCGCGAAAAAGGCCAGCCAGGTAACGAGGAACGGATTGACGTGTCGAGCGGCTCGGGAAACTATCGGAGCGAGAATCCTGTCTTTAACGGGCCGGAGTAAGCCGTCGAGCACGAGGCTAAAGTATGCTCGGGGTAACAGCTGAGTCAACACCGATACTCCGATGTATCAACAGGGTTGTTGATACGTCCCTTGACACCCTAGCTCTGGAGCAATAGTTTGGCGTATTACGAGGAGAAAAACCCGATGAAACAATTAACGGTTGCCATCATCCTATTGCTGGTGCTTTTCGCGTCCCCTCTGTTCGCCGGGGGAAACAGAGAAGAAGAGACGAACGAAGCGGATCAGGCCACGGAAACCACGAGCGAATCGGCCGGTGAGGCTCAGGACCCCGAGGACGCTGTAGCGGAGATCAACGGCGAGGCGGTTCTCCGGGAAGAGTTCGATTCCGCCTTCGAGCGGTCCCGGAGACAGATGGCTCAGCAGGAACCGGCGGCTACCGAGGAGCAGTTGAACGAGCTTCGTGCGCAGGTACTGGACAATCTGATCGACCGGGAGGTTCTCTTTCAGGAGAGCATCACCGAAGGTTTCGGGATCACCGAGCAGAGGATAGACCTGGAGATCGAAAGCATCCGAGGACAGTTTGCTACGCAAGAGGAATACCAGCAGGCGCTGGACAACCTGGGCGTGACCGAAGCGGAGTTGGAAATAGACATCGCCAAGAGTCTCGCGATTCAAGGTCTCTTGGAAGAAGAGGTTCTTGCGACTCTGGAGGTCTCGGAGGACGAGGCCCGCGACTTCTACGAAGAAAATGCCAATCTCTTTACCCAGCCGGACCAAGTTCGAGCCCGTCACATTCTTATCTCGACCGAGGGCCTCGAGGGCGACGCGGTTGACGAGGCCCGCTCACAGGCGGAGGACCTTCTCCAAGAGCTGGAAGACGGGGCGGATTTCGCGGAACTCGCCCAGGAGCATTCTGAGGGACCGAGCGCCCCCCAGGGCGGTGACCTGGGCCTCTTCGGAAGAGGTCAGATGGTAGCCCCCTTCGAGGAAGCGGCCTTCGCCCTCGATGAAGGAGAGATCTCCGACATCGTCCAAACCCAATTCGGCTTCCACATCATTCAGGTTACCGATAAGGTAGCCGGCGGCCCGGTTCCCTTCGAAGACGTCCGGGGAGATATCGACCAGTTCCTTCTCCAACAGAAGCAGGGCGAAGCGATTCAGAATTACGTCGACGAGCTCCGAGAAGAGGCGGAAATTGTCCGTCACGTCGAGTTCGGCTAGACGCGGCGTCGCTCTCGGACTACTCCTTTTAGCCGCTCTGATGCCCCTCCCGGCGCAGAGCGGCACCCCCACCCTTCTGCCGGACGGCCGAACCCCGGCTGTTTATGTCGATTTCGGATTCTCCTATCTCTATCCCCTCGGGCGTTTCTCCGACACAGCTCCTCCGGCACCGGGGCCGACGGTTGAGGCTCGTCTCCTTCTCAAAAGCCTTCCGCGGTTAGAAGCGGGGTTGCTGGTCGGCTACGTTCCTGTCGAGGGAAGGGAACCCGAGATCGACGACGGGAGTCTGGCCCCGGTTCTCGGCACCCTCCGATTCACCCTCCTCGAGGATTCGTGGTTTCTTCTCAGCGCCGTAGGAGGTATCGGGGGAGTTCATACGAGTCTGGATCTCGACCAGGATGGCATCGATGCTTTCCAGTTTGCCTCTTCCCTGGGTCTCGAATACCGCCTTACCCTCGGGAGGCTCTTCGTAGCCTCGGCGGGATGGAGCTTTCTCTTTATCTTCGAGGATGCCGGACCCCTCGGATCGCTTTTGTTTCCCCTCCAGGCGGGGATAGGGCTTTAGTCGGACGCCGAAGTGAGGTCGAACACCACCCGGACTCTCACCGAAGCGGCTACCGACACGCCACCCTCAATCCGAGGGCGAAACGTCGCTTCCTCGGCCGCTCGCACGGCGGCTGTATCCAAGGCAGCGACACCGCTGGAGCCCTGGAGATCGACCTTCAGAACCTGGCCCTGGTTGTTCAGCCTTACCAACAGGGTGACGGTCCCCTCCTGACCCCGACGCCGGGCCCCCGACGGATAGCTCGGGGTGATGGCAGTGAGGAGCTGTGGCGGCAGATCGAGACCATGGCTTTCGCCGGTAAGAAAACGGTCTCCTCGAACGGGTGCCCCGCTACCCGGCGCCGCGTCCGTAGTTAGAGCGGGAGCCACCTTCGAAATGTGCGGCTCTGCGGGTTCCGCTGATTCAGCGCCCGGCTTCTCCTGCCGTCCCTCGACCTCCGCCGCGACGCCCCTCCCGATCGCTTCGCCGCTTTCCTCCGTGTTAGAGATCTCGGGGTCTTCGGCGGGACGGGGAGTCGTTTCGGGTCTACTTGTCGAGGATAGCAGGTATACGGTAACTCCCGGTCCGGGAGGGGCGCTCATCGACGGATACGAAATCGGTGGATAGTGCTGCAAGGCAACCAGCAGAACCCCGTGAACCGCAAGGCTCATAGCCGTCGCTGCGACCGCAAGCCTCAATAGGAACCTCCGAGGGAGACACGAAAGCGCCGTCCCGGCGTGGGGTAGAGGGCTGCCGGGAAGGAGCCGAATCCGGGAAACGCGATGGCCGGATCGCGATCGTCAAGGAGGTTTTCCCCCGCCAATCCCAGGGACCACTCGACACTGGTTGTCGGAAGGGTGAAGGCGGCCGAGAGGTCCAGGATGTCCCGGCGGTAACGGGCAGCCGAATTGTCGTCGGCTTCGTCGTAGTAGCGCCCGACCATGCGATAGTCGGCGCTCAACTCCAGCCAGACGGTAGGCGCCCATCCGACCGAGCTGCTAACGCTATGCCGGGGAACTCGGGGCAGCGGGGTCCCTTCGTCGTCTCCGGAGGCGTACCGGGCATCGACAAAGCTGTAGCCTCCGCCTACCCGCAAGCCGTCGGTAATTCGGAACTCAGCGTCGGCCTCGCCACCGAGCCGCCGGGTTGAGTCGATATTCTCATTCCGTCCGGACTCCGCCGAGAAGGCAATCTCGTCCCGGAGAAAGATTGCAAAGAGCCCGGCACGCAGCGAAAACGCCTCGGCGGGAGCAACCCGGCTGCCCAGGTCTATCGCGAGGCCGTTCTCCGGACCGAGATCAGGGTTGAAGGAGAGGCCGAACCCTTGGTAGGAGGCTATCTCGTCAATTTTCGGCAGACGGTAGACCGCCGCGATCTGCAAAATGCTCTCGGTGATACCCGCTTCGTAACGCAGCGCGGCGTCCCCACCCAATCCCTGGAGCGTCGAGCTTTCCTCTATGGCGCCGCTTCCCTCGAGAAACGCAAGGTCGTATCGGGCACCAAAATCCAGGGACCAGGAATCCATTACGGGAACCATCGCGCCTCCGTAGATACCGAGCCCGGGGCGCAGGAAGGTCTGCTCGGTCGTGGTACCGGTGTCTGCAGTGCTCGCCAGGCGTACCATCTCCCCGGCAAACCCGCCGTAGAGCTCAGGATCACGCCTCCGTGCACTTTGGCCCGACAGAAAGAGCAACATGCCCGGCTCCAGACGGGCCGTGACGGTCTCCGTATCCGTAGTCGTGCCGAGGCTCACGAAGTCGGCTCGATCCGAGCGGTATTCCAGATAGATCGGAAGGTTCAGCTCTCCGGTGCCGACCTCCCAGTTCAGGTCGACCGTACCGTGAATTCGGTTCGACTCTCCCCGGTCGTCGGGGGTCCCGGCCTTGTCCGGATCTTGTTCGAACTGTTCCGGCGAGATGCTTCCCGGAAGCCCGTAGGTAACTTGGGAGTAGCCCAGGGTGGCCTCGATCTCCGGCGAATCCTCTCCCGGCCGGTAGACCGATGCCAATGTACTGCCACCGGCGCTGTCACTGTTCTCTCGCTGCCCATCCTGCCGGTATAGTTCTCCGGCGGCCTTCACCAGAGCCTGACCCACCTGTTGCGTCGCCCCGGCTTCCGCGGAGAGATAGCCGAAGCTGCCGGCACTCCCTTGGAAGTAGCCTTCCTCGTGTCGCGGGCTGGTCTCGATAAGCAAGACGCCGGTAATCGCACCGCTGCCGTACCGTGCCGCTTGCGGTCCGCGAAGGAGCCGTGCCGACTCAACTGCGGCCGCAGGAACGCTTCCCCAGGGAAGGCGCCCGAGATCCGACGGGTTTACCACTGCCCCATCCACCACCAAGGGAAGGTGGGAGCCGGTGTATCCGCGATACTGCAGGGACGACTGCCGAGGCTCTTCGGAGTAGGAGCTCAACGTTAGCCCGGGAAAAGAGAGGAGAAGCTCCGCCAGGCTATCCGGAGCAAGCAGCGGCTCCGGAAGGCGTGCCTCGCTCTCCAGTGGCTCAAGTGCCGGTAGCGGCGGAGCGGTCACGGTAACGACAATTTCGGTAGCCCCGGGAGATTCTTCGTCTTCGGATTCCTGGGCTCTTACCGATTCCTGGAGAACACAAAAAAGCAGCGCCGCGACCAAAATGGCGGCGATCGCAGACCTCGGCAGAATCAAAACATCCCCTGTTCGATGTCTGTGCGCCATACCTCGTATTCGAGGTCGTAGTCGCCCCAGGAATGCTCGGCGGAGAGCTCGATCCGGACCTTCCCGACGTCTTCCTCGAGCTCGAAATCTCGATCCGGGGTGGCTCGATCGGAGAATCGGAATTCCTCGCCGTCGTAGGTTACGACGAGCTCTACGGTGAGACCTTCGTCGTCCGGGGTAGCGAGAAGGCGGTAGTCGATTGGTATCCGGCGGCCCTCCCTATCCACGAAACTCACGTCTTCGGTAACCCGGAAGGGTGCCCGGGATGAGACCGGGATATCCTCCGACTCGCGGAGGAGCTGCATTGCTTCGTAGATAATCTCGTTGAAGTGCCGCGTCTCGTCCCGAATTACCGTTCGCCGCCCCGGGTCGACGACGACTTCCGCCTCCCACCGGAGAAACTCGAACTCCGGAAGCTTGACCACCCCGAAGGACCGGCCGAGGTCGGTATTGATGGTGTAGCGCCCCGGGGGAAGGTCTTCGATCATAAAGGGCTCCCGGACGTTCCCGGTGGTGTAGCCGACGAACTCTCCATTCAAAGAGATTTCCGCGTCGATGAGGTGGGAATGGAGCGCGATCGAGCCCGGGGTCTCGTCCCGGAGCGACAGAATAGACCGGTCCTGATCCGGAACAACCAAGGCGACCCGACGGCCGGTGATACTCTGAACGAGCTTTTCGGAAAGCAAGTGGATGGTGTTCTCCTGGCGTCCCCGCTCGGAAAAAGTTCGGGATTCGGCGGTCACCACGTCGATCAGGTCCACGGATATCAGAACCTCGTCCCCGAGAAAGACGTACCCCGCGTTCAACAGGTAGTCGGCCCCGAGGACTTCACCGACGATCCGCACGTCGTCTTGTCGCTCGGTGATTCCGCTCAGCCGAAGCTCCTGCTCCTCGAGGACGCGCTCGAGGTTCCTACGGTCGACAAGGGAGATGTCCTGTTGCTGCGAAAGATCGTAGAGGAGTATCCCTTGGATAATTCCGCTCAGGTAGTCGTAGGCCGGCTCTTGGGCGAGATTGCTTACCGATAACAGTGCCACCGTATTCTGGGCACCGGCCTGACCTGGGACTGCCAAGACAGCGAGAAGAGAGAACAGCGCCAGTCGCCGGCACTTCCCGAGGGCTCGGAGTGTCTTCATCATCATTTCCTTCCATAGCGCGGTCATGATCTTCTCAGATTGGTCTGCCGCCGTCAAATGGTGTACTTTGTGGGTACCAAGCACATGTCACTATACCGCGTTCATTTTAAATGGAAAGAGAAGGATCTTCTTCTCCGGGCGAAAAGCCTCGATCTGACCCACCCCTATTTTGTGTCGATCAAGGATTTGGTGTTTCCCGAGGGGAACGGTCTTATTATCGACCCCGCCGCGGATGAGGTGCGACGAACCTTCGGAAAGGCGGATCATCTGATGATTCCCTTCCAGACCGTGACGTTGATCGAAGAGTACAGCGACGAGAAAGCCGAAGCACCGAGCGCCAAGGTTAGGTCCTTTACCCTGGTCGAGAAGGAAGACCAAGAAGACGGCGGCCTCGAAGACCCGGAATAACTGCCGGATGCTCCGGACTACACACCAAAGACCAGAATGGCCGCCGCAAGAAAGAGGGGAATGGTTAGGACCGAGGCGAGATAGGTGGTAAGAATCGCACCCCCGGCGTAGTGCACTTGTTTCTCCGTTCCGAAGGCCTTCGAGATCAGCAGCACGTTCGTCGCCGGTGGAACCGCAGCCTCGATTATCAGCGTAATTCGCAAGCCCCACTGGAACTCCCGGCCGACACTCGAAGGGATAAACCAAGCGAGCAGAAAGACAATCGCCGGGAAGATGAGCATCCGCAATAGAACCAGACGGCCGAACTCCGGCTTGTACGCCAAATCCGCCTTGGGCACCGTCGCGAGGATGCCTCCGAGTACAACCAAGATAATATCCATGCTCGTACGGCTCACGCTCCCAATTACGTCCATCGCCCGGTCCGGGACGGCGTGGTGCCACCCGAGAAGGACAGCCAAGACCCCCACCAGCATCGCGACCAAGGGCGGGGTAATCTTGAGGCGAATGGTCTCGTGCCCCCCGATCAGGCTTACCAGGTAAGACCAGAGCATCAGACTAAAGGCGAAGAAGTAGAAGAAGAGAAAGACGTTAATCTCTTCCGGAGCGAGAACCGCGAGAATGGGAAAGGGAATAAAGACCGCATTATGGACTCCAAAGAGCGCAACTGCCTCCCGGGGATTCTCCGTCGGTAGCCACCGGGTGCGGTAGACGATCCAGGCACCGATGAGCGACTGTATGGCGATGGCTCCCCAACAGCCGGCGAAAAAGACCAGGGTCCACTCCCACCCGAATTGCAGCGCATCCTCCCACCCCGTCGCGAGACGGTGGATAAGGTAGAGGGGAAGGAGCACATTAACCAAAATCCAGAGCAGGGGGCTCAAGAGCCGTTCCCGCAAAAACCGGATTTGGAACAACAAGAAGCCGAGGACCGTTAACCCGAAGAGCTTCCCGACCACCACCGCAAGGGTCGTTACCATGGGACTTGCTACCCGCGGACGCGATGGGCGCCGGTGTATGTGATGGGCTGTGCCGACAAAGCCTGCCCGATAAGCGTCAGTCCGGAGAGGTGCGCCAGACGATAAGCCGGCGTCGTGGGGATTCCCCGGGTGGCAAAGACCGGCACCCCGACGTTGACCGCCTTTTGTACCATCTCTTGGGCCGCCCGGCCGCTCGAAAGCAAAACGACTTCCCGGAGATCGGCTTCTCGGGCCGCCGCTCCGATGGCCTTGTCCAGGGCGCAGTGCCGGCTCACGTCTTCCCGGAGAATGACCCGCCCGTCGGGAAGCATCGCGCCGGCGCTATGGATTCCTCCGGTGGCGTTACGCAAAGGGCCACCTTCCATTACCCGGCGCGCCGCCTCCCGGAGGGGACCCATGGTAAGGGAAAACGCTCCCGGCGCGTCGGCAGCGCCGGGAGAAGGTCTCCCCCCGGACCGGCCTGCGGCCGCCCCTCGGGCCGCCGGCTCCGTCACTCTAATCAACCAAGTTCCCTCCTCGGGGCCCTCGTTAGGGCTTTCGATCTCTACCGAATCAAAATCCCCGGGGCTTATGCCCCCCAGGGCGCTCATCAGATAACCGAGGGCCAGATCTCCAAGATCTATCGGACTGCACCAGAGGGAGACAACCTCTTGATCGTTCAGGAGCAAACGGCAGGCGACCTCGTCGGCAACCGGCCCGGGAGGTACAGGGAGTGGGTCCATAGGTTTGCTTACCAGCTATCGCAGGCAGGGTCAATCTAAAGTATCAACAACCCTGTTGATTGAATCACGGTGAATCCTGGCGCAGTAATA
>JBKHCS010000109.1:0-10094 GCA_046541715.1 Spirochaetaceae bacterium
AATGTCGTTATTTCGATGGGGGTGGCGCTGGTTCTCGGGCTCCTGATAGCCGGGGTCTACCGATACACCCACCGCGGGATGAACTACGAGAGCGGGTTTCTCTCGACGCTCGTGCTGCTGTCGCCGATCGTAGCGGTGGTCATGCAGTTTATTCAGGGGGACCTCGTGCTCTCGCTGGGTCTGGTGGGATCCCTCGCGATAATACGTTTTCGCACCCCGATCAAGGATACCCGGGACATGGTCTTCCTCTTCTGGGTCATCGCCGTGGGCCTAGGAGCAGGAACCCTCAACTGGACCATCGCCGTCATTGCGACCCTCTTCCTCACCATCGTCACTGCCTCCTTCTACCTTTTTAAGTATGGGCAGGCTCTCCACGCCGAGTACATCCTGGTGGTGTCCGGCAGCGCCCCGGGGGGCGAAGAAAAAGTCGACCGGGTCGTCCGGGACCGTCAGGCGAACGTCCAATTGCGAAACCACGAGGTGCAGGGAGACAGTTGGGAAGTCACCTACGAGTTGCGCTTTGCCCGGGAGAAGGAGGAAAACGTCCGAACCGTGGTGAGAGACCTACAGAGTATGGGAGAAACGGAGAAGGTCTCCCTCCTGACCCCGCAGCTCGCGCTGCCGATGTAGGAGAGTCGTCATGAATGGCGTTTCCCGATTCGAACGCAAATACTTTCTAAACCTCGACGAGTATTATCCGCTGCGGAACCGACTCGTTCCCTTTGCGGAAAGAGATTACTACACGCGCCTCGCGGGGGATGCATACCTCGTGCGCAGCATCTACTACGACACGCGAGACTATCGGGCCTGGTACGAAAAAGAGGACGGCGACTTTGGTCGCATCAAACTTCGGATTCGCTCCTACACCGATCGGTGGGCGGAGTGCCGGAAGGTCTCGGTGGAGATCAAGACGAAGCAGGCGAACGCCATGGTCAAATATTCCACGCACGTGGAAGCCCGGGAGTACGAGGAGTTTGTTAAGACCGGCCGCTGGCCGAGTCACCGGGACGAGACGGTCAACGAATTCGAACGCCTCCGGCGGGTTCGACGGTTGGTTCCGGTCTGTCTGGTGCAGTACCGGCGCGAGGGATTTCGGGCACGGGACGGGTCAGCCGTACGCCTGACCATCGATCACAAAGTCGAGAGCACCCGGGCCTCTTGGCTCTTTCCGGACTCTCCGATCCTCAAGGAGCACCGACCGAGACGGACAATTCTCGAGGTCAAGACGCAGGAAAAGGAGCCGGATTGGCTCTTGGGAATGATTAAGGAGCACCGGCTCAAGGCGTGGGCGAACAGCAAGTACTGGCAGGGTATCGAGATCATCAGGCCGAACATGGTCACCCCAAGGCTGGCGGCGCCATGAATCGCTTACGGCGACTCCTGATCGGTTCAGTGCTTTCCCTGGCGCTCCTCGTCGGAATCTACTGGACCCTCACCACCGTAGTCCGGGAGTCACCCTTCGTCGACGAAGGCCTCGAGGCCGCCGTCCGGGAGCAGCTAGGTTTTCGTGGGAGCTACCTACCCGTGGGCGAACTGGAAACACTCACCGAGCTCGACGCCTCGCAGCGAGGGATTGAGTCCTTGGAAGGTATCGAGCACCTTCCGAACCTCCGGCGCCTCAACTTCGGAGGCAACCGAATCGACGATTTCCGGCCCCTGACGGCGCTGGCGCAACTGCAGTCCCTCGATCTAAGTGACAACTACATCTCCGACATAGAGGATGTTCACTTGGATGCCCTGGCGGTGCTCGAGGAGCTGTCGGAACTGAGTCTGAGGAATAATCGCGACTCCGCCCATCCGGAGGAGCCGAGCAACTTCGAGCGAATCGCCGACATCTCCCCGATTGCCCGGTTGTCGGGCCTGGAGATCCTCGACCTGAGGAACAACCATATCGAAGAGCTTGAACCCCTTGAGGAGTTGGAAGCGCTGAGATACGTCGATCTCCGGGGAAACCGGCTAACCGAAGACGCGGTGGGTGTGCTCGGCTCTCTCCGGCGCCTGGAGCACCTCAATCTGAGAGACAACGATCTCAGAGAGATCTCCGCTCTTGCCTCTCTGGAACGGCTTGAATACCTCAACCTCCATTCCAACAGCCGAATCGAGTCCGTCGTCCCTCTCGCCGGCCTCTCCGGCCTCAGGACGCTGATAGCCCAGGGCGTACCGATCGGAGAGGATGTTAGAGTCCTCCGAGAGTTGATCGATCTCCAACGGCTAAACGTTCGCGACACGGGGCTCCGGGATCTCGAGGTCCTGGCGGAGCTGATGGAACAGGGGGCACTGCAGGACCGGCCGGAACAGAACATCTTTGCCGAGGTGGACATCCGGGAGAACCCAATCGGCGAGGCCGAAAAGTACGCCGTGCTTAAGCCGTACTGGCAGAATGTCGCCGTTCGGCATCCCGAGGAGCTGCCGGAGTGAGGAGCCTTCTCGCGGCGTCTTTGATCCTCCTCTTCGGCGCCTGCTCCGGGGAGAGCCCTGCTCCCGACACGCCTTCCGACGGGGTGGTCGAGATCGATTTTAACGACTACCGCGGTAGCCGGGCTACGCTCCCGGAGGGCATGTCCGTGACCGGGGAAGACGGGGACGGGGTCCCCGTGGGAGGCGACTACTACCCCTTCACCGGCGTCAGTAGTCTCCTCCGGGAGGACGAGTTCGTCGGTTTCGGCGCCTTTACCGCCGACGAACGGGACTACTCCTTCGGTATCCGAGAGCGGGGCTCCTCGGACCTCCGGGACTCCCGCCTCTTTCTAGAGTACGAGAACCGCACGGACCGCAGGATCTACGGGCTCCGTCTCTCCTACGATGTGGAAACCTGGCTCGTCGGGGAGCGGGACAACCGGATCCGTCTGAAGTATCACACCAAGACCAAAGGCTTTGGCTCTATCGACGAGATCGTCTCGACGGCGAATCCCCGGGGCGTCCTTTCCGGCGACGAGGCGCAGGGCCAGACGATCGACGGCTCGGTCGAGGAGAATCGGACCACCGTCGAGGTGGCCTTCCACTTCTCGGAGCTCCGGGGGAGGGCGGAAGAGGGAGTCGACCGTTTCCCTCCCTTAGAGCCGGGAGAGAAGGGATACCTCAGGTGGCAGTACTCGAACCATCGCCTTACCGACGGCTCCCTCCGGAGCGCCCTTGCCCTGGACAACCTCCGGGTAGAGCCGATCTTCTCCCCCGCCCGTTCCGGCTCCCCAGAGGCGATCGACCCTCTTGCAGCGGTCGCCTTCAGCCGGCCGGCGGGCTTCTACGACGAGCCCTTCCTTCTCGAGCTCTCGACTTCCCTCCCGGGGGCCACCATCTACTACACGGTGGACGGCTCGGAGCCCGACCCGGACCGTCGCATGAGCGACGAGGAGTGGGAGGCGTCACCCCGGGAGTCACGGAGGCGCACCTTCGAATATCAACAACCCATTGATCTGGAAGAGCTGCCGGCGCGAGAGAACGACATCTCCCTCATCCCTACCACCGCTCGGGAAGATAACCTCGGATGGGAGCCCCCTGACTCGGAGATGCCGAAGGCGGCCGTAATCCGGGCTATCGCCCTCGGGGAAGTCAGCCGATCGGCGGTCCGGACGGGGACCTTTCTGATCCCGGGACCGGGAATGGAACACCACGACCTGCCCGTCTGGAGCGTCCAGACCGACCGCGGCAACTTTTTCGCCCCCGATTCCGGCATCTACGTTCCCGGCGACGACCTTCCCTACGTCAACTACTTTCGCCGGGGCAGCGACTGGGAGCCGGAGGTTCACGTCGAGTTCTTCGAGACCGACCGCAGACGCGTCCTGGCGCAGGACATGGGTGTCCGGATACACGGAAACTACACCCGCACCTTCGCCCAGAAGAGCCTACGGCTCTATTCGCGCACCGACTACGGCCCCGGACGGATGCGGCACCGCTTCTTTCCCGCGAAGGATCTCGACGACTACAACCGGCTGCTCTTGAGAAACGGCGGTAACGACTGGATGGGCGGGATGCTTACGGACCCGACCCTCCACACTTTGGTCCGGCACCTCCCTGTGGACGCCCAGTACTACCGCCCGAGCGTGGTCTATCTGAACGGCGAGTACTGGGGCCTTCACAATATGCGTGACAGACACGACCAGCACTACCTGGAGACCCACTACGGCGTTCCCAGGGACGAAGTGGTCATCGTGGAGATCGAGGGGATCGTCGATACAGGACAGTGGAACGAGGAAGGGAAGCTCTACGAGCCCTACATCGAGTTTCGAGACCGCGTCGCCTCCGGGGAGATAGCCGGATGGGACGCCCTGAACGAGGAGATGGCCCTTAGCGAGTACATCGACTACCTCTTTGTCCAAGTCTACGCCGGAAACTACGACTGGCCCCAGAACAATATCCGCTACTGGCGCTACACCGGTCCCTACCCCACCGAGGAGGAGGGGCCCCGGGACGGAAGGTGGCGTTGGCTCCTCTACGACGTGGACTTCAGCTTCGGACACCACTTTTCCACCACCTTCGACATGGTGGAGTGGACCTTCGGCTACACCGAAGAGCACCCCTTTCTGCAAGAGGGGCGCCGGGAGCGGGAACAGGACCGCTTCGAGCTCAACCATCGCCTTATGGACTCCGAGGAGATCCGCCATGAGCTATTGCAACGCTTCGCCGTGCATCTCGCGACCACGGCCCGGGAGGAGCGAGCGCTGGCCCTGGTGGACAGACACGCCGACGGCATCGAGGGCGAGATGCCTCGACAGATCGCCCGGTGGGGCCGTCCCGGCTCCATGGAAGCCTGGCGGGAGGCGGTAGAGGATATGCGGGACTTCGCCCGGCGCCGGCCTTCGATCGTCCGGGGTCATCTGGTGGAATTCTTCGACGAGCTCACCGCCGTCGCGGAATTGACCGTCGAAGGGCTTACGCCGGCGGCGGAGGTCTCCCTCCACACGGTAAAGCTCGACCCGGAGACCGAAGGGGTCGAGATACGCGACGGACGATGGTCCGGAGAGCTCTTCGCGGGGGTTCCGGTCGTCCTGAGGTCCGAGGGAGCGGATCTACGGGAGGTGGAGTTTGCGCCGGAAGGCTCCGTGGAGACGATCGAGCGCTCCAGGAAGGAGCTCTCCTTTTATCTCAAGGCAGAGACGCTGCTCTCTCTTCCGGGGAGAGAGGAGTAGCCACGTCGGCCAACCGCTCCATCGCAGGGAGAGGCCCGAGAGAGGCAATCATGGCGCCCCGGAGCAGGGTATTGTCCACCACATCCGCTAAGGTCTCGGCCCCTACCCCCGTGGCAAAGAGCGGCACCTTCGCCGCGGTGTGTTTGGTGGTCGACCATGTCACTTCCGGGACAACACTTCTCCCCCCGTTTCCGGTTACGGAGAGTCCGCCGGTCTCGTGATCCGCGGTCACCACCAGGAGCGTATCCTCCTGCAACAGGGGATGGCTCAACAGCATCTCGACCACCGCATCGAGCTCCAGGACCTCCGGAATAAGCCGGTCGATGTCGTTGGCGTGGCCGGCGTGGTCAATCCGCGCCCCTTCTATCATCAGAAAGAACCCTTCTTCGTCCCGGGCGAGAAAATCCACCGCTGCCTCAGCCATCTCCACCAGACTCGGAGTCTCTTCGGGCCTCCCGTCGTACAGATACGGAAGGTGCCCTTGCCCGAAGAGCCCGGCGATCCTTCCTCCCGGGGATACACTGACGCTCTCCCGCGCCAATCCCCCGGCGTCCCGGACCACCGTATACCCGGCCCGGGTGACCTTCTGCGGATCCATGCCGTGGCCACCTCCACCGAGGATGATCTCCGGCCGCAGACCGGACAGATAGTCCCGGGCGATACCGGCGTAATCGATTCTGCTCCTCACGTGGGCGCCGAAGGCGGCGGGGGTGGCGTGCGTGGTAAAGGCGGTTGTCACAAGACCGATAGCCCACCCCTGCTCCTTGAGTTCTTCGGTAATCGCGACAAGCTCGCCGCCGTCTCCCGGGAACCGGAGTCCGACCACACCGTTTTGTACCTTGACCGCCGTCGCGAGAGCGGTTCCCGCCGCCGCGGAGTCGGTGACACTATGGGAGGCGCTCCCGGTCTCGACGTCCGCCCGAACCGGGAGAGACTGCAAAACGAGACCCTCTTCCCGGCCGGTTTTGTAGAGGCTCGCGGCCTTGAGCTGCTCCGCCCCCATCCCATCTCCTATCACCAAAATAAGGCGCCGGGCCCCCGCATTGGTGGCAACGGCGGCCTCCGGGATCTCTAGTGCCGGTTCCTGGGAGACGGGCTCCTGGGAGACGGACTCCGAGGCACCGCCCTCGACGGAAAGCAGTAATCCGGCGGTGGAGAGGCTCAGGAGAAGAATAGCGGCAAGAACGACGCGAGAAGATCGAACAGGCAGACGATGGTTCATAGCGGTTTCCTCGGTCCGATTTCCTTGGGACTTTACAAAGCTGAAATGTAGGCGTCCGGACTGAGCGTCCGACGGGTCTGAGTCTATCACAGCATTCTATGGAAGACAGCACTTCGGCCTAAATTGCAGAAGGTGTCGTTTTTGGGGAACGGCGGGGCGAAGATGAATTACGCGTATTACCGGCGCCGGCGCAGCTGTTCGGTCTTGTTCCAGGTTATCGCCTTTGGTCTTCGGTGTATTGATATTCTCGTTCTCGGCCTTCCGGCGAGCCCGCCCGGCGGCCCCCGGCTCCCCTCAAAAGGAGAGCAGCCGGCCCGCGGGCCGAAATCTTGACCAGCGCTCGAGGCGGGTATACGCTTCCGAAAGCAAGGGTCGCGCTGCGTGGCCCGGGACAACAGCCGAAGTGGTGGAATTGGTAGACACAGGGGACTTAAAATCCCCTGACCCGTAAGGGTCGTGCGGGTTCAAGTCCCGCCTTCGGTAGAGATGGCGGTCTGGGCCTGAGGATGCTATCCGACGCGTACACGCGTCTGATAGGGCAGGCGAAGAGGGGATCTCGAGTTCCGTTCTTCCGTCTCCGAATCCGGGACGTTCGACCGGACCAGAGACGCACAGGGGCGGCTCCGGGCAGATTCTCGGTTTGACGGACCACGGGCTATTTGTCCTTTCGTACGGTTCGTTCGCGGACGATACGAAGCCCCGGACCGATGACCGTAACGATTCCCCTGGAATTCAGGAGAGCTCGCCTTTCAAGAAGGACGACGATTTCGTCTTCTACTCCGCCGATGGAAGCAAGCCGTATACGAACAATCGGGGCATTCTCGATTCGTTCTACGATGCTCTCAAGGCGATCGAGATCTCCGAAAATGAACGCAAAGAGCGCAATCTCGTGTTCCACAGTCTCCGGCACTCCGCCAGTACTTCGATGGATTTTGGTGGTATGCCCGACTTCCTGATCCAGGCGTACATCGGGCATTCGAGTACCGCGATGACCGATCCCTACCCGCGTATCCGCGACGAGGACTCCCTGCCGATCATCGGTGCTCAGGGCAGATGTGCATCCCGCTACTCTCGTCTGGGACATCATCACCCGCAGGTTACGGTCCTCTTGAGCTTGACGACGCAGGCTGCCTATTGCCATCCCGATTTCTCGCCCCACACGTGCGGATGATCCGAACCGGGATCCCATAGGGCATGCGCGAACTCCGAAATCTGGTCGACTACCTCCGCGAGCTTCAGGCTCGAGTGGGCGTTCCGAAGCTTCCGCGCAAAGGCCCTCCATTGCGTTCGCTTGACAGCGTCCTGAGTGAATTGTTCGGTGAAGACAACGGGTGTCTCGGTAGGAAGTGCGGTCTTGCGCCGGGCGAAAGTCTTCCGAACGGCTTCCGAGACATCTTCGTATCCGAGTGTGAAGTTCTTGCTGATGATGTACAGATCGTAGAAGTCCTTCATCCTGCTGGTGAGTAGACTGAGAGCGACAATTGCTTCAAGCTTCTCGGCGATGACGGTTTCTATAGGATACGACTCGATCTTCGACCGGTCCATCTCAAGCAGAGACGGTATTGTCGTACCGACCGGACGCGGATGGATGGCGTCGCCGATTCCGATGTCGATCTGCAGTACGACCTTTGCCTTGCCTATGTGCGTCTGGATCGTAGCTCTCCGTCCCTGATAGGCGTTGTGTTCGCGGGTATCCTGGATTGAGATGGAATCCAGATCGAACTCTACGGCGTCCTCGGGATAGCTCGTGGAGCATATATCCTTGAGGGATTCCAGAATGAATTCGGCACCGGCATCACCGGTCTTCAGAAAGTCAATGTCTTTGGTCGACCGATACGTCTGGTCCTGGAGTGTCATCGAAAGCAAGTACGCCCCTTTCAGGACGTATTCGTCTCGGTACGACGACCTTCCGAGTCGGTACAGGAATCGCTCGCCGACATAGCGGATCAGCAGCGACTGATAGTCTTCCTTGTGGCTTCGACTGTGATTGAGCAATCTCGCGAGGACGGATGCCGAGTGATCCTTCCCCATGGCGCTCATACCATGCTTTCCATGTAAGGCCTCATGATTTCGCGCACCCTGCATACTTCGGCGAAATGGATAAGGTCGTCGATCGAGGTGCGTTTGTTCTGGATGACATCCTTTAGGGCTTCGATAGCGACATCCAGGCCGATCTTGTTGCGATACTTAAAGCAATCGGCGACGGTCTTCGGAATTGAGTAGACGGAGACCTCGACGCCGTCCATGTTTCGCTGCTCGATACCGGCGGTATAGGCATCGCCTGAGAATCTCACAATCTGAATGGGATACTCCTGCACCCGTGGCATGCCGGCCCTTCGCGGGATAGCGAGCCAGACATGCGAGGGATTCTGTGTTCCGATCTCATGGAATGAGAGGGCTGAGAGGAGGCAGACAATTCCATGCTCAACGAGCTTGCCTGCTTCTATCAGAGAGTGGTATGTCCCCGGGGTATAATCGGCCAGCGTGTAGAGTCCCCGGGCGGTACGCCGGATCTCGCCACCTCGCACCATACGGGTGAGTGTCTTGGTGTCTATCCCTTCAGCTGCGATTTCGCCGGAGCTCATCAGCGGCGTTTGCTGCAGGAGTTCCCGTACCCTTGACCGTTCCGTCGTCATGCCGTAAATTATATGCATATAATGATAAGTGTCAACTTTGGGCGGCGAACATATTCTTGGACTACTTCTGGAGGTAGTCCATGTATTCCTACGAGGATCGGATCAAGGCCGTGCAGCTCTGCATCGACCTTTAGTCAAGAGGAACCTCATCACACACGGGCTCAACGGCCGAATCGAGCTGAGAACTCGATGGTCCTATTAAAAGTTAATGTGTTAAACTTAATTAGTCGTGACCGCTAATAAAGATTCTTTACCAAGTGATGCGGTAGTGACCCGTGAAGTGGTGTAGATCCCCGTCTCCGGGTGTCCGTGGTTATGCCACTTCCCTCGCCTCCAAGAGCTTGTTATCCGGCTCTGGATTAATGCCTCACGCCAGACTCTCATAACTCCTATAACGACGAGTTAGGTGGCGCTCCTCGGTTTGCTCAACCATCACAGCGCCGACCAGTTGCATGAGTCAACAAAAGTGGATCATGAATCAGGAATTTCCCTATTGGCTCCAGCTAAAAAGTGATATAAACTAAATTAGCCTTATAAGTCTAATTACGTCTTTATAACTGAAAAGCCGTAATATTCCCGGCGATGGGGAGGGACAAATGAGCATTCGAAAATTGGCTGCGTTGATGCTGCTCGTCTCAGGGATCTACGCGAACGCAGAAACTCAATGGGAGAGTAGCGTAGCTCGCGGCAACGATGCCTATGACGCGGACAACTACGTAATTGCGGCCCGATTCTACGAGCGGGCCATCGAAATGGGATGTGATGACGGTCTAGTTCACTACCGCCTCGGTTACAGTATCGAGCAAACCGCCGGAGCCGAAGAGGCCTTCTCGCACTACTATTCGGCGATAGAACTGCTCAAGGCTCAAGACCCCTCTCATCGATACTTCGACTCTGCAATCGCCAAGGTCTTTCCGCCAAACGCAGATCCGAACGGAGCGCTCTGGGGAGCCGCGGACCTTGGCCTGTCGGACCTGGCAATGATGTACGCTCAACGAGCAACGAACGTGAACAGCGCGAATCGCGATGGGATTACTCCTCTTCACCTCGCTGTGCTCAACGAGGACCCCGACCTCATAGAAGTGCTGCTGGAACACGGAGCCCGTCTTC
>JBKHCS010000110.1:0-10042 GCA_046541715.1 Spirochaetaceae bacterium
CGGCGGTTCCGTCGGCCCCGGCTACCACCGAGGCTCCCGCCGTGGCGCCCCCACCGGCCGCAGCGCCGTCCTGGAGCGACGGCTTCTTGGAAACCGAGCTTCTCGCCGTGCCGCCGAGACGTACTCCCGCACGGCAACGGCCGCCCCTCGGCGAGGTCATACCCCTTCGCCTCGTGGACGACAGCCGGACGCTCTACGTCGACCGGCGCGCCAATTTTCTGAGCGAGTCGCCGATCTTTCTGGCCATGGAGCCGGAGGGGGACGCCTTCGATTTGACTATCTGGGGGGTAGCCCGGTATCCCGGGGAATCCCCTCCCTTACAGGTGCGCTCTATCGTGGTTCTTACGGAGTCGGACCGCTATCTCTTCGAGGTCGGGGAGGGAGAGCTCCGCCGGTATATGGTTCGGGGCCGCCGAGCCGAGGTCTTTTCCCAGCCCTTCGGGCCGGAGCACGCACGACTCGTCGATGACATAACAAAAGCCGACTCCGGGGCGGATATTGCCGTCACCTTCGTCGGCTCTCGTGAAAGCCACTCGTATACCCTGTCGCAGCCGGACCGGGACGCAATACTCAATCTGGTTTACGCCCACCGGGCCTCCGGAGGCCGGCTGCCCTGAGCCCTCGCTTTCGGCGCCTGGGTCAACCGGTCCCGGGATTAGCCGGTCGGAGTCGCGAGGGCCTCTGCTTCCTTCTCTTGCTTCGTCTTGGCCTTAGCCCGGAACTGAATCTTGTCGTTCCGGATGCTCACGATAATGTGATCTCCGGGGTTGAAGCGACCGCGGAGAATCTCCATCGACAGCGGGTCTTCGATCTCTTTCTGGATGACCCGCCGGAGAGGCCGGGCCCCGTACTTCGCGTCGAAGCCCTTACCGATTAGATAATCCTTTGCCTTCGGCTTGACCTCGAGAATAATCTCCTTCTCCGCGAGGCGGGTCTGCACGTCCGCGAGGAGTATCTCGAGGATCCGTCGGACCTCATCCCGGTTCAGGCTGTGGAAGACGACGATCTCGTCGACACGGTTGATAAACTCCGGCCGGAAGAGCCGCTTGAGCTCGTTCATCGCCGAGGATTTGATCTCCCGGTACTCCATCATCTCTTCGTCGGTCTGGAATCCGACCATCGACTCCCGAGAGATTTCTCTGGCCCCGGCGTTGGAGGTCATAATCAGCACCGCATTCCGAAACGAAACCGTGTGACCGAGGTTGTCCTGCAGCTGACCCTCTTCGAGAACCTGGAGCAGGATATTAAACACATCCGGATGAGCCTTCTCGATCTCGTCTAAGAGGATGACGCTGTAGGGCTTCCGACGAATTTTCTCCGTCAGCAGACCGCCTTCGTCGTACCCGACGTACCCCGGAGGGGCGCCGACCAGACGGGAGACGTTGTGCTTCTCCATGAAGTCCGACATGTCGATTCGCACGAGGGCTTCGTCGCTCCCGAAGAGGAACTCCGCCAGTGTCTTGGCCAAGAGCGTTTTTCCGACCCCGGTGGGCCCGAGAAAGATGAATGAGCCCATGGGCCGCTCCGGAGCGCTCAAGCCGGTCCGGGACCGGCGAATGGCTGAAGCAATCGCGGTGATCGCGTCGTCCTGGCCGATGACCCGCTTGTGGAGCTCACCTTCGATCTTCAAGAGCTTCTCTTGCTCGCTCTGGGCAATACGGGCAAGGGGTATGCCGGTAATGTCCGAGAGGACGTACTGGATGTCTTCCGAGTCTACGACGTTCTGCTCGGTCTTGAGGGTAACCTTCCATTGGTTATTCATCTCTTCGACCTTGGCCTTGAGCTGCCGCACCTCGTCCCGAACGGCGGCCGCCCGCTCGTAGTTCTGGGAGTTTACGAGGGAGAGCTTCTCCGCGTTCAGCTTCTCGATCTCTTTCTCGAGATCCGCGATTTCCGTCGGCCGGACGCTGTTATGGATCCGCTTCCGGGACCCTGCCTCGTCTATCAGGTCGATGGCCTTGTCCGGCAGAAAGCGGTCCGGGATGTAGCGCCGGGAGAGAACCGCGGCAATTTCTAGGGCACCGGGGGTGTAGGAGACGTTGTGATGCTCCTCGTAGCGCTCTCGAATGCCTTTGAGAATTTCCAAAGTCTCCTCAACCGTCGGCTCGTCGACGTAGATGGTCTGGAAGCGGCGCTCGAGGGCCGCGTCTTTCTCGATGTACTTCTTATACTCGTTCAGGGTCGTCGCGCCGACACACTGAATCTCCCCCCGAGAGAGGGCGGGCTTGAGCATGTTCGACGCGTCGATTGCACCCTCGGCGCCACCGGCTCCGATAATCGTGTGGAGCTCGTCGATAAAGAGAACGACGTTCCCCGCGCCGATAATCTCTTTCATCACCCGCTTGAGACGCTCTTCGAATTCGCCGCGGTATTTGGTTCCCGCGATAAGGGAGGCGAGGTCCAGGGTAAGAACACGCTTGCCGATAAGGACTTCCGGGGCGCTGCCGTCGATAATCCGCTGGGCCAGTCCCTCGACGATAGCGGTTTTCCCCACCCCGGGCTCCCCGATGAGTACCGGGTTGTTCTTGGTCCGCCGGGCAAGGATTTGAATAACGCGTTGAATCTCTCGATCCCGGCCCACGACCGGGTCGAGTTTTGTCTCCCGGGCAAGCTCGGTAAGATCCCGAGAGAACTCATCGAGGGTCGGGGTGGCCTTCTTGCCGCCCGCGCCGCCTGTTCCCTGGGCGATGCGCCGCTTCTGCTGCGGGAGCTTTCCCCCGCCGCCGGCGGTGCTCCCGCTGAGCTCGCCGATAACGTCGCGCAGAGTTTCTATGGTGATGCTCTGCTTCGAAAGGTACTTTGCCGTTTCCCCGGTCGTCTCCCGCATGCACGCGAGGAGCAGGTGCTCGGTTCCGATATACTCGTGCCCTAAGTTTCGCGCCTCTTCCGCCGAATCCTCGAGAACCTTCTTGCCCCGGGGGGACGGCGGAACGTCCCCGAGAATAAAGCCGCCCCGCTTCTTCGGGACCGCCTTCTCGAGTTCGAGTTGCATCTTGGCCGGGTCGACCATCAGTTTTTCGAGGGCCTTGTATCCAAGACCTCCGCCCTCCTTCAAGAGGGCGAGCATTATGTGCTCCGGAAGAAGTTGGTCCGAGTGAAACCGCTTGGCCTCGTCCTGAGCAAGTATCGTGAGCACCTTTTGTGCTCGCTGTGTAAGACCTTTAAACATCTAAATCCCTTCCTCGTGTAAGCGCTCAGCCTCTAACCGACGCTGCAGCAGAGCTGCTCGTTGCTCTTCAACCCGGGACTGATCCGTCGAACCCGCCGCGTGAAGCACATGGGCGTGTTGGGACCAGTACAGCATCGACGTGACGTCCTCCAAGGACGCAGCCGACGTAATTCCCATGGAAACGCCGAGGCGCAACCATGATAGATGCTCGAACGCCTCCAACCCCGTGAGGGCCGGTGAGCATCTCAGAAGACCGAGGGACCGAAGAACCTTGTGCTCGGTTTCTCTTCGGCTCCCGGAGAAGAGGTCGGCCCGCGCTTCTCGCTCATAATGTACCAACGTCCGGGTCGCGTCTTCAACCTTTTGTAATCGGGCCTCTTCGGAGGAGACTCTATGGGAGCCGGCAACCTGGTAGAGATGACCGAGAGAAAGGCTTCCGCCGCCGGAGAACCAGCGGACCGAAACCTCGCCGTCGAGAAGGCCGCCGAGAATCTCGTCTACGGCGTCGAGGGCAACCAATCCTGGCAGATGAAGCGTTACAACGGCTTCGACGGTATCCCCCGTCCGCCGGGGGTCAGCTGTAAGGTAACCAAATTGGAGAGAAGAAGCAAAAGGGAATTTTGACTCGAGACGCTCTTCGAGGTGGGTCAACGGGGAATAGCCGTGGCCGAAATCAAGCCCCGGGCGGTGAAACCCGAGTCGCAAATGATCCTCGACGTTGATCAATACCGAGAGCTGACCGTCCTGCCGGACTAAGAGAAACCGGCCGGTAGCCTCGGTTTCCGGCGGAAGCAGGCTCTCCTCCATCAGGAACTGCCGCTCGAGGGGAGAAGCGTTCCCGAGATCGAGGGTGTACCAGACGGATTCCTCATCCTCGAAGAATGAGAGGATCCGCCCCGAGACCTTCGTAAGCCCGTCCGGGTCGAGACTTCCGGGGAATTTCTCCCCCAGAAGGTTTCTGCTGATGCTGACTCGAGATGCGATAACGACGTCGCTGTCCGGCCCGGTGCCGGTCTTCCACCCATCGAAGCCCACCATCCAGCGTTTGGTGGCCATCCGCTATTCCTCCAAGTCGATGCTGTTCAACGCATCCCGGAGTCGGGCGGCTTCTTCGTAATTCTCGACCTGAAGGGCGGTTTCGAGCTCCATACGGAGGGAGTTACCTTCCATCAGCAGCTTGCGGTACCTGGCCAACCGGCGGGGTAGCCGCCCACGATAGGCCCGCTCCCTCGTCTTTCGGAGAATAGCCGTGAGATCGACTTCGAAAGTTTCGTAGCAAGTTGGACACCCAACCCTTCCGGAGGCTGCGACCGCGGAAAGCGTAGCTCCACACTCCGGGCAGATGCGCTCGGTTTCCTCATCCTCGCCGACGAGAAGCGGCTCGCAGAGGTATGGAACCGACGGCGGCAGCCGGCTCGGACCGGCATGCACACCCATCTCTTCGGCACAGGGCCGACAGAGGCGCTGCCGTGTCACGGTCTTGCGTCGTTCAATGGAAATGTGGAAGGCGGCCTGGCGTTTCCCGCAGCAGTCACAGACGGGCATGTGGACCTCGTCGCATTACTCTTTTGATATACCAGATTACGCCCGCCGAATCAATGGCGCCGGAGAGCTTCGACCGGTCGGGTGGCCGCGGCACGAAGCGCCGGGACCAGCGCGGCGACCGTCGCGAGAAGAATAGTGCCCCCCGCCACGAGCCCCAGGGGCCCGAAGGACAACCTGATCGGGACCGTCTCGAGATAGAAATCCTGGTTCAAGAGATCCACGGCTTGGACGGCCCCGGGGCGGAAGGGACTCAAGCCCCAGGCGACGAAAGCCGCAAGGCGATCGAGGGTTCCCTCGATGCCCAAGAGAATCGTGTTGATATTTACCGAGAGAAAGACCCCAAAGAGAAGCCCGACCGCGGCGCCGAGTCCCCCGATAAGAAACCCACCGGAGACAAAAAGCACGACAATGTCGGTTGGGGTTGCGCCGGTGGACTTGAGTATCCCGATCTCCCACTGCCGGTCGAGGACCATGATCACGAGGCTCGAGGAAATGTTGATCGAGGCCACGACAACGATCAGCGCCATGATGAAGAGAAGCAGATTCTTTGTCGTCAAGAAGGACATGTACCGGGCCCGCTCGGCGTCGAACCAGGTGTAGACGCTCCAGTCGATTCCGGTAAGGTTCCGGAGCCGCCGGAGAATCCGCCGTCCTTCCGCCGCGTCTCCCTGCCGGAGGAGGGGGTTCTCCAGCGCGTAGGGAGCGTCGATCTTGATACCGATAAGGCTCCGGGAGGACGCCTCGGGTAGGAGTCGGGCCGCCGTCGAGAAGGGGAGAAAGATCCAGAGCCGGTCGAGCTCCCGGTAGCCGGAGGAGGCGACCCCGACGACCTCGAGGGTCGTAACCCGGGGGAGGAGGGCGCCGGTTTGAGCAACCCGGGCGGTAAGGAGGCGGATTCTGTCCCCGGCACCTACTCCGAGACGCTCCGCCAGCGCAACCCCGAGAACCGCGTTCCGGGAGCCGCTTAAGTCGAAGGCTCCTTCGGAGATATCGATGTACCGCCGGAGGCCCGGGTCCTGATCCCAGAGGTTCGTGGCGACTCCTCGGACCGTCACCCCCGCCCGCCCCTCCGGCGCGTACGCCAGAGCAACCCCCTGAATCTCCGGGGCACACAGCGTTACTTCATCTAGGGCGTTACACGCCTCGGTGCTCTCGAGGAGCTCCAGAGAGTCTACGCCCCGGGGCGGGCGCAATTGGATGTGATAGGTCCCCGCCTCGATAAAGCGATCGACGATTCCCCGGATCATTCCGTCGGAGACGTGGAGTACGAGAACCAACGGTATAAGGCTCAGGCCGATCGCCAGGATCGCCGAGCGCAGCTCCCGGGTGCCGTTCTTGGCGACAAGACGCAGGGCGACCCGGAGGGGCCAGAAGGAGATCACCGTCGGGGGTCTCCGGTGTCGACGAGGCGGCCGTGCTCCAGGCGGAGGTGCAGCTCTCCCCGGCGGGAGAACTCCGGGTCGTGGGTAACAAGAACCAGGGTGCTTCCGTGGTCCCTGACCACTCGGAAGAGCAGATCCTGAACGAGGCGGGAATTGTCTTCGTCGAGGTTTCCCGTCGGCTCGTCGGCAAGGACCAGAAGCGGGCGATTGACGAGGGCCCGAGCCACGGCGACCCGCTGCCGCTCGCCCCCGGAGAGCTCCGAGGGGAGATGATCCATCCGCTCCGAGAGGTTTACCTCGTCGAGGAGCGCGGCGGCCCGCTCCCGGGCGGCCCTCCGGGTCTCCCCGGCGATCACCGCCGGGAGGGAGACATTTTCGAGGGCGGTAAAGTCCCGGAGTAGGTAGTGGAACTGGAAGACGAACCCGACGGTCCGGCTCCGGTAGCGGGTAATCTCCTCCTCCGAGAGAACGTCGACCCTTCGGCCCCCGACGGTGACGGCGCCTCCGTCGGGGCGGTCGAGACCACCGATTACGTTCAGCAAGGTACTCTTTCCCGACCCGCTCTCTCCGGTTATCGACACGACCCTTCCCTCTTCGACTTCCAGGCTGATGTCCCGGAGGACGGCTAGGGCCTCGGCACCGGTCTTGTAGCTTTTCCGTACGTTTTCCAGCTCTACCAGCATGGGCTACTCATACCGCAGGACGGAGGCCGGGCGCAACGTCCCAACTCGATGCGAGGCGAAGAAGGCCGCCGCCGTGGCGGACCCTAAGGCGAAGAGTACCACCCCGAAGGCCTCTCGAAACGGGAGAACCGTCGGAATCTCGGAGATGTAGAAGTAGGCCGGAGAGAAGATGGCGAAGTCGCCGAGACTCGAGAACACGTTCACGATTGCCTCCGCGAGAGCGAATACCTCGTTGACGTTAAACGACAGGAGCAGGCCGAAAATCAACCCGGAAACGCTGCCGATAAATCCGAGCATAAACCCCTCCAGGGCAAACACGCTCCGGAGGGTTCGGGGTCCCGCCCCCATCGCCTTGAGAATCGCGATATCCTCGTAGCGCTCGACGATGCTTCGCCGCTGCGACTGATAGATATTGAAGGCAACCACCACGAAGACCAGACCGACAAGCCCGGTCATAAAGAGCTTCTCGACCCGGAGGGCACCGAAAATCGCCCGGTTGTATTCCCGCCAGGACTCGATCGTCACCGGTTCGAGGTCCGCTTCTCTGAGCGCCCGGCGTACCGCCGCGGCCCCCTGGCGGTCTTGGAACCGGTCCTCGAGCTTCACACCGATGGTCGGCGAGGCGCCGGCGGGAAGAAGCGAATCGAGGCTCGCCTGGGAGATGAACATCCACCGGCGGTCGTAGTCGAGATGCCCTGTCCGGAATATGCCTTGGACCCGAAGGGCCGATTCCTCCGGCTCCATCGATTCCAAGGTGGCTCCCGAGAGGGCGACGAACCGGATCTCTTCCCCCACACCTACCCCGAGGGCCCGGGCCAATTCGGAGCCGACGACCACCGAGCGGGGCCCTTCTAAGGAAAAGCGACCCGCTACTATCTCCACGGTCTCGGCAAACCCCGGATCGAGGGATTGAACCTCCCTCGGTAGAGCCCTCAACAGAGCCGCGTCGAACGAGGAAAAATAGCCCCGGACAAGCCCCTCCGTATCGGCAAACGGCACGACGGCCTCGATCCCCGGGAGATTCCGAAGATGGTCCGAAGCTTGGGGTTCCGCCGGGGCTCCGGGAACCTCGGTCGAAAGCCGCAAGTGATAAGACTCGACTTCCAGAATGTCTTCGATCGTCCCGAGTTGAAAGCCGTTCATCACCGAAAGGACGGTGATAAGCGTCGTAACTCCGGCGCCGATTCCCAAGACCGACAGTACCGACGCGGCGCGCCGGCGGCTGCGCCGTGAGGACCCAAGGTATCGTCGGCTTACGAAGAGGACCCAACCGTAGCGCCTCATTCCCCACCCCGCACATCGATGAGCCGTCCGTCCCGGTAGAGCTCCTCCCGAGCCCTGGTATCTCCTATAAAATGGGAACGCAGGACCAAAGAGCCGTTTCGGTAGCGGTCCTCGACTCGCCCTTCCTCGGTGTAGCGCACGACAAGGGTAATCGCTCCGTTCCGAAGATGGCGTACGTGGGACAGTTGGCCCTCCTCGTCGTACTCGTAATCCAGGAGGAGGGAACCGTCCGGCGTTTCCCGCTCTTCTAGGATCAGTCGGTCCTGAGCTCCGTATGTGTACCGGGTCGTAACAGCCGGGCGGCCGTCCCGCCGGAGCTCTTCCCGGATTACGAGTCCCCCGTCGTAGCGCCGGATACGCTCTTCTCCGGTCTCCAGATTCTCTCGGCGCGCCTCCACAAGGGCCCCGGCCTCGGAGTAGGAAAAACGCTCCCGGAAGGTCATCGTCTCTCCGTTCCAGGCAACCCGTTCGGCCAACCTTCCCCCGGGACCGAAGCGCCAGACCCGGCGTTCTTCGCCGTGCTGGAACCACTCCTCAAAGGGAAGACCCGTGGTCTTTCGGTAGCGGTAGATCCGCAGCTGCTCGCCGGTTTGGCGCCGGACCTCCCGGGGAGTGCCGTCGGGGTAGCGCAAGAGGCGCTCGGTGTATTCAAGGCTCCCGTCGGGCAGATAGGCCGAAAGCTCGTCGACGCCGGGACCGGTCCGACGCTCCTCGAGAAGAACGCCCCGGCTATAGAGGCGCTCGACCCGGAGGTCTCCCTCCTGGGCACGCTGGAGGGCGTGCTCGAGGGAGGCAGCCGTTTCCGGAGAAACCCGTTCCTCGGTGTTCCCGAGACGGTCGGCTCGATACCAGGCGCCCGCCGCCGGCCCATCCGGAGGAGGATCTTGGGAAACCGCCGTCCCGAGGCCCGCGAGCAACAGAGAAGCGACAAGTACGAAGTGCCTCAGCGGTTCGATCATTCGACTCCTAAGAGGCGGTTCAGGTAGCTTTCCTTGTCGAAGGGAACGAGGTCGTCGTAGCCCTCCCCGACGCCGAGAAAGGCGCAGGGAAGGGAAAGCTTCCGCCCGATGGTTGCCAGAATCCCCCCTCGAGCCGTGGAGTCGTACTTGGCAAGAATTATCGCGTCGACGCCGACCGCACCGTGGAAGGTTTCGGCCTGATGGAGGGCGTTTTGCCCCGTCGTTGCGTCCACCACGAGAAGCTTCCGGTAACTGATATCGGGGAACTTGCTCGTAATGACCCGGTCGACCTTGCCGAGTTCTTGCACCAGATTCGACTTGGTGTGCATGCGTCCGGCGGTATCGGCAAGAACGAGCCGCTCCCCCTTCGACCGCGCGCTGGATACGGAGTCGAAGATGACCGAGGTTGCGTCGGCACCGCTTCCCTGTTGGACGGTCCGGATGTTCAGGCGCTCCCCGTGGGTGGCCAACTGCTCGACGGCGGCCGCCCGGAAGGTGTCCGCTGCGGCGAAGACGACTCCCGGGTTATCCTTCTTCCGGTAGTACTGCCCGAGCTTCGCGAGATTCGTCGTCTTTCCCACGCCGTTCACCCCCAGAATAAGGAGCAGGTTCGTCCGGTCCGGATCGAGGTCTATGGCCGTTGAGAAGACGCAGTCTCCGAGAAGCTCTCGGATACGTCTGAGGGCATCGTCGGTGTCCCGGTGCCCCCGGACTTCGTCCACCAGATCCATCGCGAGGGCCGGGGCAATATCTCCCTCTATCAGGAGGTCTTCGAGATCCTCGTAGAACTCTTCGTCACGGCTGCCTCGTCCAAAAAGCGCCCGAAGGCGGGCTCCAAATCCCATACGCGGTGCCACACGGTCTCCTTAGGTGATTCTCCCCGGCCCTACCGCTCGTGGAAGGACTGACCTGCCCGAATATAGCGGCGAAGCTGAAGCGCCATATTAGCGAAAAGCCCCGCCGAAAGTGCGGCGGTTCCCCGGGTGGCCCAGAGGAGGGTATTCGCCCGCCCCACAAGCT
>JBKHCS010000111.1:0-9970 GCA_046541715.1 Spirochaetaceae bacterium
GGGAGAGTAGGTCGTTGCCTCACTCCCCTCTCACTTCCGATCAGGGCTTTTGTGTGCCCTGAGCATCGGAGCCGTTAGCTACGGGGCGTGTCCAATTGTTATCTCAGAACTATTCCCGCTGCGAGGGCCGCGGCGACGATAAGGGGCGCCGGGATTTTGGTAAAGGCCAGGAGCCCCGCCGCCGCAGCGGTGGCGATGAGGTTCTCCGGTGCGAAGCCTGCGGCCTGGGTCAGGATGACCGCCGCCACGGCGATAAGGCCACCGGCTACGGCGTTGATGCCCTTGAGCGAGATTCGGATTGCCCGAATCTGCTTGAGGTCTTCCCAGAGCGGAAAGACGAAGTAGATGAGCAGGAGTCCCGGGAGAAAGATGCCGATGCCCCCGACGGTCGCCCCGGCGACCTGAGTCCAGACCGAGGCTCCCCGGGCCGCCATCCCGCCGGCGTAGGCGGCAAAGCTGAACATCGGTCCCGGGAGTCCCTGAACCAGCCCGTAGCCGGTAAGGAACTCGCCGTTGGTCAGGTAATTCCGAACCTCGACGAGCTCGCTATGCATTACCGGAACCACCACCTGTCCTCCGCCGAAGACGAGGTAGCCGTAGCGGTAGAAGCTCTCGAAGAGCTGTACCACACGGGCGTCGGAGAGAGACGCGGCCACTAGTCCTGCGAGGGCAAAGAGCGCGAACGCCCCGAGGTAGCGCCAGGGGGGACGAACCTTTACGGGGTTCCACATTCCCGGCTCCCGTCCGATTACGAGCGCCACGAGCCCGCCGGCGAGGAGGAGCACCGGGAAGACCCACGGCTCCCGGAGAAGGTAGGTAACCCCCGCCGAGGCAACCATCAGCACCGCCGTCGGCGCATCGACGACTACCTTCCGGCCGATTCGTACCGCCGCGACGACGATAAACCCGACGGCCATCGGACCGACGAAACGCAAGACATCCCGGGAGATATTTTGCGCGTCGAAAAACTGATAGATAAACGAAAGGGCACCCATCACCGTGAGCACCGGAAGCGCCCAGACCAGCATGGTCAGTAAGGCGAGCTTCGGCCCTCCCATCTTGTGCCCGATGGATACAATCGTTTGGGTACTCGTCGGTCCCGGGAGGATGCTGCAGAGGGCAACCAACTCGATGAGGTCCGGCTCGGAAACGTATCCCTTTTTCTCCACCATCTGGTCGATAAAGACGCTGATGTGCGTTTCAGGACCCCCGTAGGACCCGAGGGAACAGATAAGAACGTCCTTGAGAAAGGCCCCTCTGCGAAGAGGCGTAGTCGATTGGTTCGGCTCCATAGCGGCTTGAACCTATCGGGGGGGGACGGGGAGGTCAAGATAGTTGACGAAGCGTCGGGCGCCCTCTATTCTCCGGAGTAGTTTACAATTTTTATCATCTTATAGGGGATTCAATATGATCACCGAAGATATACATGTTTCCGACATCGTCCGTGATAACCCGGCCCTCTCCCGAGTCTTCGAAGAAGCGGGAATCAACTACTGCTGTGGCGGCAACCGGCCTCTCTCGGAGGCCTGCCGGGAGAGGGGGCTCGACTCGAAGACCCTGGTAACCGTGCTGAACTCTCTTTCCGGTAAGCACGCCGGGGCGCCGGACTCGGCCGAAGAGAACCCGGATGCTCTCACCTCCCGGGAGCTGGTGGCCCATATCGTGGAGGAGCACCACGGCTACCTCCGGCGGGAGCTACCCCGGCTCGACTACCTGACGCAGAAAGTTGCGGCGGACCACGGAGACCAGGATCCCAGGCTCCGGGAGATCGCTCTTCTGTTTGGATCGCTGGTCGCGGACCTTCTGGCCCACCAAGAAGCCGAAGAGAGGAAGGTCTTTCCGGCGCTCGTCGAGAGCGACGGCCTGGGAGAAGGAGAAACCGGCATCGGAAGTGTCCTTGAGTCTCTGATGGAGGAACACGCGGGGGTCGCCGAAGCGTTGACCCGCCTGCGGGAGCTTACCGACGACTACACTCCGGCCGAGTGGGCCTGCAACACCACCCGGGCGATGGTCCACGGCCTCAGGGAGCTCGAGGCGGATCTGCACCGTCATATCCACAAGGAGAACAACGTTCTCTTCCTGCGGTACCTGAAGCCGACTACTGCCAGGCCTTGAGCTCGAGCACGAGAGCTATGCCCGCTTCTACGTCGCGCATTCGGGTCCCCGGCAGAGACGAGTGGTAGCGCAGAAGCCGCGCCCGGTCGATCGTCGTCACGTGGGAGACTACGACGACGGACTCCTTCGGGAGCCTTGTTTCTTTCGCCGGGACCAGGACGTTTCCCGGCGCTTCGGCGAGGCCCAGATTCGTCGTGAACGGAAGGACGATAATTGTCCCGATTCGGCTTTCGTTGAAGGCGTCCGACTGAAGGATGAGTACAGGTCTTTCGAGGCCGGGTTCACTTCCGAGTGGAAGCCCGAGGTCGACCCACCATATGTCACCACGTGTCATCGGCGGTTAGCCTACACAGAGAGACGATAGACGACTCGGGCTCCTGCGGTGGGGTGGGCGGGGCGTTCTCGTAAACCGCGTTCAACTGTTCGGTTACTCGCTCCTTCTCGTAGCGGCTGATAAACTCTTCGAGGGCTCGGGCGACCAGTCTGCTTCTCGGCATACCCAGCTCCCGGGCGGTTCGTTCGGCTTCCCGAAAGATGTGGTCGGGGATCGAGACTGCTGTCTTCATCTTCCTTAGTATAACTCTAGTATAACTGCCGTGTCGAAGTGAGTGACGGCTTGGCCCCGGGGTCGCCGTCCGTGCAGATTCCTCTTCGTTGTCTTAGAATTCTATAAGGAGGAGCGTGTTATGAAACATGGATGCACCAAACCGCGGGGTTGTTTGATGATAGAGCACCGGCTCATCGAGCGGGCGATTGCTCTTATGGCGGCGGAAAAAGAGCGACTCGAATCCGGAGGAAAGCTCGACCCGCTGACTATCGACACCTTAGTCGACTTTATCCGGACCTACGCCGACCGGTGTCACCACGGTAAGGAGGAGGACATCCTCTTCGAGGACCTCGCAGACCGGCCCCTCTCGGCGGAAGAGAAGGCGCTGATGGACGAGCTCGTGGAGGAACACAAGCTCGGCCGGAGACTGACCAAAGAGCTCGTCGAAGCAAAGGACGCCGTGGTCTCCGGGGAGACCGAGCGCCTGTCCGACGTGATATCGACCATGGGCGCCTTGATCGGGTTCTATCCCCAGCATATCGAGAAGGAGGACAAGCGTTTCTTCCCGGATACCGAGCGCCACTATTCTCCCGAGGAGCTCGAGGCGATGATCCGGAGCTTCTACACCTTCGATATGCGGATGATCCACGAGAAGTACGGTAGCGTTGTCGGTTCCATGGAGAAGCGGGGGACCGCGGACTAGGCGACCACGGAGCCGGACACCCCGAGCAGGGGCTGCTATTGTTGACCGGTTCACTCATGTGCGTATACTGGAGGGGTGTCTGTTTCTTCCGCGGGTACCCTGCGACGCCTTTCGAACCATCGTGTGCAACAGGTACGAGCGCTTCCCGCCGGTGCCTTTGTCCTTCGCTTCGACCGCGACGGCCTCGAGTTCGAGCCCGGGCAATACCTCAGCGTTGGGGCAAAGGGCGATCTGGACATGCGGGAGTACTCGGTTTACTCGGGCCCTCGGGACGACTACCTCGAGATTCTGGTAAAGGAAGTCGAGGGGGGATACGTTTCCCGGAGGCTCCGGAAGCTCGGTTCGGGAGGCGAGGTGACGGTCGAAGGTCCCTTTGGGTTTTTCGTTACCCAACCGGAGCCGGAAACGCTTTGCTACGCCTGCGGGAATTGCGATATGATCTACGAAGTGTTCGATATCCTGCGGAACCTTGGGGTTCCGCCGGAGCATCTTTTTGCGGAAGTCTATTTCTAAGCGATTTCTAAGCGATATGAAGTACCATTTAGTCCAACTCGGCTGTCAGATGAATCTTTCGGATTCCGAGCGCATACGCACGGTTCTAGAGGAGCTCGGATTCGAGGCGACCGATCGGGAGGAGGAGGCAAACCTTCTCGGCATCGTCGCCTGCTCGGTGCGGCAGAAGGCGATAGACAAGGTCTACTCTCGGATCCACAAGTGGAACAGCTGGAAGAACAGCCGTAACCTGTTCACCTTTGTCTCCGGGTGCATCCTCCCCGCCGACCGGGAAAAATTTCTCGACCGTTTTGATCTGCTCTTCGGCATCAACGAGCTACCCGAGCTGCCGGAGATGATACGGCAGTTCGGGGTGGTCACGCCGCTCTCCGACGGGCGGCCGGTCGAGCCTCGGGCAACGACGTCGCGTCCCGGAGACCCGGCTACCGACTACTGGAGGGTCCGGCCGACCTACGGCTCCGGATTCGAGTCCTACGTACCGATTCAAAACGGCTGCGACAAGATGTGCACCTTCTGCGCGGTGCCCTTTACCCGGGGCCGGGAGGTCTCCCGGCCCTCGGCGGAGATTCTGGCGGAGGTTCGGAGCCTAGTGGAGAAGGGATACAAGTCCATCACCCTCTTAGGGCAGAACGTCAATTCCTACGGCCTCGATCGCCGGAGCAGCGAGATTACCTTCCCGGAGCTCCTCCGGCGGGTCGGAGAGATAGGACGACAATCCGGGCAAGAGTTCTGGATCTACTTCACCTCACCTCACCCGAAGGACATGACCGACGAAGTCCTCGAGGTAATCGCCGCGTACGACTGCCTGGCCCGGCAAATCCATCTGCCGATTCAGTCCGGGGACGACAAGGTGCTCATTCGGATGAACCGAAACTACCACCTCGGGGAGTACCGGAGGGTGGTCGAGAGCATTCGGCGCATCCTTCCGGAGGCGACCCTCTTTACCGACATCATCGTCGGCTTCTCCGGGGAGACGGAAGAGCAGTTTGAAAACACCCGGCGGGCGATGGAAGAGTTCCGGTACAACATGGCCTACATCGCGATGTACTCCCCCCGTCCCGGCGCCGCGAGCGCCCGGTGGGAGGACGACGTCGACCACGCCGAAAAGCGGCGGCGTCTGGCGGTTTTGACCAACGTCCTTCAGCGCTATTCCTCGGAATACAACCGGCGCCTCGTCGGGACGACCCACCGGCTGTTGGTCGACGGCGAGGACCGAAAGCCCGGATACCTTTCGGGCAAGTCCGAAGGGCGGCTTATCGTCCGGTTTCCGAACGCAGACAAGCGACTTGTCGGCCACTTCGTGGATGTCCGAATTACCGGCTCCGCGACCCTCTCGCTGGAGGGGGAGCTCGTCGGGAGCGCCGAGGGCTACCTTCCGGCGGAGGCGGCGACGGCGTGATTGCTCCCCGGGTCGCCTTCGCGGTCCTCGGATGTAAGCTGAATCAGTACGAAACCGACTCCCTGGCCTCCCGGTTCCGGGATGGGGGCTATCGCGTCGTGCCCTTCGATGAGTCCGCCGATGTCTATGTGATAAACAGCTGCACCGTCACCAACCAGGCGGACCGAAAGTCGAGAAACTTAGTCAACCGGGCCCTCCGAACCGCCGGGGGCTTGGGGGCCGCTACCGCCGGCGGGGGTAAAGGCTCGGGGGACCGGCCGGCCTACCGGAGCCCCGGACCCGGGAGTGGCGACCCGCTAGTCGTCGTAACCGGCTGCTTCGCCGAGGCGAGGCGGGAGGCGCTCGAAGCCGACGGGCGGACCTTCGTCGTCGGGAACGACCGGAAGGCCCACATCTTCGACTTAGTCGAGGCCGCTCGCCGGGGGGAGGTGCTGCAACCCGAGGCGCTCCCGAAGGCGCTCTTCGACTACGAGCCCCCGGACCGGATCTTCCACACGCGGTCGATGGTCAAGATCCAGGACGGGTGCGACAACTTCTGCTCCTTCTGCATTATCCCCCAGGTACGGGGACAGGCGACCAGCCGCCCGGCGGCCGACGTGTTGACGGACCTCCGGGAAACCGTCCGCCGGGGCGCCCGGGAGGTCGTCCTTACCGGAGTGAACATGAGCCGCTACCGGGACGAGGGGGTCAACTTCAGCGCCCTTATCGAGGAGATCTTGGAGATACCCGGGGATTTCCGCCTCCGGATATCCTCCCTCGAGCCGGACTCCCTCGACGAGCGTTTCTTTGCGGTCTTAGAGCACCCGAAGATGTGCCCCCATCTCCACCTCTGCCTCCAGAGCGGCTCCGAGCGGATACTCCTTGCGATGCGGCGGCAGTACACCGTCGCGGAGTACCTCCGGGCCGTGGGGCGCATCCGTTCCCGGATTCCCGACTTCAACCTAACGACGGACATCATAGTCGGCTTCCCCGGGGAGACCGAAGCCGACTTCGCCGAGAGCGAGGCCGTGGTCCGGGAGGTCGGGTTTAGCCACGTCCACACCTTCCGCTACTCCCGTCGGAGGGGAACTCGGGCGGACCGGATGCCCGGGCAGGTTCCCGAGGCGGTAAAAGCCGAGCGAAGCGAGGGGATCCGGCGCCTGTCGGAGGAGAACAAGCTCGTCTACCGCCGGCGCCTTATCGGCCGGCGGCAACGGGTCCTCTTGGAACGCGTAGCAGAGGACGGGCTCTCGGCCCGGGGGTACGGAGAACACTATGCGCCGGTGGAGCTCCGAGCCGCCGCCGGGTGGAATCCGAAGCTCTTTCGGTCCAACAGCTTTTACAATGTCGTTGTCGATGGGATCGCGGAGGCCGAGGAGCCGGTGCTTCTCGGGCATCCGGCCTGAACCAGCCTCGGACATCGATCACCGACGCATCCGACTTTTGTCAACAGGCATGTTGATACCGCAGAGTCCCGCGTGGCATCTTTGGCGTAGTGAGTAAGACGAAACCTGACAAAAGCGCCCTCATTTTGACCGCGACCATCCTCGCGAGCGGCCTCGGGTTCTTTATGGGTTCGGCGGTCAACGTCGTCCTTCCGACGATCCAAGGCTACTGGGACCTCGATCTCTCCCTGGTTCAGTGGATAGCCAACTCCTACGCGCTCACCCTCTCGGCCTTTATCCTGGTCAGCGGGTCCTTAGGCGACTTTTTCGGTGTGCGGAGGGTCTTCAACATCGGGATCCTCGTCTTTACCGTCGCCGGGGCTCTTTGCGGCTTTGCTCCGACCCCCGGACTCCTTATCCTCGGTCGCGCGGTGCAGGGGCTTGGGGCGGCGTTCATGGTCCCCGGGAGCCTGGCGATTATCAACCGGCTCTACCCCGAGGGAGAGCGGGGCAGGGTTATCGGGCTCTGGGCCGGGGTCTCCGGGGCGATTGCCGCGTTGGGGCCCTTCCTCGGCGGAATTCTCGCCGATCTCAGTTGGCGGTGGGTCTTCTGGATGATCGTGCCGATCGGGGTGGCGGCCTCGGTTGTTACGACCCTCGCGGTTCCGAAGCTCCGTAACGAAGGCGAAAAGGGCGTCGACTTCGCCGGGGCCGCGGCGGTTCTCCTGGCCCTTGGAGGGCTTTCATTCGGCCTCATTCGCATTCCGGAAGTCGGCTTAACCTGGCTAACCGGCTCCGGTCTGGCGCTGGCGGCTCTATCCGGGGTCGTCTTTTTCCCGATCGAGCGGCGGGCCGGCCATCCTATCGTTCCCTTCGGGATGTTCAACCGGACCGTCGCCGTCGCCAACGTTTCGACCCTCTTACTCTATTTCTCCTTCCAGGGGGCCTTCTTTCTTCTCTCCTTTGTCTTTCAGCAGCTTCTCGGCTACTCGGCGAGCTTCACCGGGTTGGCCTTCTTGCCAACAACGGCGATGATAGCCCTTCTGTCGGCCCCGAGCGGGTCGGTAACCGACCGGCGGGGGCCCCGGCTCCAGCTGGTTCTCGGGCCGGCAATCGTCGCTGTTGGGCTCTTCGTGATGGCCTTCGGTATCAGGCAGCCGGGATATCTCTCCTTTTGGCTCCCGGCGACCCTGGTTTTCGGAGCCGGAATGGTCTTCTTGATTCCGGCGATTACCAAGGCGGCACTTACGGTGCCGGAGCACTTTTCCGGCGCCGCGTCGGGGCTCAACAACGCCGCCGCCAGGACCGCCGGGCTCCTGGCTATCACCATTCTCGGTGCCCTGTTGAGCGCGACCTACCAGCTGCTTCTTCCCGGGGCACTCCCGGCCGACTTGTCCGAGGCCGCCCGGGAGGCCGTCCTCGCCGATGCGGGGAAGCTATTAGCAGCAGAGCTGCCGTCGGCGGTTCCCGAAGGGCTCCGGAGCGCCGTCGAGGAAGCGAGACGAGACGCCTTTGCCGCCGGGGGCAGGGTAGCTATTGGGGTTTCGGCGATCTTGGCCTCTCTCGCCGCGCTACTTGCCCTCCTCCGGTTTCCGAAGGCCGGCAGCGCCGGGGCGCGTTGACTCCCGGGGCGGGTACGGGGCGGCCGGATAGCCTCTACCCCTGCTGCTCCTTTGCCTCTATTGCTTTCAGGATGCGGACTATCGTCTCGTTGTACGGCGTGGGAATGCCCGCAAACTCCCCGTATTCGACAATCTTGCCGTTGATAAAGTCGATCTCCGACATGCGCCCGGCTTCCCGGTCGACCAGCATCGACGGCTTGTGGGGCCCCGCGGCGGCAAGGTAGTCCTGAGCCCACCGGTAATAGTCCCATCCGACGAATATCTCGTTCGACCGGGCGACCCGGATTCCCTCTTGCATGATCTTCCGGGCAAGGTCGGCGGCGTATGGATCGTGCCACGCGCTTGCCATATCCAGACCGGTGAGAGCGCAGAGGGCGTTGAGCCCGGCGTTCAGAATGGCCTTCTTCCAGACCATCCCGACGAGGTCCTCCGCCCGGCGGGTGTCGAGTCCCGATCCGGAAAGGAGCCCGGCGACGGCCTCCGCGCGGGCGCGTCCGTCCTCGTGATACTCCTTTACGTAGTGGGGCGGGTGATGGAAGACGACGTTTACGCCGTGGTCGCCGGTCAGGTTTACGCCGTAGTTCACGACACCCCGGACAATTCGATCCGGGGCGATGTATCGGGCGACCGACCGTTCGGTGTCGATACCGTTCTGCCAGCTTAAGACCGTCGTCTCCCGGGGGGCGGCGTCCTGGAGGGCGGAACAGACCAAGGGAAGGATCGGAGCCTTGACGGCCAGGACGATGAGGTCGAGGGGGCTGTCGGTGATGTCCTCTATGGAGGCGGTCGCGGCGACCGGGGGCGGGGCCGACAGCTCGACGGCCCCGGAGAGCGCAATGCCCCGGCGATTCAGATGGTCCCGAACCGCCGCGCTTACGTCGACGAGGACTACTTCGTGGCCCCCGGCGAGAAGATGCGCCGCGACGACCTGTCCGACGGGCCCGGCCCCGATAACGGCGACTCGGCCGGGGGACCCCGGCGCCGGGCCGGCCTTCACGGCGTGCCTCCGAAGAGCGCCTCGATATCGAGACCGGCCAGCCCCTGGGCGCTCAGAATCTCTTCGCACCGAGGGTTGTCCGAGGTCTGGATGACCGTAACCGCGACGCCCCCGGGGAGGGCGAAGGCGTAGAGGTATTCGACGTTGATCCGGGCCCCGACGAGCGCCTCGAGGAGCTCGGAGAGGCTTCCGGGGCGGTCGTCGAGGCGCAGGGCGAGAACCTCACAGACGTCAGCCGGCTGATGCATATTCATCAAAACCGTCCGGGCGGCGGCGATGTCGGAGACGATCAGCCGGAGGACCCCGGTGGATCTCCGGTCGGACACCGTCATGGCGCGAAGGTTTATCCCCGCTTCGGCGAGGGCGTTGGTAACCCGATGGATCCGCCCCGGCTGGTTCTCCAATTCGATGGAGAGCTCGTGAACTCGCATGGTGGCATCAATAGTGCGTCCTCGCCGGCGTTGGGTCAAGCAGAGGGGCGAGGTTGCGGCGCGGACTGGGCCGGTGAGCCGCGGGCCGGCGATCCCTAGACCGTGAGTCCGGCGAGAAAACCCTCCTCAATCGCTTCCAGCGCCTTCCGCACCCCTTTTGCGTCACCGACGAGGTGGACGGCGGGAACCTTGTCTTTGACCGCTTCGTAGAGGTGGTTCTCCGGCTGGGCGCCGAGGGCCAGGACGATGCTGTCTGCCGGGCCAAGGGTGACTTCGGTC
>JBKHCS010000112.1:0-9785 GCA_046541715.1 Spirochaetaceae bacterium
GACCGCTTCTCCGGCTCCGCCCGAACCGTGAGTGTCCCCGTGTTTTGGGTCGAATCCCTCCCCGGGAAGCCGTTTTGCGATTGCGCTCCGAGATAGGTTCTCCTATGATTCGCCAAAGCGTACTGCCGGGGCGTCATTCCCACGATTCTCTTGAAGTCGTGTATGAAGTGTGATTGATCCCCGTAACCGAGCTCGTGGGCGATCTCGGTCCAGTTGGGAGCCGCCAACGTGTCCGCCGGCAACGTTGCGCGCTGTAGTCGATCGCGCAGCATTATCCATTTGAGGCCGACTCCGACATACCGCTCAAAGAGGCTCTGGAGCTTTCGCTCGCTCATCGCGAACTCCTTTGCGATAGACCGGACGGTGGACTCTTTCGCGGTCTGGCTCCGTTCGATAATCTCGTTGATAAGCGAAATATTCGGGTCCGGCGCCGGCAGGTGGGCGAGGAGTTGCTCGTGAATCCGCTTGAGAGCCGCTCCGTCGGAGCTCGCGATGACCTCGTTGTTAAACTCCTCGTCGACCGCGGGAAAGAGTCGCTGAGCGGGCAGATGCGTGTCTACGAGATCCCGGGGCGAATCGAAGAAGGCGGCGATTCCGCCGGGCCGAAACATCACCCCGACGATCACCCCGGACCCTCGAATCTGGTAATCGTAGAGACCCGTCGTTACCCCGGTAACGCGCGCCCCCTCGGGCATGCAGGTAAGGTTGGCATAGGCAGAAGGAACGACCCGTGCACCGAATGCCACGTCCGCCGGCAGATCCCAGCGCATAGTCCACGATAGCTGCAGGACGTGACTGAGGGGCCCTTCAATCTCGTAAAGCGCGTGGTCGTAGTACCGCTCTGCCTCCTGGGGATGCAGTACCCGAAAGGGAGAATGGGAACTTGTCGTCTGCTCTCCGCTGCTTTGCACGTTTGCCTGTTACCTTCGCCTCGATTATACAGTGAACACTACGGCCGGCCCCGCCAAATCGTGCGGCTTTTTACAAGACCCGGAGGGCAAACGGCCTTACTCTTCCAGGCAAGACGGGCTCCGTCGTGGTTGGTGTTTCCGAGAATTCCGTCGTCTACTCCCCTACGGAAAGGGTTCGAACCTTCGATGCTCCGGAGAAAAGGCTCTATGGAGTAGACTCCCGTGATAGGGGTGACAAAGCGTCCGTTACCGGGAACCGAATCTCGACCCGGGTGCCCCGGTAATCGTCGTTCCGGAGGATGGACAGGGTGCCGCGCAGCTGCCCGACGAAGGAGCGAACCAAGGTCAGCCCGAATCCGTCGGCGGTGCCCCCGAGGACCGGGGCCGGAGCTCCCGCTCCGTTGTCGGCCACCGTCAGGCGCGCGTGGCCCTCTGCTTCCGCTATCAGGGATACCTCGACCCGGGGTTCGTCGCTCCGGGGCTTCTCGGCCTCTTCCCGGAAGGCGTGCTTTATCGCGTTGGTCACGAGCTCGTTCACGATAATCCCCAGGGGCGTGACGGCGTTTTGACTCATCGTGAGCGCATCGCCGTGAAAGCCGATGGTCGGTCCCGTCCCGTCGTAACGGTCGGCGATGTCCTCGATAAGGTCCTCGAGAAGCGCCTCGGCGTCGATGCTGCCCGAGAGCCCTTCGCTCCGGTGGAGCTTGTCGTAGAGGTGGGCCATCGTCTCGACGCGCCCCGCCGCCTCGAGGAGCGCCTCGGAGGCCCCGGAGCCTACGGCTCGGTCGGCTTGGAGGGAGAGCAAGCCGTGGATGGTCTGGAGATCGTTCTTCAGACGGTGCCGGTTCTCCCGGAGAAGGAGCTCCTTCTCTTCCATCAGACGGTGGGCCTGGTGTTCCGCCGCGCGGCGACGGGAGACATCTTCGACGATGCCGAAGAAGGTGTCCTCTTTCTGCGAGAGGCGGTTGGTCCGCACCACGACGGGAACCGTCGACCCATCCTTCCGGCGGTATGTCGTTTCGAACTCGAAAAAGCCCGAATGCCTCATGCTTTCCACCCGAAACGCCACGCCCTCGGGGGTTTCCCCGACGTCGACCTCCGTTACCGACATGCCGACGAGCTCTTCCGGGGTATACCCGGTAATCGCTTCGCAGGCGGGGTTGGCCTCCTGGATTATGCCTTCTCCGTCGGTAATCCAGAATCCGAAGGAGAGGAAATCGATGACGTTCCGGTACTTGCTCTCGCTCGCCTCGATTCGCCGGGTCGCATGGACGGATTCGGTAAGGTCGACGCTGACAACGCCGACAAGCTCAACCCGCCCTTCGACAAACTGCGCGGGAAAGAGAGTCGTCTTGTAGAACCGGTCCGCAGTCGGGGTTGAAATCCACTCCTCCTTGGTAAACCCCTCGCCGGTGTCGACGACCCGCCGGACGCTCCTGTCGAACTCCTCGGCGATATCCCGGGGAAGTAGATCGGCGAATCGGCGGTCTTTGAGCTCGTCCGAGGTCTTGCCTATGCTGCCGGCGACGGACTCCGAGCAGACCATCCACCGGCCCGAGGAGTCGACGATGGAAACCGGGTCCGGAGAGTTCCGGACCAGGGATTCGAGGGCGGCGAGGGTCCTTTTGTGCTCCCGGCGTAACTGCCTCTCTGCGGTGATAACCTCGGTGTAGAGGATTATGCCCCCGATCTCCCCTTCGGCATCGTACCAGGGGCGGCACTTCCATCGGGTGTACACAGTATGACCTGCGGCGTTCACGTAGAAGTCGTCCTGCGATTCGAGAATCTCCCCCTCGAGCGCCCGGCGATGTACCTCCCGCCACTTCTCCGGAATGTCCGGAAAGACTTCGTAGTGATGTCTCCCGATAATCTCCTTCTCCGAGACGTTGTAATCGGAAAGGTAGCGGTCGCTCACGAAGAGGTAGCGCAGCTCCCGGTCGTGGACGGCAATCGCGCTCGGGTCGTACTGGATGACGTAACGGAGGAGGTATTCCCACCAGTCCCGGCTCGCTTCCGCCCGGCGGCGGCGCTGGTTGCTTTCGTCGACCTCCAGGGCAAACCCGATGTCCGCCGCGAGCTCGTCGAGGAGGCGGATCTCCTCCTCGTCGAAGAACCCGACCGCCGATGCGTAGAGGTTGAATACGCCCTTTACCGTTCCGGAGACCCGAATCGGAAAGGCAGCGGAGGCGCGGAAACCACGGGAGAGGGCCTTGTCCTTCCAGCGCGCCATTCGGGGGGCCGTCGCGATGTCGTTAAAGACGACCCGCCGCCCGGTGGTGTAGGCTGTCCCTGTCTGTCCCTCCGCCGTAAGGGGGTCGAAGAGATCGATGGTCACATCCGATACGTAGCTCTTCTGCGGGCCGTAGGAGGTCGCCGAAACGATTCTCCGGCCCTCGGCGTCGGGGACGCCGATCCAGGCCAAGAGAAAATCGCCCCGGTCGACGGCAATCTCGCAAACTTTCGGGAGAAGCTCCCGAGGATCCTGCATCCGGACGATGGCCTGGTTGACGTCGCTCAAAACGCCGTAGGTCCGGCTGATCTTTAGAATCTGCTTCTCTCTGATGGCCGTTGTCCGGTGCGCGCTAAAGAGCTCAAGGGCCATCTGGATCGATTCGATCAGGACGAACCGGCCGGAGTTCTTTAGCACGTAGCCGTACCGGGTTATCCCCTTGACCTTCTCGACGACTTCCTGCTCCGCGTGGCTGGTAAGGAAGACGATCGGCAGGGTCCGGACCTCGAGGATTCGCTCGGCGGCTTCGGTTCCGTCCATTCCGGGTCCGAGATCGATATCCATCAACACCAGGTCGATGTCGTCCCGTTCGGCGGCAACCCGAAGGGCCTCTTCCCCGGTGTGGACGATCTCGACCGCAAATCCGGCGTCCCGGAGGGTTTTTGACTCGGCCAAGGCGATAATCGTTTGGTCTTCGACGAGGAGAATGCGGACTTTTTCCGACGACTCGAGCAACGTTTTATCCTGCTATTTGAAACGGCCGCAGTCTCCACCTGGCGTGGCAACTGCTGCGCATAAGACTATACGATTCGGAACCGCAGGTGAACCTTACCCGATTGTAGACCCGGAAAGAGAAAATGGCAATAATAAATATTTTAGTGCCGACCGTGTCGAGGCCGTCAAATTACGCGTGGTTTTTACTATGTTATAGACTGAGGGTCGTTTCACGGCGCACCCAGAAGGAGCTTATTTGACGCGCATCGGCCTAGGTCCGCTACTAGTTCTCATTCTCATCATCCCGATCACGGCCGTGGTGCCAGTAGATGGGTCCGAGGCCTCTTTAGAGGTACTGCAGGCGTATCTGCCCCAGGCCGGCACCGAAACAGACGAGTCCTTAGAGCGCGTACTGAGTTCGGCGATGGCGGTGAGGCTTGCTCGCCTGGGCCCCCTGGACGCCGACACGCCTCCGCCCCCCGGACGGATACAGGACCGCGCGACGCTTTTGGAGCTGGCCGCCGACCGGCGCTCTGAACTGCTGCTCCTCGGACGCTACCGGGTCGACGACCAGCGTGTAGTGGTGCAGTTTGAGTTGTTCGACGTCAGCGATGGCTCACTTATGGCGGCAACCGAGGCCGGCCGCGACATAGACTTGTTGCTGGATCGGCTTGGGGACACGGCCGCCGCTGAACTCTATCAGCAGGCGTCGTCGGGCATCGCAGAGCTGATTGCGGCGCAACCGCCACCGCCCGCAGAGCCGCCGGTTGAGCGGCCGACCGACGAGCCCTTGCCGACGGAGGCCGACCTTGCGCGGTCCCGGGGTAGCCTGGAAACCTCGGTTGCCGTAGCCGTTGCGGTTCCTCTGGGTGACTTTGGAACCTTCTTCGCATTCGGCATCGGTGCCGAACCGGCGTTGCACTATCGCTTCGAGCGCGCCGCCATCGGTCTGCGAAGCGGCGTGACGCGTTTCCGGCCCGAGCGGACAGACACCGGTGAGTACGTGCGCACGCTGGTACCGGTTATGGCTGACGCTTGGGTGACGCTGGGGCAAACCGGCAATCTGGCGTGGTTTGCCGGCGCTGCGGCCGGGGTTGCGATGCGGATAGACGACGGATCGACCGTTTCGGACCGGTTGGCGCCGGCGCTGCCCGCGTGGCGCACTGGAATCGGTACCCGGATTCCGCTGGCAGATCGCTGGCTCCTGACACCGGCGCTGACACTCAACGGCGTGCTGCATCTCTACCGCGAGCAGGACGGAGATTCGGTCGAAACGGAGCACATCCTGTGGCTGGCACCGACGTTGTCTGTTGTCAGAAAAATGTGAACCGGCGAAAAAGGGTAGTATATTGGTATTGAGATGGACTTTCGTGTGAAACACAGCGTCGTCGCGGTGGTAATAGTGTTATCGACCCTTGTTCTGACCGCCTGCGGCGATCTTTCGGTGTACGAGATGTTGGACGCCGAAGAACCGGGTGAACTGACGATGTCCCAGAGAACGGTGACTCTGCCGCCGGACGCGGAGTATCGCCTTGAGGTGAGCGGCGGCTTCAAACCGTACCTATTCCGGATTGAGCCGGCCTCCGGAGCCGGAACCCTGGACAACGATGCGCTCTACCGCGCGCCGGAGGCTTCGGACACCCCCGCGGAAGGTCAGATTGTGGTCACTGACCGTTTAGGGTCAACCGCGGCAGCTGCGATACGGGTCTTTGCACCGCTCCGCGCCTCGCCGACATCGATCACCCTGGAAGCGGGAGGGTCCGAGGACATAGAGATAGTCGGAGGCCGAGGTACCATCGAGCACGCAGCGGTTGGTGCTGCCTCGGTGGAAGCGAATCCAGATCCGCGGACACAGGCCGATCCTGCGATCCTTCGCTATACCGCCCCAGACAGCGCCGGCAGCGATGAGATCGAGATTACCGACGAATCCGGAGGTGCGGCGTTTGTAACGGTAACCATATACGAGGTCGATGATCTTCGAATCGATCCATCGGTCGAAACCATTCAGGCCGGCGATGTAATCGTGCTGACCGTATCCGGCGGAGTAGACCCAATCGCACCCGCTCAGATTCTGCCGCCGTACACCGCCGGTGATCTCGGTTTCGCGGACGCCAACCGTACGATAACCTTTACCCACTCCGGCGGCGGAGTACTCGATGACGCACAAATTACGGTAACCGATGACTCCTCGGCGAGCGCCGGCGCCACAATCCACGTTATCGAGGATGATCCGGGAGACATCGAAGAGCTTACTATTTCTCCCAATAGCGGCGAATTTGAGGACGGCACCACCGTCGAGTTTACCGCCTCCGGTGGGGTTGCGCCGTACACCTTCGAGCGGGTAGGACCGGGAAGCGGCCAGCCGGAACCGGTCGGCGAAAACAAGGCCCGCTATACGGTGTCGTTTCCCCCGGGTGCGGCGCATATCCGGTTGACCGACCACACCGGTGAGCACGTTACCGCCAGGCTCAACGTCAGTAATTGAAGCGACTCAGCGTAACAGCTGCTGCAGCTCCTGCAGAATATCTTGTACCACGGCCCGTTCGACCGCGGCAAATCGGCCTTCGAGATTGGCTGTGGCCGGATTGGACCCGCTGACACGCTCCAGCAGCTCAACCGCCTCCTGAAGGCCGGCGATACGCCCTTCGCGGCGCGATTCTGAAGCCAGTGTATCCAGGTAGTCCTCCAGCTGCCGGTCAAGCCCCGGATAGCGGCTATCGATGGGTTCCGTGCTCAGAATGCGCAGCACCTCCACCTTGGCCTCAACCTTGCCCATTAATTCTTCACGGCCCGGTGCGGCAGCGGTACGAGCATCGGCCAGGGCACTGCTGACACTGTCGAGCCGGGCGCGCAATGCCGCGCGCTGCTCCTCTGCGGTGCGCGCAGCCGCCAGGTCGCGTTCGAGGCGCTCCAGGCTCGCCAGCAACCGGTCGCGCTCGGCGGTCAGCTGGGTCTGCCGCGACGCCAGCGACGCGCGCTCGGCGGCCAGGCTATCGCGCTCGGCGCGCAGCCGCTCAATATCGGCCTCCAGCTGCTGCGCCGTGGCTCGCAACTCCAGCAACTCGGCGGCATTGTCTTCGGGAAGCTCGCGGACCACCGGCGGCTCCGATGTAACCGGCTCGGGTTGTTGCTCCAGTTCTGCTTCCAGCTCGCCGATGCGCGTCAGCGCCGCCGACAGTTGCGCCGCGAGCAGCTGTTCCTGCCGTTGTAGACGCTGCAGGCTGCTGAGGGTTTCTGCTGACTCGAGCTGGGCCTCCAGTGCGGCAACGCGCTCGGCGGTGGTCTGGTCGCGCTGGTCCGCGGGAACCTGCCCCCGCAGCTCTTCCAGCTCGGCGCGTATCTGTTGAATCTCGCGCTCGCTCTGCAGTAGCTGCGCGTCGGCATCGGCTCGGAACTGCTCCAGCAGCCTCGACTGGGCGGTTTGTCCGGCCGCCGACACCTCTGCCAGCGAACGCTCGTCGCGTTCGAACAACGCGATAAGAAAGAGCACCGCGCCTGCGGTCAGCGCCAGCGCGCCAAGATTTATCAGCAGCGGCAGTAACGCACCGCGACGGAGGGGAGTGTAGCGGAAGCGGTGTTCATCGTGCGCCTCGCGCCGAACGAGAAACGCCTGTTCGATCTCCCCACGGACGGCAGCCTGCTCATCAGACGAGATTCCACGGGTGGCACGATCGGATTCAAGCTCTTTCTGCAGGTCCATCAGGTTGACCCTTCGGTTCCATCACAACTCTCCATAGCATATGACGGAACAGTCCGGTCATCAAGGAGCCGTGAGTTGACGCTCCCGAGGCGCAGTTATACGCTTCCGACAAGGTGAGCATTCGGTACAAGATCCTCCTGGTCATCCTACCGCTCATAATCGCCCCGCTAATTATCGCCGGAGTTGCGGCTTCGCTATCCGCCCGGAGCGGCATAACGCAGGTTGCGCAGGAGTTTCTTCAGTTCAAGGCTGAGGAGTTGGCCCGCTACGCCTGGGAGCAGTGGCAACTCCTGGTCGAAAACGACTTAGTCGATCAGGAAGAGTACGTCCGTGCCGCAGAGCGTTCGGTGGAAGCACACGCCGGGGGGTTGATCCGCCGAGAATCAGAGCTGATTGTGGCGATCAACCCCGAAGGTAAAATTGCCTTCAGCACCCGACCGGTTGAGCCGCGACAGGATGAGATGGACGAACTGCGGCGGATTGCCGCCGGAAGCCCAGCCGGCTGGCGCAGCATCTCGCTCGCCGGCGAACTGCGGGTAGCGCAGTCGGTCCGGTTCGAACCGTTTGACTGGACACTGTTTGTCACCGAGCAACAGAGCGTGTTCTACCGCGCCGTGCGCACCATCACCAACCAGACTGCGCTGATCCTGGCGGTCACGCTGGTGGTGGCCGTTCTGTTGTCTGTTCTCGTGACGCGGAATCTGCTGCTGCCGCTGGGCCACATGGCCGCCGCCATGCGCGAAATCATCGGCGAACGCGATCTTTCCAAGCGGGTTCCCACTCTCTACCGCGATGAGATCGGCGACCTGGGTCATACCTTCAACGTGATGACCGAAGAGCTCGATGAGGCCTACCAGCAGATCAAGCAGTACGCCTTCCAGGCGGTGCTGGCGCGGCGCCAGGAACAGAAGATCCGGACCATTTTTCAAAAGTACGTTCCGGTCAATGTGATCGATCAGTTCTTCGCCAACCCGGAATCGATGCTGGTCGGGCAGAACCGGACACTGGCAGTTCTTTTCTCCGATATCCGCAGTTTTACCTCGATTTCCGAACAGCTCCCTGCCGATCAGATTGTAGAGTCGTTGAACACCTACTTCAGCGCCATGGTGGACGCGGTCATCGAGCGCAACGGCATCGTCGACAAGTACATAGGTGACGCCATTATGGCGTTTTTCGGTGCCCCGGTTCAGCGGGAGAACGACGCCGCCGACGCTGTCCGAGCCGGCCTCGATATGCTGGCCGCCCTCGAGGGCTTCAATCGCGCCCAGCGCCAAAAAGACATGCCAAGTTTTCGCGTGGGAATCGGTATAAACTACGGTCCGGTTACCATTGGCAACATCGGCAGCGACAAAAAGATGGACTACACCGTGGTCGGAGATATGGTCAACCTTGCGTCGCGGCTGGAAGGCCTGACCAAGATGTACAACGTCCCGATCCTAATCTCCGAATCTGTTCAGCGCCACATTGCCTCTGAAATTCCGTGTCGCCTGGTCGATACTGTAACCGTCAAAGGCAAAAGCGAGACAACCCGCATCTACGTGCCCGCGGCGAGACTTGCAGCCGAAGAGCGCAAGGCGTGGCAGCTGCAGCACAGAGGCCTGGAGCACTACTACCGCCGCGACTTCACCGTAGCCGCGCGCAATTTGCTGGCTGCTCGCAAACTGCTCCCGGCTGACCCGATCATCAAGATGTTTCTGCTGCGCTGCAAGCGCTATCTCGACACACCGCCGCCTCCCGACTGGAACGGCGTTACCGCAATGACGGAGAAGTGAGCCGGGGCGGTCGAGGACGATCTGTATCGATTAGGCCCACGAGACAATACCCTGCTCTTCGATTATCCGAATGCGCCAGGTTCGCGGAGCTCACTCCAGACCACCGCAAAGGCATCGTCGTCGCAAACCGCCCGGATGATGGCTTCGCCCAATGGCATGTGTAGCCGCCGGAGGATGTTCTCCTCCGCCTCGGGCCACCTAAGGGGCCCGAGGGAAAGGGCGAGGTCCGCCCCTTCGACGGTGTCCTTCGGCATGTGGTCCCGGCGTACTTCCGAGTAGCGTAGGCCCCGGCCGAGATGGGCCCCGAGTCGGCTGTTTCTCCCGGCTTGGCAGGTTACGTAGAGATCCCCGACCCCTGGGAGGCCGTAGACGGTCGCCGGATCGCCCCCGAGAGCCTCGGCGATACGGGCCATCTCGGTGACCGCCTGGGCGAAGAGGGCCGCCGAAGGGTTGGTGCT
>JBKHCS010000113.1:0-9717 GCA_046541715.1 Spirochaetaceae bacterium
GGTCTCGTACGGGTTACCCTCTACGACTCCGCCTCCGGATTTCCGAACGACCTGAGCAAAGCTCTCGACGCCAAAGCTGTCGAAATAGACGGAAGAAGCGCCCGGGTTGTCTTCTCGCGGTATCCCCACGGCACCTACGCCGTCGGGCTCTTCCACGACGAGAACCGAAACGGCGTCATGGACACGAACCTGATAGGCGTGCCTCGGGAAGGCCACGGTGCCTCCCAAGATGCCCGGGGCCGCCTCGGGCCCCCGCGTTTTCAGGACGCAGCCTTCGAGCACGACGGCCGCGAAACGGTCGTCCGGGTCGAGATGGAGTACTAGACCAAGCCTGCCGTTTGAAACACCGCGAAGAATCCGGATATACTTCCGCCGTTGAAACTATTGGTATTTGTCCTGAACCAGGAAGAGCTCCTCGAGCGGGTTATGGAAGCCTACGCCGAAGCCGGCGTCGAGGGCGCGACTATTCTCGATTCCGAAGGGATGGGGCGGTTCTTGACGTACGAGGTGCCCCTCTTCGCGGACTTCAAGTCCTTCATGAAAGGGAACAAGCCGTACAACAAGACCATTATCTCCGTCCTCCGGGACGAATCGGCTCTAACACGACTGCAACCGTTGCTCGATGAGATTACCGGGGGCCTCGACAATCCGGGGACCGGTATCCTTTTTACGGTGCCGATCGATTTTGCCCGGGGGCTTGTAGACCAAACAGACGAGGAGTTAACGAAGTGAGTGGGGACCTGTCGGCGATCTTGGACCGTGGCTGCGTATTTCTCGATCTGACGGCACGGAAGAGGCGCCAAGCAATCGAAGAGCTTGCCGAACGCGCCGCCGCCTGTGCCGGAATTCCGGACGCGAAGTCTTTGGGTAGGGAGCTCTGGAAGCGGGAGAAGCTTTCGACGACTGCGGTCGGCCATGGAGTGGCGATTCCTCACCGGCTCACCAATCTTGTGGATGAGACGGTTATGATCGTCGCCCGAGCGGACCATGGAGTTCCCTTCGAAGCAGTCGACAACGAGCCGGTAAGGTTGCTGGTTGTCCTTTTGGGGCCCGAAGGGGCGCACGGACGCCATCTGAAACTGTTGAGCCGCCTGGCCCGGCTCCTATCCTCGAGCGAGTTCCGGGAGGAGCTCCTGCAGGCCCCATCACCCGAGGCCGTTCTCGAGGCCTTTCGGAGGCGAGAGGAAGTTGCGGGGTGACCGAACGGCGGAGTTGGGTTAGGTTCTGGTGGGACCTCGTTCGGATTGCCGTTACGGCCGTGACCCTTTTTGTCGGCTGGCTCCTCTTTACCTGGAGTACGGATCCGGAGTCCCTGGCGCTTGGGGTAATCTTTTCGCTGATTATCGCCTCGGGCACCTTCCACTTGTACATCGACGAAACCGAGGCCGCATGGCGGGCCGTTCTGCCGCGGATTCACTGGCTCGCCGTCTATCTCGTAGTCCTGGTCTTTAGCATGTACGTAGCGAGCTTCCGGGTTCTTTGGCAGATTATCCGCGGACGTATCAACCCAGGAGTAGTGCATTTCCGAACCCGGTTGCGGAGCGACATCGCGAGGGCGGCGCTTTCGACGGGAATCACCTTGACCCCCGGGACGATCACCATCGAATTGGACGAAGACCACCTGGTAGTCCACTGGCTCGACGCGACGACCAGGCACTCCCGGTACGCCGGTGAATTGATCAAGGGCATCTACGAGAGGCTACTTAGACGCATATGGGTGTGATGCTTCAGCTTATGATCTATTTCTTCGTGGCGTCCACCGTCATCAGTCTGGTGCGGGGTGTCGTGGGACCCACGGTGGCCGATCGCCTTGTCTCGCTTAACGTCGTCGCGGCGCAGGTACTGGCGCTTCTGGTGCTGATCGCGGTCAACGACAACCGCCCGGCCTACCTGGACGTCGCCCTCGTCTACGACATTTTCGGATTCGTCGGTCTCTTGGCGATTACCCGTTACCTGGGCTCCGGGGAGGCAATGTGATGGAGTGGGTGGCTCTCGTCTTCTTCGGACTGGCCTTTGTCTTCGGCATGATGGGGAATCTCGGACTGCTGATCATGCCCGACGTCTACACCCGGCTCCAGGTTTCGTCTACGTGCAGCACCACCTCGGTACTCTCGGCGATTATCGCCGTCATGTTTCTCTCGGGCTTGTCTCCCACGACCGGCCGGCTGTTGGTTATCGCACTCTTCTTCTTTGTGTCCAGTCCCGTTTCGGCGCACATCATAGCAAAGTACGCCTGGTACTCCGGGGTTGTTCCCTGGCGGAGAAGCTACGAGGTGCGCAAGAGGCTGATTCAAGGAAACCAGGAGGATGCATGATAGAGGCAATGCTCGGAGTTATCGTATTCGTAGCCGTTCTTTCACTCTACGTTAGAGATTTGATCACCGCGGTCATCCTCTCCTCCGTGGTAAGCCTCTTGAGCAGCCTCGTCTTTATCCTGCTCAAGGCACCGGACGTAGCCTTGACCGAGGCCGCCGTCGGAGCCGGCGTGAGCGCTCTGGTCTTTGTCTGGGTCATCCACCGTACCGAGCGATACGACCGAACATGAAATTTCTCCGGCATCTAACCACCACCGTCATAGCCGTCGGTGTCGCGCTGTTTCTCTTTCTAACGCTTACCGCTCCACCGGCCCCGGAGCTTCCGATCCGGGACTTGGTGGTCTCTTCGGCCCTAGAGGACACCGGAGCTCAGAACCTGGTAAGCGCGATCTACCTGGGGTACCGCGCCTTCGACACCCTCGGGGAGACCATCGTTCTTCTCTTGGCCGTCGCCGGCGTGGCGTTTCTGATTCGGGAGCCGTCGTGAGAAAGCGGCAGACCGAGCTATTGAGCGTCGTGGCGCGAAAGCTCGCGCCGTTTATCTTTCTATTCGGTGTCTATCTGGTTACTTTCGGCCACATTTCCCCCGGGGGTGGCTTCCAGGGCGGCGTGGTTGTCGCGTCGGGGCTGATTCTCCTGGTTCTCTCGGAGCGACAGCGAGGGAGCGACATCGGTAGCGGGCGAATGCACCTCGGTCAGAAGCTTCTGACCGCCGGCGAAAGTGCCGGTTTCGCGCTGCTACTCCTTATCGGCTCCGCCGGAATCGTCCTCGGCGGCTTCTTTCTCGCGAACCCTGCGCCGGAGGTCCGTTTTCTCGGATCGGAACGGGTCGCATTCGTCTTTGCCCTGAACGTAATCATCGGAATCAAAGTGTCGGCGGGAATCGGGCTCATCGCCGTGGTGCTCTTTCGGGAGGAGGAGTCGTGAGTTGGTACTTAACCGGCGCCTTGCTTCTTGTCGGTATTCTCGGGCTTCTTCATAAATCCCATCTGATCAAGAAGGTCTTCGCCCTCTCCTACATGAATAGCGCGATCGTCATTCTCTTCGTTCTCTACGCGGCCGAGAGTGGCGACGATGCCCCGATTCTCTCCGGCTTGACCGGTACACCGGTCGATCCCCTTCCTCACGCGCTTATGCTGACCGCCATCGTCGTGGGTATCTGTATCGTCGCCTTCGCCCTCGCCCTGGTCTATCGACTCTACAAGCGGTACGGAACCATGGACATCCGGAAGATCGAGGCCGAGGCGTTCCGGGAGACGGCAGAATGAGTCAGTATTCGATACTTCTGATTCTTATCCCCTGGATGGCCGCGTTACCGGCTTTGCTCGGAAAGGTGCTCGGGAGGCGGTTTCCCTTCGCCGGCCTATCGATAGTAGTGTTTAGCGCCTCGTCGATACCCCTCTATCGGCTTACCCGTCTCCTATCCGTCCGGGGAACCGAAGAGCTTCTCTATTCCCTCGGCGGGTGGGCTACCCCCCTGGGAATCTCTCTCGGTGTCGACCGCCTGGCCCTCACCATATCCGGAATCGTCGTGGTTATCGTCCTCGCCGTATCGGTGTTCTCCCTCGGGCGGAAGCATTTTGAAAGTCTCTACTTCGCGGAAATCATGATCCTCGCCGGGGGGCTTCAAGGGGTGCTGTTGGTCCGGGACCTCTTTACCCTCTTCGTATGTTTCGAGATCGCCGCGTTGTCGATCTACCTCCTTATCGCCTACGAGCGGGAAGCCACCGCCTTAGTCGCCAGCTTCAAGTACTTGATCTTGAGCTCCGTCGGAATCCTCATGTTTCTCCTCGGGGTCTTCGTCATCTACCGAGAGACCGGAACCCTCTCGATGGTAGAACCCCTGGTCGTAGCGCCGGAGGCGGATGACGCCCTACACCTCGCGGTCTCCGCCTTGGTCGTCGGGATCGGAGTCAGGACGGCCTTTATTCCCTTCCACACCTGGCTGCCGGAGGCACACGCCTACGCTCCGCATCCCATATCCGCGTTGCTCTCGGGCGTCGTCATCAAGGTCTCCTTCTTCGCCATGGTGCGGGTCTTGGATACCTTCGTCGCCGAATACCTCTACGAGCCCCTCCTCTGGATAGGCGGCATTACCGCTATAGCGGCGGTGTTCAGGGCACTGGCGCAACGGGATGTGAAGAAACTTCTCGCTTATCATTCGATTTCTCAAATGGGGTACGTTCTGGCGGCTTTCGGTGCCGCCTCGGTAATCGGACGGGAGGCGGCGATCCACCACGCCGTAAACCACGCCTTCTTTAAGAGTCTGCTCTTTTTGACGGTGGGCTACGCCGTCTCCGTGACCGGCCTAAGGGACGTCTACAAGATGCCGAAGCTCGGCCGGCGGGAGCCGCTAATGGCGCTCGGCTTCTGGCTTGGAGCGTTCGCAATCGCCGGTGTTCCGCCGATGAACGGCTTCTTCAGCAAGGCGGACGTAAGCGCCGCGGTTAGCGGCTCGCCGGTCTATCCACTGATATGGGTGACGGGAGTCGTTACCGCGGCGTCGTTCATCAAGCTCGGGAGAATATACTCCTTCTTCGGCCGCCCGGGAGACCAGCTGCCGGCTCCTGCGCCCCCGGGAGAGGTGACTGCTCGGTGGGCCGAACGTGCGGCAAGCCGCCTTGCCGAGGTAATCCCTGTTCTTATTCTCGGTGCGTTCTGCCTCGCCGGGGGCCTCTTGCTACCCCTCCCGTCGGCCGCGAAGCTCGTCTCGACGGGGGTTACCCTGGCCCTGGGAATAGTGCTCTTTCTTTTGATTTCCCGGCATCGCGTCGCCCTTCTTCTTTCTCCCCTCCGGCAATGGAACCCGAGCCTCTACACGGTCTTGAGCTTCTTCTTTTTCGGCCTCTTTCTTTTTGCAACCCTCGGTTATCTTCGTTAGAGAGAACGGGCCGGTGCCCACCTGGGGCCGTTGCCCACCTTAGGTCACGGAAGCTGCCGTCGAACCTCCGGCCAATGCCTGTCCGCAGCCTCGATGTTATGGTTTAGCCGGAGCTCAAACCGCCGTTGGACGAACACGCTGAGGTTTAGATAGAGGCGTCCGTCGACGATACTCCAGGCGTTCGGGTCGATATCGGCGGATCCTCCCCGGGAGACGGCGAATGCACAATAACCGCCGTACTGCGGTGCGTAGCGCTCCGGCTCGGCTTCGAAGAGGCGGCGGTTCTCCTCCGAAGCGAAGCGCCACTCTGCTCCCTGCCAGGTGTAACGAAAGCTCTCCGAGCCGGGAGTCGGGCGTCCCTCGGTAAAGTATGCAACCGGGTCGTAGCCGTGGATAGCCACCCCATTACCGTCTGCGTTTACCTGCCCCTCGGCGTACGACGGTAGGGCCAAGGCCACCAGCGCCGCTAATAGGTACTTCATTCGTTCCTCCTGGAGATACCTTAGTGCGCTACTACGCAATTATCCAGGCGTAGCGTTGTAACAGGACTATGACATTCGAGGGCTTTTCCGGCCTATAATGCGACCTATGGCAACAGAGCACTTTTTCGACTATCAGATTCTCGACGAACGGTTCCGCGCCCTCATCAAACCTGAGGAGCCGGTTACCAAGCTTTACGACGGGCTTTCTTGGGGGGAGGGCCCCTGCTACTTTCCCTTGGGGGACTTCCTACTCTTTAGCGACGTCCGGAGCGACCGGATGTACCAGTACGCCGACGGCATCGGGGCGCGGGTTTTTCGGTCGCCCTCGCACCACTCCAACGGTAACGCCCGGGATCTCCGGGGTCGATTGGTTACCTGTGAGCACTCCGGACGAAGGGTAACCCGAACCGAGCTCGACGGTTCGCTAACGGTAGTTGCCGATTCCTACCGAGGCAAGCGTCTGAATTCTCCGAACGACATCGTCGTGAAAACCGACGGCTCGATCTGGTTTACCGATCCGACCTACGGCCTCCGGGAAGATGTCCCTCCCGGAGAAGCCGAGCAGGAGCTCGAAGGTTGCTTTGTGTTCCGTCTCGACCCCGCCTCCGGAACGCTGGATATTGTCGGAGACGAAATGAGCATGCCGAACGGTCTGGCCTTTTCTCCCGACGAAAAGACGCTCTACGTCGCCGATTCGGCCCGGAAATCGGCTACCGGGGGCGACCGCTCGGGGCCTCCGCACATTCTCGCTTTTGATGTCGAGGCCGGGTGGAAACTCGGAAACCCCCGAGTCTTCGCTATTGTGGACACCGGAGTATCCGACGGGTTTCGCATCGACAGCGTCGGAAACCTCTGGAGCAGTGCCGGCGACGGGGTTTCCTGCTTCTCCCCGGAGGGCGAACTCCTCGGAAAGATCGTTCTTCCCGAGACGGTAACCAACCTGGAGTTCGGCGGTCCGGAACGCAACCGCCTCTTTATTACCGGTGCCACGGCGCTCTACGCGGTTAACGTAAAGGCCTGGGCCCCGGACCGGCCGTTTTAGGAGACATACTCCGGCCGGAAAGGGGAGAACACCTCGACGACTTCGGAATCTTCAAGGAACTCTGCGCCGTGTTTCTCCCAGGCGGTAAAGGCCCAAGAGCTTCCGGCTTCGGCGACAAAAGAATCGCCGGACTCCTTGAAGAAGCGGACCTTTCCCGCAATGAGATAGCCGATTTGGGCGGCTTCGTGGTTGTGGAGGTCGATGGTTGCTCCGGCTTTCATAGAGAAGTGACAGAGCATCTGACTCGGGCTGTAGGCGAGGGTCCTCCGGACGATTCCTTCCGCCGCTTCCACCGGCTTCGCGTCTTTCAGAGTAGCTTCGGGGCGTCGTTGTTCCTGCATCGTAACTCCTTTCGTGTATTATACAAGACGATTGCCGATTGGTAATCTTGGCCGTATTTTCTACGCGAAGTTGCGTGGAGGTTGGAAGATCATGGGTTCGAACAGCGTCGGCATTAGCGACATTGCATTGTACATTCCGAGCCAACGGGTTGAATTGGAGACAATCGTCGAAAAGCGCGTGGCCGACGACCCTTCCCTCGAGCGCCGGCTTCGGCGGGCCCTCGAGACCACGGGCCAGATAGCCATCCGGTTTCCCGAAACCTATCAAGACACTGCGACCCTGGCGGCCCAGGCAGCCAGAAAGCTCATAACCGGGGACCCTTCGTTCGACCCTTCGACGATTCGTTATCTTGCCGTGGGTACTGAAACGTCGGTGGATATGAGCAAACCCGTCGCAGCCTACGTAGAAGGGATGCTTCAGAGCTCCGGGGTTCCGGTGCCGACGAGCCTCTCGACCTTCCAGGTTCAGCACGCCTGTGCCGGGGGTACCATCTCCCTCCTGAGTGTCGCTGCGATGCTTCAGGTATCCGCTCGGCAGAGTGACTCTGGGGTTGTTATCTGCTCGGACGTTGCCCGGTACGATGCCCCTTCGACGGCGGAGATTACCCAAGGGGCCGGGGCCGTTGCCCTCCGGGTGGAACGCGATCCACAACTTCTCGAATTGGATCTGTCGACCGTTGGGTACAGCTCCCAGGACGTGGACGACTTCTTCCGTCCCCTCGGATCGGTGACCGCCAAGGTCAAAGGCGGATATTCGATTCAGTGCTACCACGAGGCCCTCGAGGCCGCCTTCCTCGACCACTGCGAGCGGCGCGGGGAAGAACCCGCGGAAGTCCTTCACGACATCGACATGCTAGTTCTCCACGTGCCTTTCATGAAGATGGGGATTGTCGGTGCCGAGAGGCTCGTAACCAAGATTCTCGGGGTGGGCCTGGCGGAAGCAGAAGCATACCTTGCCGAACGGGGTTTTGCCTCGTCGGTCCATCCGACGGCGGAAATCGGCAATATCTACACCGGCTCGGCGTACCTTGCTCTTACCTTTCTGCTCCGAGACCGCTATGCTCACTTCGGAGACGCTATCGTCGGGAAGCGCGTCTTGTTGTCTTCCTACGGGTCGGGGAATACGATGAGCGTCTTCACGGGGACGGTGGCGTCCTCCGCACCAAAGATCATCTCCTCCTGGCACCTCGAGCATTCCCTCAACGGCCAACGCGTTTCGAGCATCCAGGAGTACGAGAAATGGATTACCACCAGCAGCTATACCCCCGCCGAGGCGGCAGAAGCGCAGCGGGTGCACCCGGGGCTCTACTATCTCGAAGGCATCCGAGAGGACGGCTACCGGCAGTACGGCTATAAGCCTTCCTTGACGACCTAATCTGCGGTGCTCCCGAAGGACTTTAGAAAACGCTCCGTTCGGGAGCGTCAGGCGGTTATCGACAGTCTTCTCGGTGGCCCCTCGGAAGAAGCAGACAGCAAGGACTATCTCCTGGACCTGGCCGACGTAATGGTGGAATCGGCGATAGGCACCATGCCGGTTCCCGTTGGGGTGGCCGGAGGGTTTCTTATAAACGGCCGGGAGTACGCAGTACCCCTTTCCGTCGAGGAGCCTAGCGTCGTCGCCGCGGCGACGTATGCGGGTCTGATTATCAAGTCAGCAGGCGGTTTCGAAGCGTGGTCGACGGACCCCGTCATGACCGTTCAGATAGCGGTTGCCGACCCACGCCCGGGGGCCCGGGAGGCCCTTATCACCGGGCGTTGGCGTATCGCCGAGAGTATGGCCCCGTCCCTTGAGAGGATGAGAGCCCGGGGCGGCGGGTTTAGGGACCTTCGGGTTATCGAGCTCCCGGAAAGTGGTCTTGTCGTCGTGGAAGTCGATATCGATACCCGGGATGCGATGGGGGCGAACATCGTCAACACTGCGGGGGAAGCAGCACGGGGAATCGTCGAAGAGCTCTCCGGTGGCACGGTTCTTATGGCTATCCTTACCAACGCGTCTCCGAAGAGGCGCAACGGTGCCCGCTTCCGCATCCCCGTCGGGGGCCTGGGCCGAGGCGGAAGAGACGGGGTAACCATGGCCCGGCGGGTGGTTGCGGCGAACCGGTTCGCGACGGAGAACTTCAACCGCGCGGTAACCCACAACAAGGGCATCATGAACGGCGTAGCCTCACTGGTCTTGGCCACCGGAAACGACACCCGGGCCGTCGAAGCCGCGGCCCACGCCTGGGCGGCACGCTCCGGGAGCTACTGCGCCCTGACGAAATACCGGATAGACGATCGGGAGGAGGACGGCGCCGAGAGCCCTGAAACCCCGGGTTCGCGAGGCCCCTTTCTGGTGGGCGAGCTGGAGCTGCCGATGGCCCTCGGAACCGTCGGAGGGGCTGCGAGCATCCATCCGACGGCCCGGAGGGCCCTCGATATTCTCTCTCTCGGGCTCGGCCGGAGAATCTCCGCGGGCGAATTAGGGCAGGTTGCGGTGGCTGTGGGACTGGCCCAAAACCTCGCGGCTCTCCTCGCTCTGGTCGGCGAAGGAATCCAAGGGGGGCACATGCGTCTCCACGCCCGGCGCCTGGCGTTCGAAGCCGGCGCCAGGGGGAGCGACATAGAGGCGGTGGCCCGGAAAATGGCCGACGTCGGGATCTACAATCTCGAGACGGCC
>JBKHCS010000114.1:0-9690 GCA_046541715.1 Spirochaetaceae bacterium
GGTCGTAAAGCGGCTGGTCTCTTTCTTTATCTCCTCGCTCGAGGTAGCCGTGAGGAGTCCCTTTGTGATGTCATCAGGGGTAGTGGCCAGTCTCTTGCGAAATCTGTTTCGTGGTCCTCACGGGATACTCTCCTCTATCTTGCCGCCTCGTTACGTTAAATAGTCTCTTTGGAGCTCAGTGTTGAGGTAGCGTATGGTATCCCACTCGGTTCCCGCAATGTGCCTGAGCCGTGCCACAACAAGCATGAGCGCCGACTGACCGTCGGGGAAATGCGTGCACACCAGAGTTTCTTCAATGCCCTAGCCGAAGAGCTCAGCGGCCTTGGGAAGCGTCATCTCCCGAAGCGTGTTCTCGACGTAGGACGCTTTCGCCGGAGCCTCCTTGCGGTTCTCCTGGGCGTGGATTGCCTTCAGCATGGCAGCAACCTCACGGACCGTGCCCTTGGGTGCCACCGTGAACACATCGCGGTAGATTTGCAAAACACACCGTTGCCGGCGGGCTTCGGGGACGAACGCGGAGACCGATTTGACCAGGCCCATGCACTTATCGCTTATAGACCTGACACGACGTAACCTTCGAGCCTTCAGATGGGTCAAGAAGGAGCTCCAGCCGGTTCTGGCTTCCTTTGCCCCTTCGGCTAGACCGACGATATCCCGTTATCCCACGCTGTTGACGGCAATTGTCACCAGGACGCGGAGGGCCGGTAATCTCGGCACCGGTGTGAAACCTCAGGACTTTTCGACTTCTCTTCGTCGCAAAAGCGGGATATACTGCCGGCCGATGTCGAATAATGTTAACAAAATAAATAATAAGAATACTATTCTTCTCGTCGAGGATGAGGCCATTATCGCCCTGGCGACGGCGCGCTCCCTTGAAAGCCGGGGGTACCGGGTCCTTTCGGTACACACCGGCGAGGACGCGGTCCGGGAAGCGACTTTGAACCCGGATATCGACCTGGTGTTGATGGACATAGACCTAGGCTCCGGAATCGACGGAACCGAGGCGGCGCAGCGGATTCTCGCGGCTCGGACTCTTCCGGTCGTTTTCTTGAGCTCCCATACGGAGCAGAGTCTCGTGGACAAGGTCCGGGGCATTACCCGGTACGGCTACGTCGTCAAAGACTCAGGAGACTTCGTTCTCAACGCTTCCATAGAAATGGCCTTCGAGCTTTACGAGGCGCACCGCCGGGAACAGGCGCACGTCGAACGGTATCGGGCCGTGGTTCAGGCGCTCCCGGATTTGATGTTCGTCATGTCAGGGGACGGGACTTTCAAGGAGGCCTACGCTTCGGACCCCGACTTACTCGCCGTGCCGATCGACGAGATTCCCGGGATGCGGCTTCACGACGCCTTCGGCGACGAGGAATCCAAGAGGCACCTCGGCTACTACCGAGCCTGCTTGGATTCCGGAAAGACGCAATCCTTCCACTACGAGCTCTTCCTCGAGGGTGCGCTGCGCACCTTCGAGGCCCGCCTTTCAAGAGCCGGGGAAGACACCGTGCTCGCCATCGTCCGGGATATTACCGATCGTCGACGGATAGAGAAGGTCCTCGAGAAGCAAACGCGTCTCCAACGGGCGCTCGTCGATGTCGCGACCAGCTGCATCAACCCGTCCGACGCAGATCTACCCGGTACCATTCGCAGAGCTCTCGGTGCCATGGCAGAGACGATCGGCGCGGACCGGGCGTACATCTTCGACTACGTTTTTGCCCAGGGTATCGCCGTCAATACCCACGAGTGGTGTGCCCCCGGGATCGAACCACAGATGGAAAAGCTGCAGGCCGTGCCCCTGGAGGACATAGCCGCAGGCATCGAGCTTCACCAACGGGGCCTGGCTCACCATCTGCCGGATCTTTCCGGTCTCCCCGAGGGCCCGCTCCGGAGGCTACTCGAGTCCCAGGGCATAAAGAGCCTTTTGACCGTACCCCTGTTGTCCGACGGGGAGTGCGTCGGAGCGGTAGGGTTCGACCGCGTTCGGCAGCCCCGCGACTTCTCCCAGGAGGAGCACGAATTGCTGTCGGTCTTTGCCGAGGTGCTGGTGAACTCACGGAAGCGGCAGGAAGCCGAGGAGTTTCTTCGGGTGCTCTTCGACGCCGCCCGGGATAATATCCTCGTCCACGAGGTAGGGCCCGACGGCACGCCGGGGCCCTACGTCGACGTAAACCCGAGCACCTGCGAGACCCTCGGCTACACCCGGGAAGAGCTTCTGTCGATGAGCCCCATCGACACGACCGACGGAAATAGCGCAGAGGGGATCCGGTCGATTCTCTCCGGTCTTGCAAACGGCGAGAGCGTGCTGATCGAGGCGACGGGACGCCGGAAGGACGGTGTAGCCGTTCCCTTCGAGCTGAACCTTCACCGACTGAAACTCCGGGGGCGCGACAGCGTCATCGCGATCTCCCGGGATATCTTCCGGCGCAAACGCAAAGAAGAGATGCAGAGACGGATTAACGAGATGGCGCCGGTGGCGATATTCGTCTTCGACCACAACCAAGGGCGGCTTGCCTTTGCAAATCCGGAATACCAACGGCAGCTCGGCTACTCTCTCGAAGAGTTGCAGGCCATGGGAGACCGGCTTACGGAGACCATCTACCACCCGGACGCCCGGGAGAGGCTCTACGAGGTCGACCGAAGTATCCGGGCGGACCGAGAGGGCAGGGTCTTCGAAACCGACTACAAGATCCGGCGAAAGAACGGGAGCACCGCCTGGGGCTTTGTGCGAGAGACGGTGTTGAGCCGGAATCCCGACGGGAGTCCGGAGCAGGTTATCGGGATCGGCGTGGATGTCTCAACGCGGAAAGAGGCCGAACAGAAAATCGCCGGACTTCTCAAGGAGAAGGAGCTTCTCTTGACCGAGGTTCACCACCGGATAAAGAACAACATGACGTTGATGATAAGCATGCTCTCGCTCCAGGCCGGCGCCGCAGATGATTCGAAGGTGGTCGAGGCGCTCACCGAGGCAGAGAGCCGGATGCACAGCATGGCCGTCCTCTACGACAAGCTCTATCGCTCCCGGACTATCTCCGAGATCTCTCTCGGGGACTATCTTCCTTCCTTGGTCCGGGAGATCGTCGCAACCCACGGCGCCGAGGGGCGGGTCACCTTGAGCTTCGACGTCGGCGACTGCGTTCTTCCGGTTTCCGCCGTCGCCGGTCTCGGAGTGATCGTCAACGAGCTTATCAGTAACGCCCTCAAACATGCCTTCCCCGGCGGCTCCGGTGGCACCATCACCGTGGCTATCGAGGGAGGCTCCGGATGCCGGCGCCTCGTCATTGCGGATAACGGCGTCGGGCTTCCGGAGTCCGTCGGGCCCGGGAGATCCGCCGGGTTCGGGTTGATGCTGGTCTCGAGCCTCGCCGACCAGCACGGCTTTGAGGTTTCGGCCGAACGGCAAGCGGGCACCCGGTTCGTTATCGAGCTTGGGCAGTCGGGTGTACCGGCCGGCCGGTCCGGGTAGCGCCGAAGAACAGGACAACCCCGACCCCGGCGGAAACCAAGGCCGGAGTTGCGTAGGTGCCGGTGAGGTCCCGGCCGGAGCGACCATCGCCATGTAGTTCAGGCGCCATGGCCCCTGCGCTCGTCGAACCATTCCATCACCATGCTCCGGGAGGAGAGGGTCAGCATCCCCTGGCCGGTAAAGCGCAGGAAGAAGAAGCCAAGCGTCATCACTGCGACGGCAAGTACACCGCCCCCGAGGGCCGCCGCGAGCCCCGGTACCGCCGTTAACCCCAGAAGGACGGCGGCCGGAAGCAGTGCCGCCACCGTACCGATTAGATACGCCAGGCTCAACTCGGTCCGGGAGATAGCAAGCGTCTCGATGAGGTGATCGGTAAAGACCGAAACGCCGACCGTCTGCCCCGGAGTGGCTGGAATGGGTCACGATCGCCGGAACCTATACCAAAACGGCGCCGAAGTACAGGGCAGAGAAGCAAACCGCTTATCTTTTGTAAAGCCTTCCGCTCTTTTCGCACTTAAAATCCGAAACAATATGGCAATACACAAGTGTATTTTAATGATTAGGCGGATATATTTTGCTTCAATACAAGGCCGCCGTGGCGGCCGCCGAATAGGTACGGAGCGTATGAGATGAGAGAGAAACGGATTCTGGTTACCGGAGCATCCAGGGGTATCGGGAAGGCAACCGCGTTCGCCCTTCTCGAGGCCGGACACCAGGTTATTCTTCACGCGAGGAGCCGCGAAAGCCTGGCTCCTGCGTACGCGGAGGCGACCGGACGTTTCGGCGCCCGGGCCGAAGAAGAGATCGCGGATCTGAGCGACCTAGCGAAGGTCGAGTCGATGTGTCGTCGGCTGGAGGCCGATGGGCGGGGCCTCGACGTGCTGGTCAATAACGCAGGGATGGTAACCCATGAGTTGGGCTACTCCGCGCAGGGCATCGAGATTCAGTTTGCCGTGAACCATCTTGCGGGGTTCTACCTTGCCAACCGGCTCCTGCCGCTCTTGGCGGCGGCCACGTCGAAGCCCGCAAGCGCCACCGGAGATCAGGCTGCCGACGGGCTTCGCGCTCCCGGCCGGATCCTTCAGGTCTCCTCAATCGCCCACGGCTTCATAAAGGAGGTGGATTTTACGGTTTCCGAAGTCGGCCGCCTCGCCACTAAGAGAACCGATCCCTATGACCACCGCTACCACTATTACCGCTCGAAACTGGCCAATGTGCTCTTCGTAACCGAGTGGGCCCGGCGCATATCTTCGACGCATGTCACCGCCAACGCCCTCCACCCGGGTATCGTCCGGACCCGCCTCTCCAAGGCCTATATGAAGAACCCCGTCTTCCGGTTCTTCGAGGCGATGATCGCGACCACCCCGGAGAAGGCCTGCGCTACCTCGGTGCACCTGGCCGGTGCCGAGTCGGTTGAGGGGATCACCGGCGCCTTCTTCAAAGCGTCCGAAGGGGCTCCGATCAAGGGGCTGGGCACCGACGAGGCGCCGGCGGGCCTGCTCTGGGAAACCAGCCTGTCCTGTCTGCCCTCGGAGATGCGCGGGCAGCTTGCCCAGGCGCGTGCCACGTATGAGCGGATTACCGGTGCCTCAGACGAAGGAAAAGGAGCGGGGAATGCATAGCGTGGAGAATGGAATCAGCCGTAAGGGCCTCGGGGCCTTCCTTATCGGAGAGAGCCTCTTGATCTGGGTTCCGCTGACCATTTTGGGAGCCGCCGTCGAATGGCCGGCGAGTCTTTCGGAGCCGGCGGCGGTTATTCTGCCGCTGATTCTTGAGCGGGCACCGGCGGTGACCGGCGGCTACTTCGCCTACTTGGTCTACTCGATCCTCTTCTTCCCGATGGCCTATTTGCTGATGGCCTATCTCGAAGGAGGACGGGTACGGAGCCATTTAGGGTGGATCGGTGTCGGTTTCGCCGCCATCTCCACCCTGGCCCGGACTATCGGCATTACCCGATGGCTTACGGCCATGCCGATTCTCGCCCGGCAGTGGGTCCAGGCGCCGGGCCGGGACATCGAGATTGCCTACGATACTCTCAACGCCCTGGCGGGGGGCATCGGCGAGGTGGTGGGCGTTGGCGTCTTTGCCGGAATCTGGGTCTTTGTCGCAAGCCGCGCGATCCTAAGGTACCGGCTGCTGCCGGCCTGGAGCGGCTGGATGGGAATCGTGGCCGGGGTCAGCGTGATGGCGCCGGTGGTGGAACTCTTCGGCGTGGATATCGCCGGCTTCATTACTCTTACCACCTCGCTGATTCATATTTGGTGGCTGGTGCTGGGGGTCGGTCTCTTGATCAAGCCGTCTCCGGTAGCACAGGCCACCGCGACCCTTACTAAGAGCGAAAGGAGCTAAGGATGAAGAGCACGAGAAATACGATGACCGCCCTAGACCGCCGCCCGGCGGCCCTACGGCGGACCGAAGCCGGCCGACGGGTGCTCCGCTGGGTCGCGATGGTTGCCCTCGTGGCGCTGATTGCCGCCTGCGCTTCGGCGCCGGTAACTGAGGATACGGATGCCGAGGATATCCGCTACGAGCTGGTGGAGTGGGGACGCCTGGCGCAGAACGCCCACAACGTCCAACCGTGGATCGTGGTTCTCGACCCCCGGGATACCGGTCGAATGGCGCTCTACGTCGACGACAGCCGGCCGTTGCCGGAGACCGATCCGCCCTCCCGGCAGATCACCATCTCCATGGGGACCTTCCTGGCGGTGCTGGACGCCCGGGCGGCGCAACTCGGTTACCAAGCGGACATCACCCTCTTCCCGGAAGGGGAGTACGACGAGTCCACCATCGGGGAGCTTCCGGTGGCCGATATTCGGCTGCGAAACCCGGGCTCCGGGGACCAGGCCAGGGCGCAATTCCCGGTTGCCGCAGAGCCGGATGCCATCACCTCGCCGTCCATCAAGTACCGCTACCGTCCGGCGGATCTCCCTGCGGACGCCGTAGCAGCTATCGAGGGCTATTCTACCGATGGCTTGAAAATCACGGTGATAGAGGATCCGGCGGAAGTGGCCTGGCTTAATGAGCTCTCCATCGAGGCCTTTGCCCTGGAGATGGCGTACGAGCCGACGATGATGGAGAGCTACGAGCTGATGCGGATGAACGGCCGACAGCGCCGGGAGGCGCCCTACGGCCTCTCCCTGACGTCCAACTTCCCCGTCCGGACGCTTTGGTTCATCGACGCCGTCCAGACCCTCTTCCCCCAGGATCCTGAGGCTTTCGGAGAGTCGGGAATCAAGTACTTCTCCCGGGCAATGGAGAACGTAGAGCACTACATCCTGATGGTGAGCGACGACAACAGCCGTACCACCCAGGTCGAGACCGGCATGGCTCTCCAGGCCCTCTGGATGGACCTCCACGCCGCGGACCATGTGGCGCTGCCCAATTCTCAGGCGCTCCAGGAGTATCCCGTGATGACCGAGCTCTACAACCGGATGCATGCCCGGTACGCCGAAGAGGGCCGGACCGTGCAGATGCTCCTGGCGGTGGCGCAACCCCGGGGAGGGCGCCATCGATTCGGGCCGAGGCTGCCCACCGAAGCGCTGATTGTGGAAGGGGGAAGATAATGATAGCGCAAAACGACCATCGGACCCCGGGGCGAGGGCCCGGTGCCCCCCTGGTGGCGCAGGTGCTGACGCTTATCGTGGTCCTATTCGCCGCCGCGGCAGGCACTGCCGGGGCCCAGGAAGCGGTACCCGGCCGGCGGGCCGCCGGAGGCCTGGTCGCAGGAGCCAACCCGACGGCCTTGGGGGTTAGGGCAGAGCTGGCCCACGTGACGCCCCTCTATCCCGAGCGCGATGGCATACTCTGGGACAGCGGGCAGATAACGCCAAGCGTCCAAGTGCTTGCTAACCCCACCTTTACCGACGTGGCGGCCCAGCTCTACGTGGAACCTGTCGTCTTCTTCGACCTGACGCTGGCCGGCGGCGTCAGAGCTTTCTACACCTTTGCAGGTCTGGGGTTTGTACCCCTCGATAGCTACGACGCGGAGTTGCCATCTGCCACGGGAGACGACTTCGACGGGGAAGACCAGGTGGGAACCTTCTTCTCCGTCACGCCACAGGTCAAGTTTGCCGCCGGGCCGATCCTCGGAACCAGCAGCTTCACCGCTACCTACTACCGCTTTACCGGAGCCGACTCCTCTCACATGGAGGAGCCGGTGACCGTTACGGCCGTCGAGACGACCGACTGGGTGCTTAGCAGTACGTCGAGACTGCTCTATCCCTTCGGCACCGGGGCCCAGGAGCGTCTGCTCTTTGCTGCCGCGGGGGTCGAGTACAACATCAACTGGGTCCCCGCAGCCTCCTCCGACGACCAGCCGGCGAGTCACCGGGTATCAGCCATGGGGGTTGGAGTCTTTCGTCTCCGGGAGGCCACAGTCTTCGAGGGCGCCGCCTTCCTCGGAAGCCACGTGAACGGCGAGCCCATCGAGGCTGCCCGTCCCTACGTCCTAACGGCGCTAAGCCTCGTCCGGCGTTTTTAGTCCATACTTAGATTATGGAAGAACTGACGCCGAAGCGAAAACGGCTGACCAGAGAAGAAAAGAAAGAACAGACCCGGCAGCGGCTTATTGAAGCCGCTACCGAGCTCTTCGCCGTGAAGGGCTACGAAGGTACCGCCGTGGAGGAGTTGGCGGAGCACGCCGGCTACTCCCGGGGAGCCTTCTACTCAAACTTCGCCAATAAGGAAGAGCTGATGAAGGCGATCATCAACCAGGGATTCGAAAGCGATCTTAAGGGTATCCGACAAATGGAGGCCCTCGAGGGGATCGATGCCCTGGCCGCAGGCTACAAAAAGCTTGCCCGGGCATTCTACGAGGATCCGATGAACCTCCTCTGGATGCTGGAGTTCCAGCTCTCCGCCGTCCGGCATCCGGAGCTCCGGGAGGCCTACGCCGAACAGCATCGCAAGATGCGGGAAGGCATTCGCAATCTCCTGACGACGCACTTGAAGCGGGAGGGATATGACGACCCCGAGGCTTACGAAGAGTACGCCGACCTCTTCCTGGTCATCGTCAGCGGCTTAGGACTCTTAAAACTGATCTACGGGGAAGAGATTCCCCCGGAGGCTTTCGAGCGTGCCTTCCGGGCAGTCCTTCGAGGGATGGAAAAGCCGGAGGAGGGCACATAAATTGGTCGGCTGCCACCAGAGGCGAAGGTGTCACCGAGGCTTTAGGAGAAGCAGCTGATCTCCGAAGCCCGCTGCGGAGGCCTACGCTGCGGCTCGCCGGATGCTGGAGGTAAACCATCAACTGAATTTGAAACGCCGCCGTCGAGGGGAGGGGGACTTGCGCCTGGGCATCGGGATCCACTACGGGCCCGGCAGGAAAAAGTGAGCCTCTACATCTACCCGGCGGAGGATGATGGAGCAATGATATGACCAAACTGATATATGAACGCCTACGGGCGGCAGCCTTCGTCGCAGCCGCCGCGCTGGCTCTCTTGACCGTGGCGCCGAATGCCGCGGCCTTCGGTTGGCATCATCACGACGATGATGACAAGGACTTCGACCTGGCCGCCTACGAGATGGCCCGCCCCTGGGGCGCGGAGTTCAACGTGGTGTGGCCCTTCGTACCGGAAGTTGAGGTCTACACCGCCAAGGCCACCCGGACTCTCTGGGCCGGGGACTACGCCTCCGGCGACCTGACCTTTGGCGTCTTGGTGCGTCCCGGGGTCGAGGACGAGAACGCGGAGACCTTCCGGGAGTTCGGGCTGAACCTCGGCTACCGCCAGTACTTCTGGAAGCGGGCCCACGTCGAACTCGCTCTCTACCCAAGCTGGGCCGCGGAGGAGGGTAACAAAGCTGACGGCCAAGATTATTCCGGTTTCGCCCTAACGACCGAGGCGTACTACGGCTACCGTTTCGACCTTGGTGGTTGGCGCTACTACAAGGAGGACCGCCCCGACGACCGCCGGGCGGTTTGGTACCTGATGCCCCAGGCGGGGGCAGGCTACACCGTGGTCTCGGATCTCGGCCCCACAACTGAGGACGAGAAGCCGTTCTTCGCCCTGAACCTCCAGGTCGGGGCGCAGTTCTAAGTGAACCTATGGGTCGCCGGGAGTGACTTCCCGGCGACCCGCTTTCGTTCCTTGCGAGCGCGTAGAGGCCAGTTTGCGATTCCAAAGGACAAGAACCGGTGGCGCAAGCGTGTCTACGAAACTGGGGGAATGCGGCGCTTGACGGAGGTGCTCTCATGATACACACTAGATGTATGAAACGTACAAATCTTGTGCTTG
>JBKHCS010000115.1:0-9564 GCA_046541715.1 Spirochaetaceae bacterium
TTTTCGGGCTGTAGCGCAGGGGCTAGCGCGCTCGGTTCGGGACCGAGAGGTCGGCGGTTCAAATCCGCCCAGCCCGACGTGTGCTCTCGAAGACGAGAGCCCGATCGGTTTCGCGGGTGCTGCTTCGCAGCGACCGCCCAGCCCGACCGGGAACGACTCCCGGCGGGGTGTCTTCTCCCACCACAGCCGTAGCTCACAAAAAGCGCCTCCGACTCTAAGGCAAGACGTGCCGAGAGATTGTCGGCGGCGTGGAACGGAAATGCTACCCGAGCAGGCGATCGGCCGGAATGCCGATTGTAAACCGCGGTGTCGGGCTTCGGCGGATCTCCAAGCGAGCGCCGATCTGCCGTAGCAGGGCGTGGATGATCCGGAGACCCTGGGTCGACGGGTCGTCTAAGTCCACCGCCTCGTGGATGGGAAAGCCCTCTATGTCGACGACGATCTCGACGCCGTCGGCGGCCTCGGGGTCCTCTTCGGTGGCCGGCGAAGCGACCGAAGAGAGAGAGAAGACGTTTTCCGCGCCCGGGGAGAAACTGTGCTTGACTGCATTAATCGCGAGCTCCGCGACGACCAGACTCAAGGCCCTGGCATCCTGGTAACGGAGAGATAGGTCGCCGACGTTGCAACTACTCTTGACTGGAAAGGGCGCCGCGGCAAAGACCCGGTCGATAGTCCCCTCGAGGAGCGCCTGGAGCTCAACGGCGCCTGCGTCTGTTTCGGCGGACATCAGCTCATGCAGCTTGGCGAGGGCCTCGATCCGGGCAATGACATCCGAAAGGTCGCACTCCACCTCTGCGTACTGCTGTTTGAGTTGAAGGAACGACCGGACCATCGTGAACCCGTTACGAATCCGGTGGTTGGCCTCCTGTTGTCGGATCTCCTGAATGCTAAGGGCCTCCCCGAGGTCCCGGACGAGCGCGTGCCGGTGTAGAGCGGCTCTAATCGACCGGACAAGATACTCCTCCGATCCGGTGCCCTTGCGGACGTAGCCGTAGCAGTCTTGCTCCCGGGTCTTTGCCAGGGTTACGGCGTCCTCTCGGGCGGAGTAGAAGACGACCGGAACGCCGTGACGCTCGTTGATCAGGCGGGCGGCGGCCCCGCCGTCTAAGTTCCCAGGGCCGAGGTGGATATCCATCAACACCAGGTCCGGCCGCTCTCCCTGCCCAAGGCGTTCGAGGGCGGCCTCCCCATTAAGGTCGTAGGTCGCGTCGAATCCCCGATCTGATAACAGGGCGCATACGAACTCCGCCACCAGGGCCTCGTCCTCCACGACCAGAACAGATTGATTCACTTTCTTCCCCTTCGAAGTCTAACAACGGCCGTCCCGCACCGGCCGGCAACACCACCACTTAACTTAATACTTGTTTCGTTATTTTAAAGGTAATTAGAGGTTTTGGCAAGCTCCGAGCCGGCTGCGATGCCGGTTTTGTGCCGATTTTCGCCCCGTCCCTCCGCGTCAAATCGCAATACTGTTGGTACATTGAAGAGCATGAAAAGCCTTATCGGATTGATAATCCTTTTTTATAGCGTCTCGGGCGCCGGTGCGACGGAGACGGAAGCCGAGGCGGTTGGGGGCAGGGGTCCGTCGCCGGTGGCCGACCTCGTGGCAGCTGAGGAGCGACTGCAGGAGCTCACGACGGCCCGGCGGCATCTGGATGCCCTCTCTGCGGCGTTTCCCGACCGGGTCGAGGAGGTCGCTTTCCGCCGGAACGATTGGGCGATTCGCATCGACGGGGTCTGGTTTGCCTGGTCAGAGGGGCGCCTGCTTCCGGAGGCCGAGGGAGGCCGCTGGGCCGAGTACTCTCCGGTTCGGTTCTACAGCTACTACCCGGGCCCGGCCCGTCTCCGGCAGCTCCCCCCGGACCGGGAAGAGGCCCTGAGGGGAGGGCTTTCGAGCATCGACGCTCAGCGGGCCCCGAGAAGCCCTGCCTTTTCCGACGCGCTCTACGAAATTCGCAGCCGGGAGGAGGCGGAACTGCGGATGCGGGAGGTCTCCTTTTTCGGAAGATCGACCCGGATTCACTACGTCGCCTACGACGCCCTCAAGCGGGTGGAGGCACGGATTGCCGACCTCGCCGAAACGGATTCCGAGGTACGAGAGTTCATCGATAATCTATCGACCGTTCACGGGTACAATTGGCGAAATATTGCCGGTTCGGGGTCCCGAAGCTACCACAGTTACGGTCTCGCGGTAGACCTGGTGCCCCGCTCCTTTTCCGGTCTCCCGGTCTACTGGCGGTGGGCATCCGAGGCGGGGTGGACCGACTGGTGGACTATTCCCATCGCCCGGAGATGGAGCCCTCCGCAGCCGGTTGTAGATGCCTTCGAAGGAGAGGGCTTCTACTGGGGAGGTAAGTGGCTCTTTTTCGACAACATGCATTTCGAGTACCGCCCGGAACTCTTTGAATTTTGAGTTTATGGTCCTTCCTACCGACTATAGGAAGGAAGAGAGGATACTTCAGATTTGGATAAGACTGTCCGCGTTCTGTTTCTGGCGATCATCCTAACCCTTCCTCTGAACGCCGAACCCCTGCGGCACACGATGCAGCGGGGTGAAACGCTCTACTCGATTGCCCGGCGTTACAACGTGTCGGTGGATACCCTCGTGGATATCAATAGTATCGCCGATCCTACGGAGCTCTCCGTCGGAACGGTGCTCCTGGTCCCAGGTCAGTACACGGTCAAGCCCGGGGATACCTACTACGGAATTGCGAGACGGTATGGAATCAGCGTCGACGAGCTGTTGGATATGAATGAGCGATCCGAGTCCACCCTCTTGCGAGTCGGGGATTACCTCTACGTCCCCCAAGCCGTGGAAGAGGTAGCGCCGGTTACCACGAGAACCAGCTTTCCCCGGGTGGCGGCAACGATTAACCCCCGGGAGGTGGGGAGTCAATGGCCCCATCCGGGACCCCGGGCGCCGATGGACGGCAAGCTTCCGGGAATCGTGATCGAAGGGCAGGTGGGGGATCCCGTTTGGTCGATATCCTCCGGGCGTGTCATCTATGCGGGGCCGTACTCCGCCTTCGGAAGGGTGGTCTTTGTCCAGAACGCCGACGGGTACATCTACGTCTACGGCGGAAACGACGACCTGACCGTCGACGTCGGGGACTTCGTAACTCCCGGTACCGAGCTCGGTATTCTCGGAGCGGCGGTTCCGAATCAGCGGGCCAACCTCTTCTTCAGCGTATGGAAAAACAACCGCTTTATCGATCCTTCCGGGGCTCCGCGGGGCTAACACGTTTCTCACGGACCTTTGCTGATTAAAACCTTGATATTTTCAAAATTCTGCCATAGGCTTTATACGTCGGGGTATCTGCAATATGAATCGAACGTATGAATAGACGGCGCACTCGCTCGCCATCGCAGACTCTATCGGATAGTCAGGAACGTACGTCCCCGGCTACAGAGGGTGACCCCCTCGCTTTTTATCTCAAACAGATTTCCGTTTATCCTCTTCTTACCGTAGACGAAGAGCAAGAAATCGGCCGCGCCATTCAGGAGCTTCGGGAGGAGATTACCGCCGCCTACGAAGCCAAAGAGGCAGGGGCGACGATTCGTCCGGTGGAGGAGCAGCTTCGGACCCAGAAGAACCGGATGATCAACTCGAATCTCCGGTTGGTCGTCTCGATAGCAAAGAAATACCAGCACCGGGGACTGGGGCTCCTGGATCTGATCGACGAAGGGAACATCGGTTTGATAGAGGCCGTCGAGCGCTTCGACTATACCCGGGGCTGCCGTTTTTCCACGTACGCCACGTGGTGGATCCGTCAGGCCATAATCAAGGCATTGGCGGACAAGGGCCGGGTTATCCGGATTCCGGTACACATGCTCAACACCATCAAGAAGTGCTACTTCGTCGCCAAACAATTGACCCAAGACCTCGGACGGGATCCCGACAGCAGCGAGGTATCCCGTTATCTGGACATGTCCTCAAACAAGGTTGCGGAGGTCATGCAACTCTCCCAAGAGACAACGTCCCTCGACGTAACCGTCGACGAGGATAACTTTACCCGCCTGTCGGACCTCATCGAAGATGAGTCCTCGGCTCAACCCTTCGACCTGGTCTTCCACATTACCCTTCAAGACACCATTACCGAAGTACTCAAACAGCTGAGCCAGAGGGAAATGAAGATTATCCAACTCCGATTCGGACTCTCCGGGGAAGGGCCTTTCACTCTGGAGGAAACAGGCAAGTACTTGGGCATTACGCGGGAGCGCGTCCGCCAAATTCAGGAAAAGGCCATTCGGAAGCTCCGAGAGATCAGCGTCATGCAGGATTTCTGGGAGTAGGGCGCCGTATAATCCCGTCGGAGTACCATCGTGCAACGCGACCACGCCATCGACGATCTTAACCACGCGGCGTGGAAAGCAACCCTCCGGGACCCTCATAAGGGAATAGCGGCCGCCACTGAAGCACTCAACCGGTCTCGGGAGGTCGCCTACGCCCCGGGGGTCGCCGAAGCCCTGCTTAATCTGGGGTGGTGCTACGCGAACCAGTCCCTCTTCGAAGAGGCGTTGAGCCATTTCGGCCGGGCCCTCTCCGAGTTCCGTGACCTCAAGGACACCGACGGAGAGATGCGGTGCCTCAACGGTCTGGGGTTAGCCCATCACAGTTTGAGTCACCTGGAAAGCGCCCTCGAATACTTCAACGAAGAGCTTCGGATTGCGCAGGATACCCTATCCCGGGAGCGGGAGATATCCGCGACGAACAGCATCGGGGAGGTCTGTCGGTCGATGGGGCGCCACGCCGAGGCCCTCGGCTACTTTCTCGCGGCGTTTTCCCTTCTTACCGAAGACGATGAGGCTTCCCGCTTTCGGCCCCTGGTTCTGGCAAACGTCGGTGCCTCCCAACGGAAGCTCGGCCGTTTCGATATCTCCGAAGTGAACCTCAAGTTGGCCTACGACCTTGCCCGGAAGGGGGAGGACACCATAGCTCGGATCACCACCGCTTCGTATCTCGGCGTCTACTATCAGGACAAGAAGCGCTATCGCCAAGCCCAAGTTCTCCACGACGAAGCCCTCGAGGAGGCCCAACGGATCGGCAACCGACTTCTGATCCTCGAGTCGAAGCAGCACCTCGCCCGGCTCTTCGCCTTGCGCAAGGAGCTCGACAGAGCTCTCGACGCCTACAACGAGGCGCTTTCCCTCGGTCGGGAGATTGGTGCGACGGTTCGGGTCTACCGCATCTACCGACACATCGCCGAAATTCTCGAACAGAAGGGTAGCTACCGGAAAGCCCTCGAATACTACCGGAAGTTCGTCGATTGCCGGAGGAGCGTCGTCGACGAGGATACGGAGCTCAAGCTCGAGCATTTGGCCATCCGGAACGCCGCGGATCGAGCCGCCTCCCAAACCGAGCTCTACCGGCTCCGAAACGCCGAACTACGGGAAAAATCGAAGGAGCTCGAGGAGGCGAACAAACGTCTTTCCCTCATCACCAAGATGGGACAAGAGATTACCGCGAGCTTGGACCTCGAGAAGCTCATGCAGACCGTATACGGTCACGTCAACCAGCTGATGGACGCCGCGATTCTCGGCATCGCGATCTACCGGGAAGATAACCAGACCGTCGACTACCGCTTCTTTATCGACAGTAACCAGCGAATGACGCCCTTCGAAGTCGAGGTAACCTCGAATACCAGCTTTGGGGCCTGGGTAATCCGCAACTGCCGAGAGATCGTGATGAACGACGTGACCGCAGAGTTTGACGCCTACGTATCGTCGACCGAGGGTGTCCCGTCAAAGCACGCAGCGAGCATGGTCTACCTGCCTCTTCAGGTGCGGGGGCGCATCGTCGGTCTGCTGACGGTTCAGAGCTACAACCGCTTCGCCTACAGCGACCGAAACGTGGAAGCGCTCCGGGCACTTGCCTCGTTCATCGCCATCGCGATGGACAACTCGCTTATTCTCGAAGAGGTGAGGGCGGCCAACGAGCAGATCCGCCACATGGCGCACCACGATAACCTAACCGAGCTTCCGAATAGGCGCCTGCTTTCGGAGTTTCTCGCGGACTACCTGCCCCTCGCTCGTCGGAAGAGCGAGCAGTTCGCCGTTCTCTACATCGACTTGGACGATTTCAAGCCGATCAACGACGATTTCGGGCACGGAAGCGGGGACGAGGTGCTCAAGGAAGTCGCCGGAAGGCTCAAATCGACCTTACGGGAGTCGGATACCGTCGCCCGAGTCGGGGGGGACGAGTTTGTCGCGGTTATCAGGGACGTGAAGAGCACCGATTCGGTGGAAAAGACGGTCCGAAAAGTCCTCGATGCCGTCTCGGCTCCGGTTACCGTGGCAGGAGAAGAGCGGCGCGTCCGTGCGAGCATCGGAATTAGCCGATTCCCGGACGACGGAACCACGACCGACGAGCTCATAAAGAACGCCGACGAAGCCATGTATCGCGCAAAACGCCAGTCGGGGAACCGGTTTGCCTTCTTTGCCGGGTCGAAGTCGGCCTAAGGGCCGTCTCCCGGGGCCTGATTACGGGGGCCATCTAACGCGGGGGCTGCTACCGGGGGCCCTGCCGGATCTCCATATCGAGCATCGTGTCGCCTTCGAAGATAAAGCGTCCGATCGGGTAGTTCCCGGCGAGCATCTCCGGAAGCCAGTGGCGGTCGTCTTCCCACATCCGGTCGAAGGGTATCTCATCTACGTGGCACCAGAACGGGTCCGCTTCGTCGGTCGCTCCGGGGGTTCCGTCGAAACCGTCGGCCGCGAAGACGTAGACATGGAGGGAGTAGCCGTCGGTGAATACGAAGGAGAGCTCCCCCTTAAGCTCCGGGTGCAACGGTCGAACGAGGATTTCCTCCTCCGTCTCCCGGACCGCCGCTTCGACGGGCGTCTCGCCGTCTTCTATCCGTCCCCCCGGAGCGTTGATCTTCCCGGCTCCAAGACCGCGCTTCTTTACCATCAGGAGTAATCGGTCGTCCTTTCGGATAAAGCAGAGAACAGCCTCCTCCGTCGGCAGCCATTCTTCCCAGGGAAACCCCGCAATCGTATGTAATGCACTGTCGACAGATCGATCCGAGCTCGATTCCGCTCCCATTGTCACAAGAGTATGGACATGATACTCTCCAGGTCAACCTTACAGAGGAGTCGGTTATGTTGGGATTCGTTGTAGTTGCCGTCGTTGCGGCCCTATCGTTTGCCGCCATCAATTTCTATGCGGTCAAGCGATTGGATACCGGTACGGAGCTCATGCAGGAGATCGCCGGGGCTATCCAGGAAGGTGCCGATGCATTTATTCGGCATGAGTATAAGACCATCTTTTCGATCGCCGTCTTCATCGCGATTGCCCTCGGGGTGCTGGTTTCCTGGTACACCGGAGCGGCCTTCATCCTTGGGGCCCTGATGAGCGCTTCGGCGGGATGGATCGGAATGAAGATTGCGACGTTGGCGAACGTCCGCGTCTCGAACCAGGCCCGGGAAACCAAGAGTCTCGGCGCTACCTTGAAGGTTGCCTTCCAGGGTGGAAGCGTGATGGGCTTGAGCGTCGGCGGGTTTTCGCTCCTCGGCCTCGGGATCGTCTACTTCGTTCTCGGCGGGATTCTCGGTCAGACGGACCCGAGCCAACTGACGGTTACCGTCAACTGGCTCGGCATCAACTTTATTCCCTTTACCATGAGCGTCTCGGGGTACGCCCTCGGGTGCTCTGTTATCGCCATGTTCGACCGCGTCGGGGGTGGTATCTACACCAAGGCGGCCGATATGGGGGCGGACCTCGTCGGCAAGACCGAGGCGCACATACCGGAGGACGATCCCCGGAACCCCGCGACCATCGCCGACAACGTCGGTGACAACGTCGGCGACGTCGCCGGCCTCGGCGCGGACCTTCTCGAGAGCTACGTAGGTGCTCTGATATCGAGCGTCGTTCTGGCCTCCTACATGTTCCACCTGCGTCTCGGCACCGCCCGGGAGCTCTCCGGAGACCTTGTGAGCAGGCTGATTACCTACCCGATTCTCTTTGCCTCCATCGGCGTCGTGGCGTGTATCCTCGGGATCATTACGCTAATCGCCAAGAAGCCCTCCGAGAAGCCCCACCGGGAGCTGAATACGGCTACCTGGGTCTCGGCGCTTTTGACCCTGATCGGCACCGGCGTCCTGACCTACTTCTACGTTCCGGCGACGGGTCTCGAAGAGCTCGGCTTTGCCGTGGGCATCTGGAGCCCCTGGATTGCGGCGGTTCTCGGCATTGTTACCGGGATCGCGATCGGGCAGCTAGCCGAGTACTACACCAGCTACGACTACAATCCGACCCAGGGCATCTCCGCCGCCTCCCGGGAAGGGACCGGTTTGACGATAACCCAGGGTATGGCCGTCGGTATGAAGTCGGTCTTCGCCCCGATTATCGTGCTGGCAATCGCCGTAATCGGCGCCAACTCGGTCGCCGGGCTTTACGGCGTCGCGATGGCCGCCATCGGGATGCTCTCCTTTGTTGTCGCCACGGTTTCGGTGGACACCTACGGACCGATCGCCGACAACGCCGGGGGCATCAGCGAGATGTCGAGCCTCGATCCCTACGTCCGGGAGATTACCGACAAGCTCGACTCCGTCGGCAACACGACCGCCGCCATCGGTAAGGGTTTCGCCATCGGTTCCGCCGCCCTCGCGGCCCTCTCGCTCTTTGCCTCCTACCTCTACTCCCAGGCGGGCCCCGGGGACGACATTAATAGCTTCGTTCTGGTCCTCGACATGATCCAGCCGCTGACCCTCGCGGGAGGCCTGGTCGGCGCGGCGCTGCCCTATCTCTTCTCGGGCATCCTTATCGAGGCAGTGGCGAACGCCGCCCGGAAGATGGTCCAGGAAGTCCGGAGGCAGTTCAAGGCCGATCCGCTGATTCTGACCGGCGAAAGCCGCCCGGATTACCGCCTCTGTATCGAAATCTCCTCCGCCGGAGCGCTGGCGGAAATGAAAGTCCCGGCCCTGATCGCGGTGCTTATGCCGATCGTTAGCGGGTTTGTCTTCGGGGCGAACTTTGTCGGCGGTCTCTTGATCGGGACGACGCTCTCGGCGATCATGCTCGCCCTCTTTTCGGCGAACTCCGGCGGTGCCTGGGACAACGGAAAGAAGTGGATCGAAGAAGGTCACCACGGCGGAAAGGGCTCCGAGGCCCACGCAGCCGCCGTGATAGGTGATACCGTCGGGGACCCGCTCAAAGATACCGTCGGTCCCTCCTTGGACATCCTGATCAAGATTATGGCGACAATCTCCCTGATCGCCGTCTCGATCTTCGGTGAGTACAATCTGCTCTCACTCTTCTAAAGAGGACGACCATTTCGGGGCCGGCAAGAAGCCGGCCTCGGAGACTCCTCGGGCGCCGGACACCGGCTCCGCCCCCCGCCCGGAGGAGATCCTTGCCGAGATTCTCAAGGCGAAACGGGAGGCATACGAGGCGGGACGCTCCTTGAGCCGCATCGTCATGCCGATAAGCCACTACCGGGCGCTCCGGGAGTATCACGCGCATCTCGGCGAAGCTCCCTACGAGACCTTCGAATATCTCTCCCGGTACGAGGTAATGGGGCTTCCGATATTTATCGACAACGAGAGTGATCTACGGATCGAATA
>JBKHCS010000116.1:0-9545 GCA_046541715.1 Spirochaetaceae bacterium
ACCGACTGCACCGGGAAGCGTAGGTCGACCAGGTTCTCCTCGGAGGAGAGACTGACGTGGTCCAAGAAGTAGGCGATGGTGGTGCCCTCGTACCAGGGCATTGCGGCGCTCCGGGTAACGACGTTGTCCCCTTCGAGGGCGGAAACGGGGATAAAGAGGAGATCCCCGATCGCCAACTTAGAGGCGTACTCCTCGCAGGGGGCGACGACGGCGTCAAAGCGTTCTTCGCTGTAGCCGACGAGGTCCATCTTGTTGACGGCGACGACGATGTGGGAGACCCCGAAGAGGGAAAGGATCGTCAGATGGCGCTTGGACTGCTCGACAAGGCCGTGGCGGGCGTCGAGAAGGACGATGGCGACCTCCGCCCGGGAGACGCCGCCGACCATGTTGGCGAGGTATTCGGCGTGCCCCGGGACGTCCGCGAGGATGATCTTCCGGTTCCGCCGGTGGAAGTAGCGGTAGGCGACGTCGATGGTAATACCCTGGTCGCGTTCCGCCTTGAGGCCGTCGGTCAGGAAGGCGAGGGCCGTCTTCTCGAGACCCCGGCCGCCGCTTGCCCGGTGCGCCTCAGTGAACTGGTCCTCCCGGAGGTGGCCGCTGTCGAGAAGCAGGCGCCCCAAGAGGGTACTCTTGCCGTCGTCGACGCTCCCGACGGCGACAATCCGCAAGATCTGCTCCGGGGCGTGCATTAGAAGTAGCCCTCCCGTTTGCGGTCTTCCATGGCGCTTTCGCTTGCGGCGTCGTCGGCCCGGCTCGCGCGCTCGGAACGCCGGGAGTGGAGGATATCTTCGACGATCTCCCGGACCGAGGCCGCGGGATTCGGATCGGCGCCGGAGCAAAGGAGGTCCCCGACGGTCCGAAAACGGACCTCCCGCCGTTCGGGGGTCTCCCCGGGTTCCAGCGGCAGGTATTCCGAAACCGGCAGGAGCACCCCATCCCGCTCGATGACCTCCCGGGGGTGGGAAAAGTAGAGGGAAGGCACCTCGATCCCTTCTGCCTCGATGTAGCGCCAGACGTCGAGCTCGGTCCAGTTGCTCAAAGGGAAGACACGATAATGCCCTCCCGCCTGAGGAGAGGCGACGTAGTCCAGCCGCAGCTCGGGGCGTTGGAGGTGGGGGTCCCAGGCGCCGTTGGGACGCCGGGGGGAGAAGACGCGCTCCTTCGCCCGGGCCTTCTCCTCGTCCCGGCGGCCGCCGGCGAGGGCGGCGTCGACGGAAAGCTCGGCGATAGCGTCGAGAAGGGTTACCGATTGGAGGCGGTTCCGGCTGGGGCTCTCCGGGGGCGGCGGGGCTACCCTGCCGGAGCGGATAGATTCCTCTACCGACCGGACGATGATGGTCGCCCCCACCGAGGCGAGGTAGCGGTCCCGGAAGGCGAGGAGCTCGGGAAAATTGTGCCCGGTGTCGATGTGGAGGACGGGAATCGGGAGCCGGCTGCCGAGGGCAATCCGGGCGAGGTGGAGGAGCACCACCGAGTCCTTCCCCCCGGAGAAGAGGATGGCCGGGTTGGAAAACTGCTCGAAGGCTTCCCGGATAATGTAGAGGCTCTCGGCCTCGAGCTCGTCACGCGAGGTGAGCATATACGGTGTCGGTAAGGGCTGCCGGAGCGCCGGGGCGGAAGGCGACCAAGGGAGGAAGGAGAAGCTCGACCGGGTCGAAGACGACGCGGTCTGCCGCATGGTCGGTGACGGTTCCTCCGGCGGATAGGAGGACGGCGGCGCCGGCGGCACAGTCCCAGACCTTGGTCGAGGTAAAGCGTGGGTAGCAGTCGGCGATACCTTCGGCGGCGGCGCAGAACTTCGCGCTGCTCCCGAGGGGATACTCGGTAACCGGGAGCCCGGAGGCTTCGAGGCGCCGGAGGAAATCCGCGGTGTCTTCGGTACCGTGGCTCCGGCTTACCGCGACTGTTGTTCGCGGTGGGGTCGGCGCTCCGGCATCTGTCGGGGCCCTCAGGCCAACGGGCGCCCCGAAGGCGGCGCCGGGGCGAGGGAACGGCAGGGGCACCCAGTGGTCGGGGACCGGTTCGGGGTCGGCGTCCGGATTCCGGCCAATGCCGGCTTCCGGGGCCCCGAGAGGGGGCCCCAGGGAGGCGTGGTCGACCCGCCAGGCGCCGTAGCCGGCCATCCCCGCGTAGAGGCGGTCGAAGGCCGGGAGGTAGACGACTCCGAGGATGGGTTGGCGGCCCCGCAGGAGGGCGACGTTTACCGTGTATTCCGGAAGCCCTTTAACGAACTCCTTGGTGCCGTCGAGGGGGTCGACGGCCCACCAGAGAGCCTCGGAGTCGTGGCCACCGGGGTCCGAGGGGCCGGGGGCGGTTTCGCCGGGGCCGGTTTCGCTGCGGCCGGAGGCAGCCGCCGCCCGGCGGCGGTCCCAGAGCTCTTCGGCGACGAGGGGCCAGGTCGGCCGGCTCTCCCGGAGGACCGCAAGAATTGCCTCTTCGGCCTGCTTGTCCGCCTCGGTAACCGGGGTGCCGTCCTGCTTGGTCTCCGGCGATGCGTCCCCGGCGCGAACCACCTCTAGGATGGTGTCGCCCCCGGCGAGGGCGGCTGTGACGGCGGTGTAGAGGGAAGTTAGTACGTTTGGTTTATTCATATTGCTTGACTTTTCTGTTAGTCCGCGATAGTTACTAGTCTACATAGGTATGGAGCATCACCCGAGCTTTTTCAATCCCGGCAGCGTTGTCTGGGATTTAAAGAGCTCCGATAAATACGACGCGATACGGGAAGTCGTTTCCCGCTCGCCCCTTTTCGGAAGCCTTCCGGGTCTCGACCTCGATGACTTTGCCGACCGAGTAATCGCCCGGGAGCGAATCCAGTCCACCGGATTCGGCCACGGTGTCGCGGTGGCCCACGGCCGGACTTACCAGGTAGAAGGCTCCCACGTTTGCCTCGGTGTGTCCAGGAAGGGCATCGATTTCCACGCGATAGACGGTGAACCGGTCTACCTCTTGTTTATTGTTGCCAACCATCCCGACCTCCAGACCGACTACCTTTCCATTCTTTCGACGCTTGTCTCGATTGTCCGTAACCAGTCGATGCGGGGGGAGCTTCTCGCGTGCATTACCGGCGAAGAGCTCGAGTGCAAGCTCTTAAACGCCATAGAGAGCATCTACGAGCAGTCGCGGAGCAAGCAGAGCGCTGCGCGACGCGCCTAAGCCGAGGTCCACACCATGATTTCCATCGACGAGCTGTACTGGGAAGAGAAGGTCTTCTTCGCCGGCTGCCTTAAAGGGATAATCCTGATCGACGGGGTTGTCGACGACGAAGAGATAGCCGGGGTCGACGCAATCCGGGACGAAGACAGGTTCGATGACCTGGATGAGGCGCTGGAGGCCTTCGAGGAAGAGATGCGGCAAAGCGAGGCGGAGGATTTTTTGTGGCGAAAGGCGGCGGGGGTAACGCGCCCGGAGGCCCGGGAGCTGATTCTCTCCCGGCTACGCTACATTGCCCTTCGTGATGGATACGCCAAGGACGCGGAGGTACACTTTCTCGGCAAGCTGCGAGAGATCTGGGGGCTGGAAGTCTAGCTACGGCCGGAGGTCTACGTCAGAGCCCGAAAATCGAGGGTCGCGAACAGGTCCTCTTCGGTTTCGGGGCGGCGGATCTGGATGACCGATCCGTCGGGGCGGAGCAACAGCTCACCACTCCGGAGCTTTCCGTTGTAGTTGAAGCCCATCGAATGGCCGTGGGCCCCCGTTTCGTGAATAACCACTAAGTCACCCACTTCCACCTCAGGCAGCATGCGATCGATGGCAAACTTGTCGTTGTTCTCGCAGAGGCTGCCGGTAACGTCGTAGAGCTCCGTCGGGGGATTGTTCTCTTTCCCCATCACCGTGATGTGATGGTAGGCGCCGTACATGCCCGGACGCATCAGGTTGGCCATGGTCGCGTCGAGACCGAGGTAGCTCTTATACGTCCGCTTGACGTGCTGAACCCGGCTGACGAGATAGCCGTAGGGCCCGGTGACAACCCGGCCGTTCTCCATGACAATCCTTAAGGGGTCGAGGCCCGCGGGGACGATGATGCGCTCGTAGGCCGTCTTGATGCCGTCGGATACGTAGCGGTAGTCCACCGCCTTGTCTTCCGGCCGGTAGGGGATGCCAATCCCACCTCCGAGATTGACGAACTCCATCCGAATGCCGAGCTGCTTCTTGATCTCCGCTGCCAACTCGAAGAGGAGTACCGCCGTTTCTACGAAGTAGTCGGGGTTGAGCTCGTTGGATGCCACCATCGTGTGGAGGCCGAAGCGCTTGGCACCGAGGTCCCGGGCCTTCGCGTAGCCGTCGATGATCTGCTTGCGCGTAAAGCCGTACTTAGCCTCTTCGGGATGACCGATAATGGCGTTGCCCTTCTTGAGGGAGCCGGGGTTGTAGCGCATACAGATGAGCTCGGGCATGCCGACGTGCTCGTGGAGGTAGCCAATGTGAGAGACGTCGTCGAGGTTGATGATAGCCCCGAGGTCGGCGGCACGGCGGTACTCCTTCGCCGGGGTATCGTTGGAGGTAAACACGATTTCCTCCCCGGAAACCCCAAGGCGCTCCATAAGCGCCAGCTCGCTGCCGGAGCTGCAGTCGTAGCCCATTCCTTCTTCGGCGACAATCCGGAGGATGTGCGGGTTCGGGAGGGCCTTTACCGCATAGAAATTCTTGAAGCCGCCGGGCTTGCCGTCGGTCCCGGGTACCCAGTCGAAAGCCTCGTACATCTTCCGGGCGTTGTCCCGGATGGCCGCCTCGTCGTAGATGTGAAAAGGGGTCGGATACTTGGTCGTGACTTCTTCGAGGAAATCCTTGGTAAAGGGGACGGACTTGCCGGCGCCGGCAGCCGGTCCCCGGCCGGCGGTTGCGGTCTCGGTGCTGTGGCTACTCATCGGGTGAGAAAATAGTAAAGATCGGCGCGACGGTCTATCGCCCGACCCCGGAATAGGCGAAGCCGAGCTCCCGGGCGCGGTCGGCGTCCATGACGTTCCGGGTGTCGAGGATGATGTTCCCGGCCATGACGTCCCGGGCTCGGAGGAGATCGAGGTTTCGGTACTCGTTCCACTCGGTCATGACCACCATCGCTTCGACGTCGTGGAGGGCTTCGAACTCGTTCTCGTGGTAGTGGAGGCCGTCGCCGAAGAGGAGGCGAAAGTTGGCCAGCCCCTTCGGGTCGTGGACATGGACCACGGCCTTTTCTCTGACGAGCTTCTCGACCATAGAGATAGCCGGGGACTCACGGACGTCGTCGGTCTCCGCCTTGAAGGTAAGGCCCAAGACCGCGATCGGCTTGCCTTCGAGGTCACCGAGGAGACCTTTGAGCTTGTCGGCCATCCGGGTCTTCTGATACTCGTTGGCGTCGATGACCTCTTTGATGACACTCATGTTGACACCGTACTTGTCGCCGGTGGAGGCAATGGCCCGGGTGTCCTTGGGAAAGCAGCTGCCGCCGTAGCCGGGTCCGGGGTGGAGAAACTTCGGGCTGATGCGGCCGTCCATCCCCATGCTCCGGGCGATGGTGTGGATATCCGCGCCGACCGCCTCGGCGAGGTTCGCCATCTGGTTGATAAAGGTAATCTTGGTCGCGAGAAAGGCGTTGCTGGCGTACTTGATGAGCTCGGCCGTCTCCAAGTTACACCAGACGAAGGGGACGTGGATAAGGTTGAGGGCCCGGTAGACGTCCTGGAGGTACTCCTTGGCGGTCTCGGTTTCGCAGCCGAGGACGATGCGGTCCGGGTGAAAGAAGTCCTGGACGGCCTTGCCTTCCCGCAGAAACTCCGGGTTGGAGACGACGTCGAAGGCCGCCTCGGGGTTCCGCGCTTCGATAAGCCCTTTGATCCACCGGTTGGTCCCGACGGGCACCGTCGACTTGGTGACGATGACGGTGTACCGGGTAAGGTTGTCTGCGATCGCCTGGGCGGCGGTCTGGATCTGGGAGAGGTCCGCCTCGCCGCTGGTTTTCGGTGGGGTTCCCACGGCGAGAAAGACGATGTCGGATTTCTTGACCGCTTCGGAGACGTCGGTGGAAAAGGAGAGGCGCCCGGACTGGAGATTCCGGTCGAGGTACTCCTCCAAACCGTGTTCGTAAATGGTCGGCTCGCCGTGGTTTAGCTTATCGACGATCGACTTGTTGATGTCCACCCCGGTTACGTAGTTGCCGAAGTCCGCAAGACCGACGGAGGTGACCAATCCAACGTATCCCGTTCCGATGACCGTTATCTGTTTTGCCATAGCTTTATCCTTATCTGCAGCTTACTGCTCGTTTATCCCTAGGTCGACCTCCCGCAAGGGCACCTTGAAGCGGATGCCGTAGAGATCGGTGCTCGTGAATTCGATGGAACCCCGGGCTCCCTGCCGGGTACCGAGGAGCAAGAGCCCGAGGCCGTTTCCGGATATGAGGGTGTTCTCGATACGGACGTCGAAGGGGCGGGTCGTCTCGTCGAATCGTCGCAGCTGAAACATAACCCCGGCGCCGGCGTTGTCGGTGATGATTGAATCGCGAACCACGCAGTTGACGAAGCGCTCGTCGGCCCGGTTCGGCTCGAAGTCGATTCCCGCCATCGGGAGGTGTCCCCCGGTCGCGGAGAGGACGCAGCGCTCGATCAGCAGATTCTCCGCCGAGATAACGCTGACACCCTGCCGGTGCTGATCCCGGATGGTGAGGTCCAGGAGGTGAACGTCTCGGCTGTAGCTCTGTGCACCGGAGCGACCGACGTAGACCCCGTCTCCTCCGCTTTCGAGGAGGGTAAGGCCGGCAATCCGGACGTTGTTGACCCCCCTGAGGGAAAAGATGTGGCGCCACTGACCCCGGTCGTAGTCCCGACCCTGGTAGTCCTCCCGCCACATACGGATGGTGGCGCCGTAGCCGAGAATCTCCACGTCATGGACGTCGTGGAGCTCGAAGAGCACCTGTCCGGTGTCTTTGAAGGAGCCCCGGAGGGCCCGGACTTCGGCACCGGGCTCGAATACCAGCCTGATGCCCGAGGGCACCCGGACGGTCTCGAGGACCCAGGGAGCACCGGCGCTCGGGACGATGACGGTCGGGGGTGCGGCGTCGGCGCGGCCGCTCTCGGCGTCGGCGCGGTCCGTCCGGCGGGCGGCCCGGTCGAGGGCCGCCTGGAAGACGCGGGTGGCGTTCCCGGCGCGGAAGGGAATCTCGGTAACCGGAGCGCCGGCCGGGACGGTTGCCGCCACGACCTCGATGGCCCTGTCGGGAGCCATGGCCCGGGGACCCCGGGGGCGGGGGGCGAAATCGACGGTCTTACACGATGTTAACAGCGCTAACACTGTGAGGGTGGTTACGAGGGCCGGGAGAAGGGCGCGGCTGCGGGGGCGGAGCACTATTTGGTACCTCCGGTGGAAAAGCTACTCCGGGCGGAAATCTCGAGCTCGCCCCGGAGATCCTTTTCGTTGGTCGTGATGCCGGGAGTGAGGGCCAACTCGAGGTTGTCGAGGGGGCGCCAGGCGGCCTCGATGGTCGTCCGCTGGAGGATATCCCGGTCGGCGTTCTTGACCGTGTCGTCCTCGTCGTAGGGTGTGGTAAAGAGGTTGGCCTCGGTGTTCACCGAGAGGAGCTCGCAGTCGAGGGTCAGCCGGACGGCGTCGCTTACGGCGAGGCTCGCGCTTCCGGCAAACCAGACGACCCCGGGGCCGTAGGGAGATGTGAGGGGCAGGGTTTGGTTACCGTTGTCGACGTTCAGCCGATAGATGGCTTTGCTCAAGGCAACGTCGTGCCGGTAGTTCCCCCAGAGATAGTGGGTGTAGCCCACCTCGGCGAAGCCGAAAAGCGGCCGTTCGCCGAGGAAGGACCAGTAGCGGACCCCCGCGAGGTAGGCGTCGATACTCGGGACGTCGGTGTCCCCTACCCCGACGCCGCCGCCCCGGAGGTCGTCGAAGCCGATTTGGACGTAGCCTTCGAGCCCCGGGAGAAAGGCGTAGGAGGCGTCGCCTAGGAAGCACATGTTCTTCGGCTCGATCTCGGCGTTGTGCCAGCTGAAGACCGGGAAGTAGTCGTTTAGGTGAAAGTAGTTGTTCGGCCGGGAAGCGAGGACCCAGGCGCCGATGCCGAGGCGAAGTCGGTCGAAGGCGTACTCGAAGTAGTGGGTGTTAAAGAGAATGCGGCTGATGTCGTAGCCGTAAGTGGCCGGGTCGTCGGCTATTACGGCGGTGTCGAGGGGCGCAGACCGATTCTCGAGCTGGGAAACGACGTGGATCATGGTGAGGTCACCGATATGCAGGTTGACCCGGAGGGCGTCGAGGAAAGGAAGACGCCTGCTCGGTCCGAGGGACCCGAGGGGAGATGGGCCCAGGTGGACCGGTTGGCGGCCGAAGACGGCCTCGAAGCTCCAGTCCTCTCCGGAGAGGGGGAGGTAGACCACGCCCCACCGGACGTTGTCGTTTTCCAGGGGGACCGGGTTACCCGACTCCGGGTAGGGACCGTTACTCCAGGTGTTCTGCCGGTACTCCCGTTGGAGGTCGAAGCGCATGTGGAGAGCCGGTCCCCCGGCGGTCTGGGCCGAGAGGTGGACTTCTGTAAGGGGATCGACCCGGTCGTACTGATCGTAGAAGGGCTCTTCCCGTTCTCCGGTCTCGAGGTAGGTCTCCAAGGTGGTGTCGACCGCAGCCCGGATGGCGACGGACCGGTCGAGGGAGAGGGCCTCTCGGAGGGCCGCCGGCCCGGGGCCCTCGAGGTCTAGAGCAAGCTCCGCGAGGCGCAAACGGCTGATCGGTGTGGCCCCCTGGGGAAATACCCTCCCCGCCTCGCTGTAGAGTCGGCGGAGCTCGATGATTTCCGGGGAGGTGTCCCGGTAGAAGGGCTCCTGGGCCGGGAGGACGCCGGAGACCAAAAGTAGCGCGATGCCGAGCGCCAGGGCGAGGCCATTGGGGTTATTCATCTTCCGTCCTAACCGACAGAACGCCGTACATCAGGGTAACGAGATGGCGGATCGTCTCCCCCACGGGCGGTTCGAGGGCACCAATGGGGGTACGAAGGCGTCTCTTGTCGATGGTTCGTATCTGGTCGACCGCTATTTCCGCGGGGCGGTCGTTCAGGACGGTTTGGATGCGACTGGGCCACCGGGGGTGAAGGCGGCCGGTTATCGGACAGACGACCACCGTATTGAGGTGGGAGTTCATAAGGTCGTCGCTGATGACGACTGCCGGAAGGGTCTTGGCCATCTGACTACCGACCACAGAATCGAGATCCACGCTGTAGACGCCGTAACGCTCAATCTTCAACGCCGTCTCCCGCCACCGAGTCCCATTCGGTCCACTCTCCGGTTTCCGCGGCTTCGAGGGCCATCTCTCGGTAGGCCTTGTCCCAGGGCAATTTGGTTCTTTTAACCGTATCTGTCTTCAAAAGGATTCCTTCCCGACGCTTCTCGAGAGTAACGACGGACCCTTCTTCGAGGTCGTAGAGTGAGAGGATCTCGCCGGGAATACGCAGGCCCTTCGAGTTGCCGATGCGGACGATACGAGCGGTCATGTAATTACTGTAATTACTATACGGATGTTTGTCAAGCCTCGGGATGGTTTTCCAGAAACCAGCGGTAGGTCTTCTCGATGCCTTCCCG